>CAMQHT010000013.1 GCA_947001705.1 uncultured Collinsella sp.
CACGAGCCGGGGCGACTATCCCGGACCCACCAAATCGGCGCCGCCCCACCGCCAATTCCGGCTCCCGCCGCAAACATTTCCGCTCACCGGCGCCCGCTGGCCCCCCCCCCACGGGGGCGCTTCGTTTTTGACATGACATGAACCAGAAGAGCCCGGTACCGTGACGGTGTACCGGGCTCGATCAATCTCTGGTGTCCCCGGGCTGATTCGAAAACTCCCCCCGCGGGGAAATTGGTGACGCGGGTGTCGACGGCTCGAACCCTGCCCTTAGACCAGAAGAGCCCGGCACCGTAGCGGTACCGGGCTCGGCAAATCTCTGGTGCCCCCGGGCGGATTCGAAAACTCCCCCCGCGGGGAAATTGGTGACGCGGGTGTCGACGGCTCGAACCCTGCCCTTAGACCAGAAGAGCCCGGCACCGTAGCGGTACCGGGCTCGACAAATCTCTGGTGCCCCCGGGCGGATTCGAACCGTCGACACCCGCTTTAGGAGAGCGGTGCTCTATCCCCTGAGCTACGGAGGCATGTTGTATTAGTGTAGCAGATTTACGCCGCTGTAATGCAGCGTATACCCACTCTTCGAAGTTGCGGTGGAACAGCCCTCCGGAAAGTGCGTCCCACTATCCAGGCAAATTCTGGGTCAGACTTTCCCCATGAGACCTCGCTGGGAAACAGTGACCCAGAATTTCGGCTCGAAACGGGACACGGTTTCCCAAACGACCCCGTTCCGGAAACTACACCCCGGAATCGACGCTCGAACTGGGATGCACTTTCCCGATCGAGCCACATGGGAGACTGCGCCCCACTTTGAGGGGGCGCTCTTTAATGACTAGTTGCCTTTGTGGAAGAGGTTTTTGATAACGGAGGGGATGCTCTTGGCGCCCTTAGCCGTCACATCGATAAAGTCAGGCGAACGCACGAGCTTATCCTCGTCAACGTACTTGCGGACCGCACGAAGCGTCTCTTTGTCATCGCGCGTCGAAAACGTAAAGTGACCATTGTCCTTGGTGAAGATGGCAAAACGCGTAATCTTCTTGGTGCCGCGCAAAACCTCAGCGGCAATATAGTCGACCTCATCCCACGGGATCTGAATAAAATCCTCGGGATTGCGCTCGTTATAGTACTCAAACGCCTTATTGCCCACCATTACGTTACCGTGACTGGTAAGCCCCATCAGGCAGGTTGCCGGCGTTGCCAGATCGACCGTGCTGTTCTGAGATTGCGCCATGCGCGCCTCGCCCTCCAAATAAAACAATCGGACCGCATCCAGTGTACCCACCGGGTGCGGTCCGTTTCAATGGCTCAAAAGCCCTTGCCTAGCAATTCTCGGTCTTAAGCCGAAACGTGCTTACATGAAGCCGCAGACGCGACCGATGATGCCGATGGCGAAGAGAGCCAGGATGATGACGATCGGGCTGACCTTCTTCTTGAGGAGCTTGCAGACCAGCAGGGTCAGGCACACGGCGGCAAGGCCGGGGATGAGCTGATCGAGGTTAGCCTGAAGCGTGGTGACCTTCACCTGATCAAGGGCGTTAGCACCGATGGAGTTATACATCGTCAGTGCTTCCTTGACACCCTCAGAACCGGAGGGCAGATTAGCCCAGTCGATAAAGGCGCCAGCAGACTGCGTGACCTTGGAGACGACCGGGGTGAAGGAGATGGACACCCAGCGCTCGACCAGGGCGCCGATGATGAACATACCCAGGATGGAAGCGCCCTCGGTGACCTTGCCCATCAGACCGCCGGAGAGGTCCTTGGCGATGGAGGAGCCGACCTTGTAGCCAAACTCCTGCGTGTACCACAGGAAGGCGTAACGGATGATGTTCCACGCGAAGAAGAACAGCAGCGGACCGGCGATGCTGCCGGACAGGGCCAGGGAAGCGCCCAGAGCACCCAGAATCGGGCGAAGGGTGAACCAGAAGGCGGGGTCGCCGACGCCGGCGAGCGGGCCCATCATACCGACCTTGACGCCCTGAATGGCGACGTCGTCAATCGGAGCACCGTTGGCGCGCTCCTCCTCGAGAGCGAGGGTAACGCCAATGACGGGGGCGGAAACATAGGGGTGGGTGTTATAGAACTCCAGGTGGCGCTTAAGAGCGGCAATCTGGTCATCCTTGCTGGTGTAGAGCTTCTTGATCGCAGGGATCATTGCGAAGCACCAGCCGCCGTTCTGCATACGCTCGTAGTTCCACGAGCCCTGAAGGAACTGATGACGGAAGCAAACCTTCTTACGGTCAGCCTTGGTGAGCTGAATCTTGTTCTCTGCCATATGTATCACTCCCCTCCTACTCGTAATCGTTCAGAATGTCGCCGAGCGGGTCACCGGAGCCACCGCCCATGCCGCCACCCTGCTTGGCCAGATCCTTAAGGCCAAGGTAGATGAGGGCAAGGGAGATGCCGATGAGGCCAAGGGCGATCAGCGTGAGCTGAGGGATGGCAGCAAGGACAAAGCCGAGGATGAAGAACGGCCAGGTCTCCTTGGTGGCCATCATGTTGATGACCATGGCGTAACCGACGGAAGCGACCATGCCGCCGCCGACAGCCATGCCGCCGGACAGCCAATCGGGCATAGCGTTAAGCGCGTTGGTAACGGCCTCGGCCGGGATGATGCACAGAAGTACTGCCGGGATGGCGATACGAACACCCTGCATGAGGATGCCGGCGTACTGCCAACGCTCGATGCCGGCGAAGTCGCCCTTCTCGGCGCAGGCGTCCATGCCGTGAACCATAGCGGTAGCCAGGGTACGGCAGATCATGGTCAGGAACAGACCAGCGACCGACAGCGGGACGGCGACGGCGATGGCGGCGGTAACGGCCTTGGCCGAATCGGTGGCGCCACCGTTGAGGGCGAGCACCATGATGATCGAAGAAGCGACCGAGGCCAGAGCGGCGTCAGGCGCGACGGCGGCGCCGACGTTAGCCCAGCCAAGGGCCATCATCTGGAGCGAACCGCCCAGGAGGATGCCCTCCTGAAGGTGACCGGTTACGAGACCGATAAGCGTGCATGCCACGAGCGGCTGATGGAACTGGAACTCATCCAGAATGCCTTCCATACCGGCAAGCAACGCGACAATCGCAACAAGCAGAATAGTGATTGCAGACATGTATCGGACCCTCCTTTACTATGCTTGAGCGGCCAGTTCGGCCTTAGCTTTCTTCAACATGGCGTCGAGATCCTCGGAGGAATCCGAAGGAACCTTGCGGACCTCGAACTTGACGCCCTTGGCCTTGAGAGCCTCGATGGTCTTGACATCGTCATCGCCCATAGCGACAGCGTTGGTGACGACGACCTTGCCCTTGGAGTGGGCCATGGAACCGATGTTGGCTTCCTTGATGTCGACGCCGGCCTCGATGGCCCTGAGCAGATCCTGCGGGTTCTCGAACAGCAGCATCGCCTTGGTGTCGCCAAAGCGCGTGTCCTTGACGACCTCGGCCATCTTCTTGATAGGCACGACGTTGGCGTGGACTCCCGGAGGGGCAGCCTGCTCGATCATGGTCTTGCGGAGCTCGTCGTGAGCAACGCCGTCGGAGACCACGATGATGCGGTTGGGGTTGATCTGCTTGGTCCACGTGGTGGCCACCTGACCATGCAGCAGACGCGTGTCGATACGGACGTGGGCGATCTTGATGTGCCCGTCGCCGATCACCGTTCCCGGAGGAATGGCACCCGCAGGAGCAGCGGCGGCCGCAGCCGGCTTCTTCTCCTCGGGCTCCAGAGACTCGGGCTTGACGCGCACGCCGGCCTTAGCCTCAGTCACGAGATGTTTTGCGATCGCATGTGCAGTGTTCTTTGCGTCAAAGCGCTGCGAATATGCCTCGATGAGCATAGGCAGGTTGACACCGGTGACGATAGCCCAGGAATCATGGCCCTCGATGAGACCGCTGATCTGGTTGAAGGGCGTGCCGCCCCACAGATCAACGAGGAAGAGCACCTGCTCCTGGTCCTCGAAGGAAGCGATTGCTTCCTCGACCTTGGCACGGAAGTCGTCGGGGCCCATGCTCGGCTCGAGCGAGACCACGGCAACAGACGGCTGATCGCCAAAGACCATCGAGCCCGTCTGCTTGATTCCAGCCGCCAAGTCACCATGGCTAGCAAGAACAATACTTACCATCACATAACCTCCTTTTTGTCTACGTATTTCCTACACGACATGAACGAAGTATACCTGTTTGGATTGTGGAATTATAGCTGAATCCGCAAAAGGTTAGATTATTTGTTTAAACGTCTAGGTTTGTTACAAGTTGATTACGTTGCTATTTTTCGACTCATTTCCCACTAAAGCGTCGCTCATCAAGTCATGTATTTTACAGATACAAGCATGCTGTTCATTGATACCGATTTTAAGCAAGTGCGAATGCGCTTGTACTGCCGCTATTTTGTTTAAACAGATATGACTTGACTATTTTCGTGGCTTATGCAATAGCGCAAGTAGTCTTTGGGGACGTCCCCAAAGACCAGGGGCTAGACGATGTGGAGAGGGTTGGCGGCGTCGACGGCATCGGGGGCGTTGGAGAGGCCGTCGGGAGCAGCGTCTGTCGGGTCCTCATCGGGGGTCTCGATCTGCTTGATCATGACCTCCTGGCCCTGCAGCAGGTATGTCTCGCCGCTGCCGCAATGGGGGCAGGTCTTGCCGTGCTCGACCGTCGCGTAGTCGCAGCCGCACGCCTCGCAATGCGTCACGGCCTCGACGGGCTCCACGATAAGCTCCGAGCCCTCGGTGATAGGCTTTTTATCCGCCGCCCAACGCCAAGCGTCGAGCAGTAGGTCGGGAACGACGCCCGAGACCTCGCCCAGGAGCAGCGTCACGCTCGAAACGCGACACACGCCATTGGCGCGCGCCACATTCTCGACATCGCGAATGATGTGATAAACGATTCCCAATTCATGCACTTTTTCTTCCGCCGTTCTAACGAACGGCGGTCGACTTGACGCTGCGCGAGCCCCAGACGGACGATCTGCCTTTCAATCGTCGGGCATGGGCAAAAGCCCTATGCCCTCCTCTTTCAAGGCACCTCGCCACGCCTGGGACTCGCTCGCTGTCCAACCGTTCTCTACGCCGTTCTCTTGTTTGTTGCGTTTTTTATTTCTTCCCAAATTTGATTTTGATCGCACGCTTCAAAGCGTACTTGCCGAGGCTGGGGAGCTTTTGCTCGTATTTGACCATCGTGGAGCACTCGGGGCGGTCGCGATCCAGGTGGATAGCGTCAAACGCGCACTTGGTGGTGCACAGGCCGCAGCCGATGCACTTGTTGGGGTCGACGATCGAGGCGCCGCAGCCCAGGCAGCGGGCGGTCTCGGCGCGCACCTGCTCTTCGGTAAAGGTCTCGACGTACTCGCTAAACGGCGCGGCCTTCTCGCGCTCGCGGTCCACGTGGGCAACCTCGCGGCTCGCGTTGTCGTAGCTCTCAATCACGACATCGTCGCGGTCGAGCGCGGTGTAGCGGCGCTGGTTGCGGCCGATGGTGAGCGTGGACCCCGGCTGCACAAAGCGATGGATGGACACGGCGGCCTCGTGGCCGGCGGCGATGGCATCGATGGCAAAACTCGGACCGGTGTAGACGTCGCCGCCCACAAAGATGTCTGGCTCGGCGGTCTGGTAGGTCTGAGGATCGGCAAGGGCACCCTGACCGCGGCTAAGCTCCACCTTGGAGCCAGCCAGCAGGTCGCCCCACACAATGGACTGGCCAATCGACATGACGACACGGTCGGCATCGACACGGCGCAGATCGTTCTCGTCGTACTCGGGCGCAAAACGGCCCTCGCCGTCAAAGACACGCGTGCAGCACTTGAAGGTGATACCGCACACACGACCGGCCTCGTCCAGGTGAATCTCCTTGGGGCCCCAACCGCAGCTGATGTGCGCGCCGTCCTCGATGGCCTCGCGACGCTCCTCCTCGCTGGCGGGCATCTGAGCCTCGCTCTCCAGGCAGAACATCTCAACGTGCTCGGAACCCAGACGGCAGGCGTTGCGGGCGACATCGATAGCCACGTTGCCGCCGCCCACCACAATGGTGCGGCCGGGCAGCGCGTCGATCTTGCCACTGTTGACCTCGCGCAAAAAGTCGACGGCCACGGTCACGTCCTCGGCATCCTCACCCGGAATACCAGCAAGGCGGCCGCCCTGGCAGCCAATGGCAACGTAGAAGGCCTTAAAGCCCTGCGCGCGCAGCTCGTCGAGCGTCACATCGCGGCCGACCTCCACGCCATAGCGGAACTCGGCACCCATCAGGCGAATAACCTCGACCTCGGCCTCGATAACGTCCTTTTCCAGCTTAAAGCTGGGAATACCGTAGGTGAGCATGCCGCCCGGGCGCTCGTTCTTCTCGAACACGACGGGCTTGTAGCCCTTCTCGGCCAGATAGAAGGCACAGGACAGGCCGGCCGGACCGGCACCGATGATGGCGATCTTCTGGTCGAAGCCACCGGCGCGCGTCGGCGTCACCACAGGCGGGACATAGCGAGTCGCGGCATCCAGATCGCGCTGGGCGATAAACTTCTTGACCTCGTCGATAGCCACGGCCTCGTCCACACGACCGCGGGTGCAGGCGTCCTCGCAGCGGCGGTTGCACACGCGGCCGCAGATAGCGGGCAGCGGGTTCTCGCGCTTGATGAGCGCCAGCGCCTCGTCATAGCGACCCTGAGCCGCGAGCTTCAAATAGCCCTGAACGGCAACATGCGCGGGGCAGGCCGTCTTGCAGGGAGCGGTGCCGGACTCATGCGTCTCGATGCGGTTGTCGTTGCGGTAGTTGGGCGACCACTTGGTGTGGTCCCACTTGGTGGCATCGGGCAGCTCCTGACGCGGATACTCGGGCACCTGTCCGCCGGCCTTTTTGCTGCAGAGCTTCTGGCCGAGCTTGGCTGCACCAGCCGGGCACACCTCAACGCAGCGACCGCAGGCCACGCACTTGTCCTTCTCGACCTTGGCGACATAGGCCGAGCGCGACAGGTTGGGCGTGTTGAACAGCTGCGAGGTGCGCAGGGCGTAGCACACGTTGACGTTACAGTTGCAGATGGCGAAGATTTTGTTCTCGCCGTCGATGTTGGTGATCTGGTGCACAAAGCCGTTGTCCTCGGCCTGGCGCAAGATGTCGTAAACCTCGTCGCGGGTCACGTAATGGCCACGATCGGTCTCAACCACGTAGTCGGCCATATCGCCCACGGCGATGCACCAGTCGGCGGGGTCGTCGGCGCAGCCCTCGCCCATCACGCGACGGCTCGCACGGCAGCTGCAGGTGCTGGCGGCATACTTACCCTCGTATTTGTCTAGCCAATGCTCGATATGCTCGATCGGCACCGAGGTGCTCGAAGCATCGATAGCCTTCTCGACCGGAATGACGTGCATGCCGATGCCAGCGCCGCCGGGCGGCACCATCGGCGTGGCCTTGGACAGCGGTCCCTTAGACGCCTGCTCAAAGAACTTAGCATAGACCGGATGCTCCTCGAGCTGGCTCACGCGCATGTTGAGGAACTCGGCAGAACCCGGCACCAGCATGGGCAGCACCCATTGCTTGGCGCGCTCGGGATTTTCCCAGTTGTACTCGAGCAGGCCCGTGTAGCTCATATCGTCGAGCATCTTCTCGATCTGGGCCTCGGGCATGCCGGTGAGCTTGACCATCTCGGGCAGCGTGTAGGGACGGCGCATCTTCATCTTGCAGAGTACCTCGGCCTGCTCGTCAGTCGTGGCCTCGGCAAACGACCAGTACTCGTAGCCCAGCAGCTCGTCGCGATGCAGCAGGCGGTTGGTGCAGTGCTCGCACAGTTTGACGATGGCCTCGCGCGGATGCTCCGGCAGCGGCGGCACAAACTCCGCACCGATATCGGGCTCGGTGTAGCTAATCCCCGGTCCGTTGAGAATCATAGTCGTCCCTTCTCTTGCCGCAGCCTGGCACGCACGCAGCGCCCCTCTTTTTACGGGCTCGACATACCCCCATGCCGTTCACCCGTTATTGTTGACATTGTGTCAAAAATAGTATTGACGAACCGTCAACAATATTCAAGACTGTTAGGCGAACGGTCAGGCAAAAGAGGATGAAAGGCGGCAAAACATGGGCAGCAACACAGCAGATACCTCTGTGGTCGATGCCATCCCCGCGTCCGATAGCGCGGCAAAGCGCCTGACGGGCGACGAGCGCCGTCGCGAGATCCTCGCCGCCGTGCGCACCGTGAGTTCCGAGCTGGGCGTGTCCCACCTATCGGTATCGGCCGTGACCAAGCGGGCTGGCTGCACGCGCTCGCTGTTCTACCACTACTTTGCCGATATGGACGCCGCCGTCACCGCCGTTATGGACGAGGCGATCGACGGCTTTATCGCCGAGCTCGAGCAGTGGAACGCCAGCCGCACGGTTGGTGACATCGAAGGCGCACTCGACACCGTCGCTCCGCTCTTTAAGCGCCTGGTCGTGAGCGGCCACGAGTTGCCGAGCACGCTTACCTCAAGCAGCGGCGCGCTCTACGGCGGCTTTCTGCACAACGTGGTCCAGCGCGTGGCGCAATACATTTGCGACACCACCGTGGTGGACTTTGTCGCCCATCATGACCTGCGCATCGACCATGTCTACGAAACCTTCTACACCCTCATCATGGGGTTGTTGATGTATATCCGCACGCACCCCGATGTGCCCGACGAGACGGTCAAGGAAATCATCGCCTCGACACTCCATATCGAGGGCTATACCGCCAAGTGTCCGGAGCGCAAGCCCCAGAACTGACGACATTTGGCCAAACTGCCCGCGACGGAAGAGGGGCCGCGGGCGTGTGAAAGGAGAGCAGCATGCTGTTCGATGTTTGGGGTAGCAATACCCTTATCCACTGGGTCGGCTGGGCCATGGTCTTTATTGGCCTGATCGTGCTCAACGAGGTCGGCCGCCGCACCAAGCTGGGCGCGGCAATCATCTTTGGCGTGGCTCCGCTGGCCATGACCATCTACTGCGTCGCTATCGCCATCGGCGTTTCGCAGGGCGCCGAGTGGGCGCTCACCAACCCCACCCATGTGTACCAGAACAGCTGGTTCCACTACGCCAAGGTCTACGCGGCGTTGGCCGGTTGCTGGGGCTTCATCGCCATTAAGTATCAGTGGGGCAAGATCGGCAAGGCACACTGGTTCCGCGCGTGGCCGTTTGTGATCGTCGCCATCAACATCATGATCGCCGTCGTGTCCGACTTTGAGAGCGCCTATCACTTCTTTGTCCTGGGCCAGTCCACTTGGGTCACCTCCGAAGGTGCTACGCAGCTGGCCGGCTGGAACAACGTGTTCAACGGCATCGCGGGCATCATCAACATCTTCTGCATGACCGGTTGGTGGAGCGTCTACGCCTCCGAGGATCAGACTGACATGCTGTGGCCCGACATGACCTGGGTCTACATCATCGCCTACGACATCTGGAACTTCTGCTACACCTACAACTGCCTGCCCACCCACTCCTGGTTCTGCGGCTTTGCGCTGCTGCTGGCGCCCACCGTCGCCGCCTTTATCTGGAACAAGGGCGGCTGGATCCAGAACCGCGCCTTTACGCTGGCTATTTGGTGCATGTTTGCTCAGGTATTCCCGTACTTCCAGGAGGAGTCCATCTTTGTGACCCACTCCACGCTCGACCCCGGCGCCGCTACCGCGGTCTCGATCGCCGCACTGGTCGCCAACGTCGTCGCGATCATCTACATCGCCTACCGCGCCAAGAAGCTCGGCCGCAATCCCTACAAGCAGGATGTCTTTGAGGGCACCAGCGATTGGGAGAAGGCTACCGCTCGCCGCGCCAAGGTTGATTACGCGCACGCCGAGTAACGTGCCCGGTGCACATACCGCTTGAATGTGAAGTCGCCTGGCCGACTCCGCGCAATGCAACGTATTGCATACCCCCGGAAAGCGATTTGTCCGCTTTCCGGGGGCTTTTTGCTGTTGCGCGCATCCACGCACATATTCAAAACCTCTCGCACAGATAAAATCAGATTTCCAATTGCCTGACAGCTCTATATGACCCTGTTTTTGGGTACATTGTTGTCCCGATATTGAGCTTGGGGGATGTATGAAAGATGAAACGATGGGCCAAGAGGATGCGGCCCAAGATGCAGAAGCTTGCGCTGAGGCCTTGGAGAGCTTAGACCGGATTTCACTCGATGAGATTGCGTTTGACGATTCGGGCGCTGACGTGCAGGATGAGCCGGAAGCCGAGGCGCAGTCCGATGATCAGGATGCAAAAGACGATGGCGCCGCGCCCACCGAAGACGAGGCAGGTCACGAAGACACCGAAAGCGAGGCCGGCAACCAGCCCGAATCCGACACGAGCGAGGAAACCATCTTGCTCGACAACTTGCCGGCCGAAGATTCGCTGACCCGCGAGCTCCCTGGCTTAGGCTCTGCGCCTGCCGTGGACGAGACCATCGCCATGGGCGATATTCCCCTACCGTCCGTTCCTTCGGCACGCGAAGCCGAGGCTCGTCATCGTAAGATGCCGCCCAAGCGCCGCAATCTGATGGTCGCCGGTGTCGTGGCCGTCGCGCTCGTCGCCGGCGGCGCGGGCTATGCGGCTTGGAACGGATACCAGCAAGAGCAGGCCGCCGTAGTTGCCGCAAACGCCCATACCATGATGTCGGTGCAAATTGGCGTACATGCCGCGGGACTCGACTGCTCCACCGGCTCAAAGATCCCCGTGCAGGTGAGTGGCCAGGACTCCGACGGCTCTTCTGTGAGCGAAACGCTCTACGTTGACGAGCACGGCCGCGGCATCAAACTGCTGCCCGGCGATTACACGCTCTCCATCGCTGCCTCCCCCATCGCGGCCGACGGCACCATCTATACCGTCCCGACCACCAAGACGCAGGTCACCGTTAAGAGCGATGGACAGGATTTAAGTGCCCAGGCTGCCTTTAAACTCAAGGTGCCTTCGGCCGACACGGTAACCAACGACCAGATCGACGCCGCCGCCAAGTATGCCGAGGAAGGCGGCGCGAGCTCCGCCGCCACCGCCAAGGTGCTCCAGCAGGCGGCAACCGCGCGGCGCGACGCCGCCGTCAATGCCGTGAGCGCGCAAAAGGCACAGGCAGCCCGTGATGCCGACGCCCGTCACAAGGCAACCGACCTCTACCAGCTCGATATCCCCGTCGAATGGTACGGCAAGGTCGAGACTTGGCAAAATGGCAGCACGCTATGCATCTATCTTGCCGGCGACAGCGATACACCGATTGTGACGCTCGTCGCGGTGCGCGAGGGCGAGAGCTTTACGCCCGATGAGGGCGATACGGTTTTGGGTGCGGCCAATCTAGGCAACGGTTATACCGTCTACGCCAGCGGCCCCGTCTATCCGTACGTGGTGCCCCAGACCATCAACGGGCGCACGCAGAACCCCGTGTCGACCTATCCCATGGACACAGCCATTGAGCTTGTCGAGCTTACGACCGGCAACCGCTACACCTACAGCCAGATCAAGAGCGTGCTGGTCGGCAAAGACGGCAAGGCCGACGCTGCCACCAAGCTCGAATGCGACTACATCGCCCAGATTCTGCTGCCGAGCATCAAGGCCCAGGACTAGCCGGGCGCATCATGGTACTCCCCAACCGTGATGAAGGGGCCAGGAGGTCCTGGCCCCACAGATCCGTAGATGATTAGGCAAGGAGCCACTTCCATGCGGGCACAGCGTGTACCACACCGTGTTCACATGGAATATCGGCCTGTTCATCCATAGTAACGATTACCGACTCGCCAAGATCAAACTGGGCCATCGAGGCATCGAGGGCTGCAATTTCGCGTTCGCGCGTTTTCTCGCTTGCCATATCCACACTCACCTGAGTCAGGCTATAAGCCTGCATGAGAAGTGCATCCCCAGCCACAAAGTCAACCTCATGGCTTTTATTCTTCTCCTTGACCAGTAGGCGGCAGACCGAACCGACCCGCACCGCAGGAGTCCTTCTTCTGAGCGCATTGAACACCGCAGTCTCGAGCCTCTGGCCCTGGTCCAATGCCGATGCGGGAGAGAATGCTCCAAACATCGCAGGATCGACAGCGTAGACTTTAGACGCAGACCGCGTATTATTTGCAAGTGAACGCGTAAACTCCGGCACAGAAAACAGCAGGTAGGCGTCCTCGTAATACTCAAGTAAGTCGCTGAGCGAATTACGACTGACGGGTATCTGCCTGCTCTTGAACTCGTTGTACACCTTGTTCACCGACAGCTCTCGTCCCGAAGATGCCATACACCGCGTCAGAAACAGTGAGGCCAAACGAGGGCTCTTGACGTCGTAACGCTCCACAACGTCCATAGCGACCGTTCGCGACGCATATTCCTGTAGCAGCTGAATCGCGTCTGCGGGCGTCTGCTCAAGTGTCGCGATGAATCCCCCTCGCTCGAGATATCCGACCAGATGGTGTCGGAGCAACGCTGCAGCGCTTGAGGAGAAGGGCGCGTTCGACTCAGGAACGCTCCCCGTCTTATATCGGACGTATTCCGAAAAACTCAACGGAAAAAGCTCTCGCACAAGAGAACGGCCCCTGAACTCGCTCTTAAGTTCTGAGGACAGCATCTTAGAAGAAGATCCCGTCACGTAAACGGTCGCCTTCTCCGTATCGACCACGCGTCGCAGAAACGCACCCCATTCGGGTATTTCCTGGATCTCGTCAAAGAAAAGGTAGGCGCCCTCGCCTCGAGCAGCAGGATATAGTGCATAGAATGTATCGAGCACGTCCGCTAGTAGCGATGGCTCATACGGACGCAAGCGCTCATCCTCAAAATTGAAATATAGCATCCGGTCAAGCTCGACGCCTTGGCCCTGAAGCCGCCGCATCTCCTGATACAGGCGATACGTCTTTCCACAACGACGGGCGCCCACAATCACATATACGATGTTGTCGCGCTTTGGCTCCTGCGGGTTGCCCAGATCAAGGTCGCGCTCAAAGACCTGCGGAATCCCCTGTTGCTCAAAGTCCTTTATTTTTTGAGCCACCAAGTCGTTGAATGCCATAATTCTCCAATCTTGCTCTCCTGCTAATCAAGATTATAACGATTCTTGATTAGCAGGAGAGCAAGATTGTGCGTATCTTGATTAATGGATAAGCAAGTTTTCTATTAGTGGCCCCTCCCGGAGGATATCGAGCGGCCGAGGGGGGGGCAGGCATGAACGCCTCTAGCCGAAAACAAAGTAGCTAAAAAAGCCCCGTCCCAAATGAGCTACTTAACGCCAGGGGTCAGCTTCGAAGAGGGGCTCGCGCTCGGGGCGGCGATCGCTGTAGGGATCGTAGCCGTCATCGTCCTCGTTCTCGGCACGGATGTAGGGGTCGCGCGGCTTGGGCGCCGGCTTGGACGTGGGCCTGGGCGCCGGCGCGCTTGTCTTGATCTCGTCTTTCATCTGCATAGCTCCTTACATCGCATCCGTTCGGCATCATCGATTGTCGCACGAAAAAGGGCGGCGGACCCAATGGATCCGCCGCCCTTGGCGTTTAGAGACGGCTGGTAGATTTTAAGGCATATCCCAAAAATCTACTCGGCGTCGGGGACCTCGTAGGTGGCCGCCGGCGTGTTATCGCACACGACGGTAAAGCCGCCGTCCTTGTCGACATCGACTGTCACCTGATCGCCCTCGCGCACCGTGCCGTCGATGATAGCGGCGGCGATGGCATCCACGACCTCGCGCTGAACCAGACGCTTGAGCGGACGGGCGCCAAAGACCGGGTCCAGGCCGCCCACGGCGAGCATCTGCTTGGCCGCCGGGGTGATGGCAAGCGTCATGCGCTCCTTGGCCAGACGCGCGCGGACGTCGGCGAGCTGGATGTCGACGATCTTCTCGATCTGCGCCATGCCGAGCGGATGGAACACCACGATATCGTCGATACGGTTGAGGAACTCGGGGCGGAAGGTTTGAGCCATGGCCCCGTCAACCTGATGGCGCATCTCCTCCTCGTCCTTGCCGGACAGATCGGCGATAGCCTTGGAGCCCACGTTGGACGTCATGATGATAATCGTGTTCTTGAAGGACACTTGGCGACCCTGACCGTCGGTCAAACGGCCGTCGTCGAGCACCTGCAGCAGCACGTTAAAGACATCCGGATGAGCCTTCTCCATCTCGTCGAGCAAGATCACGGAGTAGGGACGACGGCGCACGGCCTCGGTGAGCTGGCCGCCCTCGTCATAGCCCACGTATCCCGGGGGCGCACCGATCAGACGCTGGACGCTGAACTTCTCCATATACTCGGACATGTCGATACGCACGAGCGCGCGCTCGTCATCGAACAGGCACTCGGCCAGCGCCTTGGCGAGCTCGGTCTTGCCTACGCCGGTGGGGCCCAGGAAGAAGAAGCTGCCGATGGGCTTGTCTGGGTCGGAGAGACCCGCACGGCTGCGACGCACGGCCGCGGCTACAGCGGAGACGGCCTCGTCCTGACCGATAACGCGCTTATGCAGCTCGCCCTCCAAGCCCTTCAACTTGTCGAGCTCGCCCTGCATCATCTTGGACACGGGCACACCGGTCCAGGCGCTCACGACCTCGGCGATCTCGTCGGAGGTCACCTGTTCGTTGAGGCCTTCGCCGTCCTGCTGCTTTTGTGCCTCGAGCGCAGCCTCGGAATCCTGAATCTGCTGCTGCAGGCCCGGGATCACGGAATAGCGTAGCTCGGACGCACGGCCCAGATCGCCGTTGCGCGTCGCGCGCTCCTCTTCGCTTCTGGCCTCGTCGAGCTGTCCCTTGAGCTCCTGCACGTGGTCGATGGCGTTCTTCTGGTTGAGCCAGCCGGCCTTTTGCACGTTGAGCTTTTCTTGGACCTCGGCAATCTCCTGACGCAGGGCCTCCAGACGCTCCTTGGAGGCGTCATCGGTCTCCTTCATGAGCGCTTGTTCCTCGATCTGCAGCTGGGTGAGCTGACGCGTGGTGGCGTCGATCTCGACCGGCATGCTGTCGAGCTCCATGCGCAGGCGGCTTGCGGCCTCATCGACCAGGTCGATGGCCTTGTCGGGCAGGAAGCGGTCGGCGATGTAGCGATCGGAGAGGTCGGCGGCAGCCACGAGCGCGCTATCGGTGATGTGCACGCCGTGGAAGATCTCGTACTTCTCCTTGAGGCCACGAAGGATCGAGATGGTGTCCTCGACGGAGGGCTCGGAGACCATTACGGTCTGGAAACGACGGGCGAGCGCCGCATCCTTCTCGATGTACTTGCGGTATTCGTCGAGCGTGGTCGCGCCGATCGCATGCAGGTCGCCACGGGCGAGCGCAGGCTTGAGGATGTTGCCGGCGTCCATAGAGCCCTCGGTGGCACCCGCACCCACGATGGTGTGGAGCTCATCGATAAACAGGATGACCTTGCCCTCGGATTTTTGCACTTCTTTGAGCACGGCCTTTAAGCGGTCCTCGAACTCGCCGCGGTACTTGGCGCCGGCGACCAGCGCGCTCATGTCGAGCTCGATGAGGTCGCGATCGCGCAGCGTGCTCGGCACGTCGCCGGCCACGATACGCTGGGCGATGCCCTCGACGATAGCAGTTTTACCGACGCCCGGCTCGCCGATGAGCACGGGGTTGTTCTTGGTGCGGCGCGACAGTACCTGGATGGTACGGCGGATCTCGTCGGTACGGCCGATGACCGGGTCGAGCTTGCCGGCGCGGGCGAGGTCGCAGATGTTGCGGCCGTACTGCTCCAGCGCCTCAAACTGCGTCTTGTCCTCGGCAGACGTCACGCGGTCATCGCCGCGCAGCTCCTCGTAGACTTGCTCGATGCGCTCCTTGGTCACGCCGGCGTCACGCAGAACGCGGCCGGCCTCGCCCTTGTCCTCGGCAAGTGCCATCAGCAGATGCTCGGTCACCACAAAGCTGTCGCCCATCTTGGTGGCCTTCTTCTCGGCCTTTTCGATGACGCGGACGAGCTCGTTGGAAAGACCCATCTGCTGGCCCTCGCCCGACACCTTGGGCGCATGGTCGATGGCATCCTGTGTGGAGCGTGCAAGCTGGGCCGGGTCGGCGCCGATGCGCTCGATGATCACGGAGATATTGCGCTCGCCGGCACCGAGCAGAGCGGACAGCAGGTGAATCGGCTCCACCGCGCCGGCCTGCGCATCGGCAGCCGTGCTCATGGCGGTCTGCAGCGCCTCGCGCGACGTCATTGCTAGCTTATCGATTCTCATGGAATCACCTCTCTTGGGGCGGCCGCCCTACGGGGCGGCTTCACGTTGTTCGAGAAGTATTGTTGCCAGCTTTGCGCGATTATATACATAAATCTAAGTCTCTATATATAAGATTTTCTGAGTGCTCTCATGACATGCGAATCACCACAAAGAGGACAGGCACCTTTGTGGTGGTCGCGGTCTCTACTCCTTCGCCGAACCCGTACTTCCCGATTCGACGGTCCAGGGCATCTCATCCTCGAACAGCCATGTACGGGCAGACCCACTATCGCGTGCAGTCTGCGGGTCAGGCAAGCAGGTCTGTTTATAGGCATCTTGGATACACTGACCCATAAAATCGTTGAGCTCGGTCTGGTCGCCCTCCATGACATAGGCGACATCGCCGTCCATGATGTAGATGCCCGGACCCTCATTGCCCTCGTAGCCCGGATCGTACGAGACATCACATAACTTTGCGCCGTTTGCAGTGTCCAGCTCGATGGAAGAGTGGCATCCGCCAACCATGTCGTTCGCTTTTGCCCGATAGGACGCATATCTGTACCAACGCTTAAATGTTTTGCCCTTGAGTAGCTTGGACGCCCTATCGATCAGGCTTGTATCCGTGGTATAGCGCATGGCCCCAAGCTGAATACGCGGATAATTGCTAATACCCAGCACAGCCGGCTGCTCATCAAAATCAACGGTAATGGTCTCGGGCTTGTCGTCGCCGGTCAGAAGTTCGACAGATTGAGTCACAGGCTTGACCACCGGCTCCGTCACCGCAGCAGGTAGAAACGCCATGCCGACAGCGCCCATGCCAACCACAGTGATCGCAAGCGCCAAAACAATCAATCCAATACGGGCAGGACTTCTCACAGCAAAGCACCTCGCAACGCAAACCTTCGCTACCTGCACTAATGATATCGCCAGCCAGCACTATTACCAAAAGAAGCCGCGCGCTCCTCACCACCACAAAGGGGACAGGCGCCTTTGTGGTGGTTCTCGGTTTCGACGGCCAGCTGTCACACGTTATGAGATTAAAATTGAATTGTTAGCTGAGATTATTCATTTGTCATCGAGCTTGCCTGCTCTTAGTCTCGAGGAGCGCATATGAAGCCGCCTCATTCCACCGGTCGCAACGTCATCGCCATTCTCGCCATACCCATCGTGATGCTCTTCCTTATCGTCATCACGCCCTTTTCCCTTGGTATCACCTCGCCCTTCGATTTATGCGGAATGGTCGACGCCGGCTCGCGTGCCACCTCGCTCTCCTTTATCTGTCGCGGCGTGTTTTACGAAGATGGAATTCCCACCGGAATTTGGCAGTCAAAGTTGCCACTGCTCGGTCAGATCGACGGATGCTCCCCCTATTTCTGCCTTGGACCTCAGGCGCCAAACTATCTAATCGACGACCAGCCACTCGACTCCATCACCCTCGCCTACGACTACGCACCAAACACCGATGAGCGCCACATGAACCAAGTCCTCGACAAGATGCTTGGACAGTGCGGGCTCACCGAGGAGGCCGGTCGAACCATCTATAGCAACCAGAAATTAAAGCGAACAGAACTCCGCCGTGTCGGAAAAATCAAAGGGCGAAACGGGGCCGCCTACTGGGATGCCTGGGCAACACGCGACAAGGGCGAATTCGGACACAGCACCTATATGGTCACTGTCTACACCAAAGACGGAATTAAGGAC
Organism: uncultured Collinsella sp.; assembly: GCA_947001705.1. GTDB lineage: Bacteria > Actinomycetota > Coriobacteriia > Coriobacteriales > Coriobacteriaceae > Collinsella. Next base: position 17,770 of record CAMQHT010000013.1, read on the forward strand.
AATGTTGACGATTTCGCGTCCTCCAAACTCGGCATCCCCAAAACAACCAAACCCGCCAACCCGGATGAAATTCTGTAGAGCCGCCCATTAACATGCCGCTCAACGATCACAACAACATCGAGCTCGTCCCCACCCCCACAAAGGTGCCTGTCCCCTTTGTGGTGGTTTTCAACAAAAAGAAGCCGCCCCGATAACAGGGACGGCATCAAGCAAGTCTATTTTTGGCGCCCCTCAAGACCCAACGAGAACGCAGAAATGTAGCCCGGGGCTTACCCTTTCCCGAACGCGACCCTCGCGAAGCGCGTGAGCGAGCGGGAAAGGGTAAGCCCCGGGCGGACAATTAAGTGCGTTACTCGGCAGCGGCCTTGAACTTGTTGTAGTTGATCAGGCAGCCGGCCTTGACGATGGCACGCTCCTCGGCCGTCATATCGGCAATGTAGAGCTCAATCCGCTCGACCGCACCATCGGCGCGCACCACGTAGGCGGCGATGTCCTTTAGGTCGCCATCGAGCGCGGCACGGATACCCGGCACAAAGACGTAATCGCCCACCTCAAAGTCAGGCTCTGCCTCCATCTGGAAGGGCACCATACCCCAGTTCATGACGTTGGAGCGATAGCGCTTGGTAGCGTACTCGTGGACGATGTTGGCCAAGCCGCCGATAACGCGCTGGCAGCTCGCCGCCTGCTCGCGGGCGCTGCCGTCGCCGGGCTTCTTGGCATAGAGCATGGAGCCGTACTCGGTCGCCTTGGCATCGGCCGCGACGCCCACGCCGGCCAGCGCCTCAAACACGCCGGCAAGCTCGGCATCGAGCGCCGCCAGGTCGCCCGCGGCCTCGCCGGAAACGCGACGCTTCTCCACAGCGTCGACCTCCTTGGAACGACCCACGTAGGCCGGGTCGCGACGGCTCAGCGTAAACTCAGCCAGGCCCAGCGGATTGGAGCGGAAGGAGCTCGTCTCGCCCGAGGGAATGAGCTCGTCGGTCGTGGTGACCGGGTCCATGATCTTGGAGCACACCTTGAGCAGGATATCGTCGCCGAGGGGCTCCATCGCGGGCCACGGCTTGATGTTGGGACCCTCGACCAGCTCGTCGGCAGGCTCCGCCTTGCCAAAGCCCCAGTACACACGCTTTTTGTACGGCGCGTCGTCAAAGGTGTACTCGCAGGCCTCGTCCCAAGTCTCCTCGGGCAGGTCGGTCGCCGGCGTCAGGACGCCGCCGTTGGCGGCCGTCGCCGCAATGGAGCGGGCGTCCATCAGAGCCACGGCGCTCAGCTGGCCGTTGCCCGGCTTGGAACCCTCGCGGTTGGGGAAGTTGCGCGTGGTGTGACGGATCGAAAGGCCGTTGTTGGCGGGCGTGTCGCCGGCGCCGAAGCACGGGCCGCAGAATGCCGTGCGCACGATTGCGCCGGCCTCCATGAGGTCGTAGATGTAGCCGCGGCGTGTAAGTTCGAGCGCCACGGGCTGGCTCGTGGGATAGACCGACAGCGAGAACTCGCCGCAGCCGGTATTGGCGCCCTTGAGCACGCGGGCAGCCTGGACCACGGAGTCATAGTTGCCGCCCGAGCAGCCGGCGATAACGCCCTGCTGCACGTGCAGCTTGCCGTCGACGATCTTGTCGAGCAGGCTAAAGTGCGTCTTGCCCTCGCCGATCTTGGCGGCCTCGAGCTCCACCTCGTGCAGGATGTCCTCGAGGTTCTCGTTGAGCTCGTCGATCTCAAAGCCGTTGGAAGGATGGAACGGCAGTGCGATCATGGGCTTGATGCTCGACAGGTCGACCTCGACGCAACCGTCGTAGTAGGCGACATCGGCGGGCTTGAGCTCGCGATAGTCGTCGCCGCGGCCGTGCATGGTCAAAAACGCGTGCGTGTCCTCGTCGGTGGCCCAGATGCTCGACAGGCAGGTGGTCTCGGTGGTCATGACGTCGACGCCGTTGCGGTAGTCGGTCGTCATGCTCGCGATGCCGGGGCCCACAAACTCCATGACCTTGTTCTTGACGTAGCCCTTGGCAAAGACAGCGCGGATGATGGCGAGCGCCACATCGTGCGGGCCGACGCCGGGGCGCGGGGCACCCGTGAGGTAGATGGCGACGACGCCGGGATAGGCGACGTCGTAGGTGTCGCGCAGCAGTTGCTTTGCCAGCTCGCCACCGCCCTCGCCCACGGCCATAGTGCCCAGAGCGCCGTAGCGGGTGTGCGAGTCGGAACCCAGGATCATCTTGCCGCAGCCCGCGAAGTTCTCACGCATAAAGGAGTGGATAACGGCGATATGCGGCGGAACGAAGATGCCACCGTACTTCTTGGCGGCCGAGAGGCCAAAGACGTGGTCGTCCTCGTTGATGGTGCCGCCCACGGCGCACAGCGAATTATGGCAGTTGGTGAGCACGTAAGGCAGCGGGAACTGCTCCATGCCCGAGGCGCGCGCCGTCTGGATGATGCCGACAAAGGTGATGTCGTGGCTCGCCATGGCGTCGAAGCGAATCTTGAGTGCCTCGGGATCTCCGGACGTATTGCGTGCCTGGAGGATCGAATACGCGATGGTGCCGCGCTTGGCATCCTCGGGCGTCTGCGTAATACCGCGCTCGGCAGCCTCGGCCGCAGGCACAACCTCGCTGCCGCCGCGCAGGTAGATGCCGTCCTCGTACAGCTTGACCATACTGTCTCCCACTCTGCCCAAAACGATTTGGGCGCATAGCATACATTCGTTCAATATCGTGCCATAGAACGGTTGCGAGTGGGTTACGAATCTGCACGTTCACTTTATCTCAGTAAAGCAAAGAACGAGTTGGGTGCCGGGGGCAGACTTAGACGCCGAAATGACGAGAGTGGATAATCTCCCACTTTGAGCCTGCAAACAGGCCAAAAACGGGAGATTATCCACTCTCATTCTGCGGGCACTCATTTAAGTCTGTCCCCAATGAGTGCCCGGCAGCGTCGGCGGAGCTATAGGTCGCTACCCGTACCTAGCAGCTTGCGCATGACTTGCTCGGGGTTGACTGAGCCGTCGCGCGGGGCCAGGGCGGTGATCTTCTTCTGCATCTTATACTCGTGCAGCTCGTCCTCGAGCTGGCGCACGCGAGCGCGGAGCTTCTCGTTCTCGCGCTCGCGCTCCTCGGAACGCTCCTTCATATCGAGGATGCGCACCACGCCGGCAAGGTTGATGCCCTCGTCGGTCAGTTGGTTGATGAGTTCCAGACGCTCGATATCGGCACGCGAATACAGGCGCGTGTTACCGCCCGAGCGCTGAGGATTCACCAGGCCCTTGGACTCGTAGACGCGCAGAGTCTGCGGGTGCATGCCGGTCAGCTCGGCCGCCACGCTGATCATGTACAGCGGTTTGTTCCTATTGTCCTCGGCCATGCTACCTGACCCCTTTCCGTCTCGTTATCGTCCATCATAAGCCCGCGGGCGTGGGCGTGCGCCGCGACCGCCCTAGTACGTCGCCTTGTAACGATTGACCTTCTCGCGATAGTCGCGCGTGTCGGCCTCGCGCAGCTTGGTCATGGCATCGCGCTCATCGTCGGACAGGTTCGTGGGAACCTGCACCTTGATCTCGACGAGCAGCGCGCCCGTGCGGCCACGGTGCTTAACATCGGGCGCGCCCATCTCCTTAAAGCGGAACTTCTTGCCCGTCTGGGTACCCGCGGGCACTTTCAAACGGACCGTCGCACCGCCGGGCGTGGGCACGTCCACCGTGCAGCCGAGCGCCGCCTCGTAGACCGAGACCGGTACCTCCATGGTCACGTCGGCGCCTTTGCGCCTAAACAGCGGATGCTCCTCCACATGCGTGGTCACGACCAGGTCGCCGCGCTCGCCGCCGGCAACGCCATACTCGCCGCGACGTTTGTAACGCAGCTTGCCGCCGTCGACCGCGCCTGCAGGCACCGAGACCGTAATGGTCTGCTGCTCGCCTGTCGAGGGAATGCGGTAGGTGACCTTGTGCGTCACACCGCGAAACGCGTCCTCGGCCGTCACATCGACGGTCAGCGACAGGTCGCCGCCCTTGCGAGCGCGGCTGCGGCCAGCGCCGGCACCGGCAGCGCCCGCAGCCCCGGCAAAGCCCGAGCCCCAATCGCTGCCCCAGGCGCCGTTGCCGCTAAAGATGCTGTCGAAGATGTCGCCCCAGCCGCTGGCACCAGCGCCGGCACCGTAGCCGCCGCCATACGCGCCGCCCGCGCCCGGCATGCCGCCAAACATGAGCATCTGGTCGTACTCTTTGCGCTTCTTCTCGTCCGAAAGCGTCTCGTAGGCCTCGCTAATCTCCTTGAACTTGGCCTCGTCGCCTCCGGCATCGGGGTGATATTTTTGCGCGAGCTTGCGAAACGCGCTCTTGATCTCTTTGTCGGAGGCGCTCTTGGATACGCCCAGGATGTCATAGAAGGTTTTGCCTGCAGCCATCGTAGCTCCTCTCCTGTTTCATCCGCCGCCCAGCGGGCGGCGGCTCATGCTTTCATATGGCACTAGGCCAGAAAGGGCCCCGGGTGTTGCCCCGGGGCCCTTCTCAATTACTCCTCGGTGCTCTCGGCCGTATCGGCCGTAGCATCCTCGGGCGCCGCTTCGGGCTCCGGTGCGGGGCGCTTCTCGCCACCGTAGGTCACCGTCACCATCGCGGAACGCAGGATGCGATCCGCCATGCGGTAGCCCTTCTGGTACACGTCGTTGACAGTCTCGTCGTACTGCGATGCGTCCTCGACACGCCCCACGGCCTGGTGCTCGAGCGGATCGAACGCCTCGCCCTTGGGGTCGATGGGCTCAACGCCCTCGTGCGCAAACACATCGAGCAGCTTGGCATGCACCGCATCGACGCCATCGACGAACTGCTTAAAGTCGTCGGAAAGCTCCTGGCTACGGGCATGGTCGATCGCGCGCTCGATATCGTCAATCACCGGCAACAGCGCGGTAACAAGCTTCTCGGTCGCGCGCTCGCGCTCGGCGATACGCTCATTGGCGGTGCGGCGACGGAAGTTCTCCCAGTCGGCCTGCAGACGGGCGGTACGCTCGGTGGCGTCCTTTGCCTTGTCCTCGGCGGCCTTCTGAGCCTCTGCCGCAGCATCGAGCTCATTGCGCACGTCGGCAAGCTCTTTCTGAGCCTGCTCGAACTTGAGCTTAAAGTCGTTGTCGGCGGCTTCCTCACCGGCGCGGATAGCGGCTTCCACCATCTCGTCCTCGGTCATCGTCGCCTCCTTGTTGGAATCCTCTACCTGGTTCTCGGCAGCCTCGGCGGCCGGGGCCTCGTTGGCCACGGTATCGTCAACGGCCTCTACGGGAATCTTCACGTCCTTCTCCTCAGAGTCAACGGGGGCGGCGCCAGCGGCGGCCGCCTCCGTGCGAGCTTTACGGGCGGACATGATTATTTGTCCTCGTCGTCCACAACCTCGTAGTCGGCGTCGACAACGTCATCGTCGGCAGGCTGGGCGCCAGCGGCACCGTCGGTCTGCTGCTGAGCGTCGGCGTAGACAACCTGGGCCAGCTCGTAGGCCACGGACTGCAGGGACTCGCCGGCGGCCTTGATAGCCTCGACGTCAGAACCCTCGAGCGCCTTCTTGGCGTCGGCGATAGCGGCCTCGGCCTTGGACTTCACGTCGGCGGAAACCTTGTCGCCCAGCTCGTTGAGGGTCTGCTCGGTGGAGTAGCACAGGCTATCGGTCTGGTTACGGACCTCGACCTCTTCCTTCTGCTTCTTGTCCTCCTCGGCATGAGCCTCGGCGTCCTTGACCATACGATCGACTTCGTCGTCGGACAGGGCGGTGGAGCCGGAGATGGTGATCTGCTGCTCCTTGCCGGTGCCCTTGTCCTTAGCGGAGACCTTGACGATGCCGTTGGCGTCGATGTCGAAGGTGACCTCGATCTGCGGCACGCCGCGACGGGCAGCCGGGATACCGGTCAGCTGGAACTTACCGAGCGACTTGTTGTCGCGGGCAAGCTCGCGCTCGCCCTGGAGCACGTTGATCTCGACGCTGGTCTGGTTGTCGGCAGCGGTGGAGTAGACCTCGGTCTTGGAGGTCGGGATCGTGGTGTTGCGGTCGATCATCTTGGTCATGATGCCGCCCATGGTCTCGACACCCAGCGACAGCGGGGTAACGTCGAGCAGCAGGATGCCCTCGACGTCGCCGGTGAGCACGCCGCCCTGGACGGCAGCGCCGTCGGCAACGACCTCGTCGGGGTTCACGGACATGTTGGGCTGCTTGCCGGTCATGGTCTTGACGAGCTCCTGGACGGCGGGCATACGAGTGGAGCCGCCGACGAGGATGACCTCGGTCAGATCGGAGAGCTTGAGCTTAGCATCGCGCAGGGCGTTGGTGACAGGCTGCTTGCAGCGCTCGAGCAGGTCACGGGTGATCTTCTCGAACTCGGCGCGGGTCAGCGTGTAGTTGAGGTGCAGCGGGCCAGACTGGTTCATGGTGATGAACGGCAGGTTGATGGTGGACTGCTGGGCTGCGGAGAGCTCCTTCTTGGCGTTCTCGGCGGCCTCCTTCAGACGCTGCAGGGCCATGGGGTCCTGACGCAGGTCGACACCGTTCTCCTGCTGGAACTTATCGGCCATCCAATCGATGACGCGCTGATCCCAGTCGTCGCCGCCCAGGTGGTTGTCGCCCGAGGTGGACAGAACCTCAAACACGCCGTCGGCGAGGTCGAGGATGGAGACGTCGAAGGTACCGCCGCCCAGGTCGAAGACCAGGATGCGCTGGTCGGTGCCCTGCTTGTCCAGGCCATAGGCAAGAGCAGCAGCAGTCGGCTCGTTGACGATACGCTTGACGTTGAGGCCGGCGATCTTACCGGCGTCCTTGGTGGCCTGACGCTGGGCGTCGTTGAAGTAGGCCGGGACGGTGATGACGGCGTCGGTGACGGTCTCGCCCAGATACTTCTCGGCGTCAGCCTTCATCTTGGCGAGCGTCATGGCGCTCACCTGCTCGGCGGTGTAGTCCTTGCCCTCGATATCGACGACGGCACGGCCACCCTGGCCCTCCTTGACCTCATACGGCACGGTCTTGATCTCGGAGGTGCACTCGGAGTACTTGCGGCCCATGAAGCGCTTGATGGAGAACACGGTGTTCTTGGGGTTGGTGACGGCCTGGTTCTTAGCGGCCTTACCCACAACGCGGTCGCCGTCGGCGCGGAAGCCCACGACGGACGGGGTGGTGCGGTCGCCCTCGGCGTTCACGATAATGGTCGGAGAACCGCCCTCGAGAACGGCCATTGCGGAGTTAGTAGTACCAAGGTCGATACCAAGAATCTTACTCATTAGAAATTCCCTCTCTCTTTTGCGTTCGCGCCGCCTCGACGGTCTGTCGCGCGGCGCTTCGGCTTGTCTTTCAGGATGTAGTGTATCCCCTTATGGGCTGGAATATACAAAATCTAAGTCAATTCATATAAGATTTCTTATCTCTGAGAGTTTAGGTTCTCAAATGTGCAGGTAGATGCACTGTTTGAGTTCTCGGCAGATCTATTGAGATCTATGTAGAGTTGACTGAGGTTTGCGTCCGGGGGTGCCTGGGGGCCGTCTTGCGGCAAGCGCATCCCGGTTTGAGCGTGGATTCCGGGTCGCAGTTTCCGCCTGAAGGCTCAACCGGAAACCGTATCCCGTTTTGAGAGCTGATACCGGGTCGCAGTTTCCGCTAGCGGGCCCAACCGGAAACTGCGACCCGGTTTTCGGCCAAATAACGGGATGCCCTTTCCGCAGGCGCGCTCAATAGGTCAATATTACAAGTCACCTATAGCTAACATTTGCGCAGCTCAACGGCCCCACCTGCGCGTTTTTTAGTAAACCTTGGCATACTCGGCGAACGGTATGAAGATGCCGGCCAGAGGGTATTGCAAACGGTCGCTCCCGTGGTATGTTTTTGCCCGAATCAAACCGACGCGCATCGCCTGTAGCGTCGGTCAACAGAGAGGAAACTACCATGGCTCATCCCGTAATTGATGCCGACGAGTGCATCGCTTGTGGCGTTTGCGTCGACTCCTGCCCCGCTGGCGTTCTGGAGCTCCAGGACGTCGCTACCGTCGCCGACGAGGACTCCTGCGTCGCCTGTGGCGCTTGCCAGGACGCTTGCCCCGCTGGCGCGATCACCGAGATCGTCGAGGAGTAACAACTCCCCCACTTGCACACTCAAAAGTACACCGTGCACAAAAAAGGAGGCTTCCGCATCGCCGCGGAGGCCTCCTTTTGTTTGTACAGGCAGCTAATTGGGGACGGGGCTACCTTGGCAGTTGCGGTGGAATAGTTCCTGGCTCATTGCTTAGGTGCCGATTGTAGGAACTATTTCACCGCAACTTATAAAGACAGTATCGGGTTAGGACAAATCATCCTCGTAGGGCATTAAATCGGCAAGGTAGCCTTTCTCCTTGAGCATGGCCTCGATCTCGTCGAGGGTCTGCTCGTCTTCCGCCGCAATGCGATGGAAGTGGTAGCCGCTCGTCACCGTCAGCAGCGGGAAGCTCTTGCCGCTGGCGATGCCCTCTAGGTAGCGCTCGACATCGCGGCGGTTGCGGATGTCCAGGTCGGCCGTGATCTTGCCGTACACGCGGTGATTGACGATCACGTTGAGCACGGCGCCACCGGCGTCGACGATACTCGTGAGCTCATCGCCTGCCTGCTCCACGCTGTGGCGAACCTTGACCAAGCGCGTGGGCACGGCGGGGCTGCTGGGGGCCTCCTGCAGCACGTAGCCGCGGTTGGTCGCCACGATATCGTGCCCATCGGCACGCAACAGGGCAATATCCTGAACCACGACCTGACGGCTCACGCCAACCTCGCGGGCAAGTGCGCTGCCCGAAACGGGCTCCTTGGCTCCTTCGAGCACGCCCATGATGGCACGGCGACGCTCGCGGGCGTTCATTATTTACCGTCCAGCAGACGCAGGTGCTTAAGCGAGAGGTCGAGGATCGGCGCAGAGTGCGTCAGGGCGCCCGAGCTAATATAGTCGACACCCAGATCGGCCAGGGCGCGAATGTTGCTGGCGTCCACGTTGCCCGAGCACTCGGTCTTGGCGCGACCGGCGATAAGCTCGATGGCGGCGGCCATGTCGTCATGGGTCATGTTGTCGAGCATGATAATGTCGGCACCGGCCTCCACGGCTTCGCGCACCATGTCCAGGTTCTCGCACTCAATCTCAACTGTCGTGGTAAACGACGCATGGGCGCGCGCCATCTCGATCGCGCGCGTCACGCCACCGGCGGCATCGATATGGTTGTCCTTGAGCATGACGGCCGTCGACAGGTTGTAGCGGTGGTTGCTGCCGCCGCCAATCTCAACCGCCGCCTTCTCAAACACGCGCATGCCCGGCGTGGTCTTGCGCGTGTCGACGAGCACGGTCTTGGTTCCCTCGAGCGCCGCGGCCATGCTGTGCGTGTAGGTAGCGATGCCGCTCATGCGCTGCAGGTAGTTGAGCGCCACGCGCTCACCCGAAAGCAGCACGCGCGCATCGCCGCGCACCTGACCCACATGGTCGCCGGCGTGCACCTCGTCGCCATCGGCAACGTCGAGCAGCACCGAGCTCTGCGAATCCAGCAGCTCAAAGGTACGGGCAAACACATCCAAGCCGGCGATGATGCCGTCGGCCTTGGCGATAAGCTCCACCGTGGCGGGACGCGCCGTGGGGCACACGCTCGCCGTGCTCACGTCCTCAAACGTAATGTCCTCGCGCAGAGCCTGCAAAATCAGATCATCGACGACGAGCTTCATGGTAATGGGATTCATGGTCTACTCCTCTGCGGCCTGCGTGCCGGCGGCACGGGCCAAATCATCGATTGCAAGGGTATCGGAACTCAGGGCGCGATGGCGTCCATCGAGCGCGGGCTCGCCCGCCTGCTCCACGGCCAGCGACTCGCCGGTGCGCATGTACCACGCGGCGCGACGACCCCAGACCAGCGCCTCGAGCAGACTATTTGATGCAAGGCGATTCTTGCCGTGAACGCCGTTGCAAGCCGTCTCGCCCGCGGCGTAGAGCTCGGGCATCGAAGTGCGGCCGTCCTTATCGACCCATACGCCGCCCATAAAGTAGTGCTGCGTGGGCGTAACGGGGATGGGCTCGTCCAAGATGTCGCGGCCGTCCTCAAGGCAGCGCGCGCGAATGTTGGCAAAGTGCCCAGTCACCACGTCGCGCTCGACGGGGGCAAAGCTCAGCCACTCGTGCTCGGTGCCGTCCTGCTTCATCTGCTCGCGGATGGCGGCAGCGACAACGTCGCGCGGCTGCAACTCGTCGGCAAAACGCTCGCCGGCGGCATTGAGCAGAATCGCGCCCTCACCGCGGCAGCTCTCGCTGATCAGGAACGTACGGCCTGGCTGCGGCGAGAACAGGCCCGTGGGATGGATCTGCACGTAGTCCAGGTGCTCCATCTTAATGCCGTGCTCCTGCGCGATGTAGCAGGCGTCGCCCGTGAGCTGCGGGTAGTTGGTCGAATGGTCGTATACGCCACCGATGCCGCCCGTCGCCCACAGCGTATGGCGGGCATGGATCTTAAACGGCTTACCGACATGCACGCCCTCAGCGGCATTTGCCAGCTCGTCGGCGGGGCGAGCTGAATCGTCCTCGTCCACGGCAACAGCGACGACACCAGTGCACACCGTGGCCCCATCGCGCTCGGCCGTCAGGATGTCGGTCATGGCAACGTGTTCGAGAATCTGCACGTTGTCCAGCTTGCGGACGGCCTGAAGCAGCTTGGTCGTAATCTCCTTGCCCGTAATGTCGGCATGGAAGGCAATGCGCGGACGGCTGTGCGCGCCCTCGCGGGTAAAGTCGAGGCCGCCATCGGCCTTGCGCTCAAAATCCACGCCCATCGCTAGCAGGTCGTTGATGACCGAGCGGCTCGAGCGGATCATGATGTCGACGCTCTCGCGGCGGTTCTCGTAATGGCCGGCGTGCATGGTGTCCTCAAAGAAGGCATCGTAGTCCGAGCCCTCGGGCAGCACGCAGATGCCGCCCTGCGCGAGCATCGAATCGCACTCGTCGACCGCGCCCTTGGAGAGCATGATCACGCGCGTACTCGTCGGCAGGTTGAGCGCCGCGTACAGGCCGGCCACGCCGCAGCCGGCAATGACGACGTCGCACTCCATATCGGGGTATTGCTTGGTTTCCACAGGAATCCTCTCCCTTGAATGTGACATAAGGAACCGTCCCTCATGCCACATTGTTCTAGCGTGCTGCGTACTCGAGCATGCGGTCGAGCGTGAGCTTGGCCTGGTCTGCCGCCTCGTCCGAGACGCCGATCTGCACCTCGCCCTCGCCCGTCTCCAGGCAGCGCACGAGCTTTTCGAGCGTGATGAGGTCCATGTTGACGCAGGTGGGCTGCACCGCGGGGAAGTAGAACTTCTTGCCGGTGCCCTGGCAGCGGCGCTCGAGCTCGTAGAGCACGCCGCGAACCGTCACGATAATGAACTCGCTCGCGTCGGACTCCTCGGCATACTTGATGATGCCGGCGGTGGAGCCGATGTAGTCGGCCTCGGCCAGGACGTCGGCCTTGCACTCGGGGTGCGCCAGCACGAGCGCGTCGGGGTGGGCCTCCGTCGCGTCGACGATCTGCTCGACGGTGATGATGTGATGGCGCGGGCAGTAGCCGTTGTTGAGAATGACGTGCTTTTGCGGCACCTGCTCGGCTACGAAGCGGCCGAGGTTTTGGTCGGGAATGAACAGGATATGCTGCTGCGGCAGCTCGGACACGATCTTGACGGCGTTGGAGCTGGTGACGCACACGTCGCTCCAGCTCTTGATCTCGACCGTGGAGTTGACGTAGCAGACCACGGCCAGGTCGTCGCCGTACTCGGCGCGCGCCGCGTCGACCGTCTCGCGCTTGACCATATGAGCCATGGGGCAGTCCGCGCCCGGCTCGGGCAGCAGCACGGTCTTGGTGGGGTTGAGCAGCTTGGCGCTCTCGCCCATAAACTCCACGCCGCACAGCACGATGGTCTGCTGCGGCAGGCTCTTGGCGAGCTTAGCCAGGTAGAAGCTGTCGCCGACGTAATCGGCCACAGCCTGGACCTCGGGCGCCACGTAATAGTGCGCCAGGATCACCGCGTCGCACTGGGTTTTAAGTTGCTGAATGGCCTCGACGAGCTCTGCGGGCACCAATGCCGCGCGCTCCGTTGCCGTCGTTGCCGATGCCAGGCCGGCCGCAATGTCGCGTGCAAGCTCCGACGCATCCATGTTCGCGCTCTGTGCCATCAAGGCCCCTCTCTTTTGGCGAATCTTGGGGCTTTAGTATGACACCTAGGTTTACAGCTGACAAGACAGCTGTAAACCTAGGTGTAAAGTTGAAATAAAGATTCAATCATGCGGCAGGTCCATTTTCGAACTGGCAAGCTGAGGACAGCCGAAAATGGACCCGCCCCATGATTCGGGCAGCCCGTTTTGTCCTGGACCAAGGGGCAGTGGTCAAAAAGGGCCAAATATGAGTACTGTCACCAAATTAGTAGCATCGATTTTCCGGTCCAGAGCAGCAAAATCGCCTTGTTTGGAGCCCGATCGCGACTCTGAAGAACGAAAATCGATGCACTTTTGGCCTCTGGCACCGATTTTTGAGGCCATTTGGCTGCCACCAAACTGGTAACAGTACTCATATTTGGCCCTTTTTGACCACCGGGTTTCCGGCAGGCCCCAAAAGCGGGCCCGAATCGCTCGATCCGGGCCCGCTGGGGGTAGCGAGCACAATCGAGGTGTAAGAAGCAAGAGAGGGCCATCGCCTAGAATCGTCAGCGCCTAGATATTCAACGAGAGGAAAGACAATGGTCCGCAGCGACATGCTACCCCAGCCGGACCGGGGGCTCGGCCTCGACCGGCCCCAGACCGAGGCATTTCACCGACGAGTTCAAGAGGAAGATAGTCGATCTCCACAACGCCGGAAAACCCAGGCGCGAGGCCATGGACGAGTGCGACCTCGACAAGAGCACCGTGGAGAGGCGGGTCAAGTCGATAAACGAGACCGGCTCGCCGCGCGCCGCCGACAACCGCACGCCCGAGTAGAACCGGATCCTGGAGCCCGAGCGCGAGAACCGCAGGCTCCGGATGGAGGTCAACGTCTTAAGACGAGCGGCGCCAGCATACGCTCGGAAGCCAGGGCCATGGCGGCCAACGGGGGGCCGCTGCCCCATATCGGCGCAGCGCTGGCATCGAGGCCTTCTGACCTGTGTCAAGATTTCGGACACGCATGCTCGAGAAATCAAGCGGCCATAGGCATGGCCTCGAGCTTGGGCTCGGTTCTCTCGAAGAAGGCCGCCATGGCCTCGGCCGGCACCTTGTAGCCGATCGTCGAGCGGGGCCTTCGGCGGTTGTAGTACGCCTCGATGAACTCGACCACCGCGTGCTTGGCGGAATCCCTGGTCGGGAAGCTGCGCCTGTAGTACATCTCGTTCTTCAGCGTGGCGAGGAACGACTCGGCCACCGCGTTGTCGTGGCAGTTGCCGGCGCGGCTGCAGGACAGCCGCACGTCGTTGTCGCGCGCCCATTCGGCCAGAAGCCTGCTGGTGTACTGGGCGCCGCGGTCGGCGTGGAATATCGCGTTGCCGGCCACGTAGCCGCGCGATTTGGCCGACGCCAGCGCCGAAACCACGATGTCGGCGGTCATGCGCTCGGAGAGCGACCAGCCCACCACCATGCGGGTGTTGAGGTCGATGACCGTCGACAGGTACAGCCATCCCTCGCCGGTGCGCAGGTAGGTGATGTCGCCCACGAGCTTGCAGGTTGGAACGGGACTGGTGAAGTCGCGGCGCACCAGGTCGGGCCGGGGCCTGGCCTTCGGGTCGGGGATGGTGGTGCGCTTCCTGGCGTTGGGCGTGCAGCCGCGTATTCCCAGCTCGCGCATCAGCTTGCGCACCCTGTACAGGGTCAATCCGGAGAACTCGCCGGGCAGGAAGCATTTCACGAACCGGAAGCCGAACCTGCGGTCCGACTCCAGCCACACGCGCCGGACCGCCTCGCGCTCGGCCGACCAGTCTTCTCGCGGGCAGCCGTTGGAGAGCCACGAGTAGAAGCCCGATCGGCTCACGCCGAGCACGCGGGCCATCATTTTCACCGGGAATTCGGCCTTCTCCGCCAACATCATCCGGTAGCACGCGGCTACGCCTGGCTTTTGGCGAAGAAGGCCGCGGCTTTTTTCAAGAAGGCGTTCTCCATCTCGAGCTCGCGTATGCGCCTTTTCGCCTCGCGAAGCTCGCGGTCCTCGGCCTTGGGGTCGGGCCCGCCGGCAAGCTCGCGCCGGCGATTCTGCACCCACTTGTTCACGGTCTTGGAATTCAGGCCCAGTTCTGCGCAGCATTCCGTTATCGGCCTGCCCGTCGAGATGATGTAGTCGGCGGTCTCGCGCCTGAACTCGTCGGTGTACTTGGCGGCTGGGTTGGACATAGCATACCGTCCTCTCGGTCGTCGATGAATGCATTCTAAAGGATTGGGCCTCTAGCATGCGTGTCCGAAAAGACGATACAGGTCAGACAACCCAATCAGACGTCGTCTCGAGCGCGTCCTCTGCACGGTCGAGCGTGCTTCTGGCCTTGGCACCCTGTTTGAACCACGAGCGCAGGTCCTCGAGCGTGCTGCCCGCTGCATACACCTTGATTTTGCGACCGCCTTTCGTGGTCACCGTGCAACGGTCGCCGCTCTCGCTGTTCTCGTGCGCCGTGACCTTCTTGAGGTAATCGCGACGGAACGCCACGACGCGGGCATTGCTGATCTCGATGAACCAATCATCGTCGACAAGCGAAGTGCCCGTGGTACCTCGACTTGCCATCTCCTCGGCGAAGGAGAAGCCGAGTTCGCGCTCCTGCCTGCCGATCTCGAGGATGCCGCGGGCGGGCATGCTGAGCATGAGCAGGGGCAGGAGTCCCCCTATGAACAGGAAGAGGAACGGGACGAGCAAGAGCAGACGAGCACCGGCATCGGTGAAAACAGCCATGAAGGCGATCACGAGCGAGAAGACGAGCGCCATGCCGTTGAAAACAATCGTCAACGGCTTGATGGCAGACCAACACAGGCCCGCCTTGGTCATGGGACCGTCGACGGCGTCCGAGACTTCGATGCCCTCTTCCTCCAGACGGGCGAGGAGGTTGAGCGAGCACACCCCCTCGAGGCTTATCGAGCAGAACTTCCGGTCGCCCTCGAACAGGTCGATCCTCATCATCTGCGTGTGAAGCGTTGCACGGGTGATGTTGCCAAACGTCGTCTCCTTGCGGATGCCGAAGGCGTTACGCGAGAGAATTCGCTCACCGTCCACGTCGATGCGCGGGATGCTCAGCAGGGCCCAGATGGCCATGCCCGCGAGCGCCATGGCGTGACCGAACCACACAAGTTCGTGGTCCCACTCGCCCAACGAGACGCCCTGCCAGACGTAGACACCCAGCATGAGCAGTTCGAACGCGACGGCGCAGCAGGCGATGATCGTGCGAATGGCAGCGGGCATGCGCACCGTGAAGCGATCGAGGCTGTCCGTCGCCTCACTGCGCTCGCGCGCGCCGCGACGGGCGACCCATGCAGTGAGCGGACCGACGATGAACACCACCATCGCCACGCGCAGGAACGATTCGAGTATGTCGCCCATATTAACCACCATCCCAATAGAAAACGTGAATTTGGGAGACTATAGCAGAGCGAAGCGATCTGCACGGCATCGTCCGGGTGTTTTCGGCATACGGTGGAAACCAGCGGCAGCGGACGTTGAGAACTCACCCAAAAGACGCGATTCGACCGAAGCGATTCTTCTTGACTTGGTCTCAATGTGATACGACATGCGCCACTACCTGCGCGGTCTTGCGGCCCTGATCGAAGAGGGTCACACCGATGAGGCACTCGGGCGCATCGACGCGCTCTGCGAGACAAACGACCGCACCGCCGTGCGCCGCTACTGCGCCAACGAAACGGTTAACATTGCGCTCTCGTCGCTTTCCGCGGACATCAACGCGCACGGCATCACCGCCGACCTGCACGCCGCCGTGCCCGAAACCGTCCACGTGGGCGATGTCGATCTATTCAGTGTGGTATCGAACGCCCTGGACAATGCCATCGCCGCGGCGAGCGCCGCCCCCGAAGGCAAGCGGTTTGTCGACCTGGACCTTCGCTACGAAGACGGTCAGCTTCTATTGCTGGTTTCCAACACGTTTGGCCGTGCGCCGCACATGGTCGACGGCATGCCCGTGGCTCAGCACACTGGGCACGGCTTTGGCACCAAGAGCATTAAACTTGCCGTCGAGCGCATGAACGGCAACTGCCAGTTCCGCATTAACGGCGACCGGTTTGAGCTGCGCGCCGTGATGTAAGGGCTGCCGCCAGCCTCGCTACAGCGGTGCAGCCGCCGGGGTCAGCTGCTTAATGTAGGCCCACATGCGCTGCTTGGCGGCCTTGTCGGTGAGCGCCGCCTCAAAACCGTCGAGCGCCAGCACGCGGCGCCCCTGCACATGGGCGACCAGGCCGGGCTTGAGCATGGCGGTGTCAAAGTCATCAATCGCCACAAGCATATCGGCATAGGTCTCGCGCATGACATCGGCCGCACTGTTGTCCAGCAGCAGCACCGCCTCGGGATCCAAGGTCTCCAGCGCCTCGCGGAACAGGTCGCACGTCAGGGCCTCGCCCGCCGCGACCGTTCCGTCGCCCGCGCCGGCGACGCTTGCCAGCACGCAAAAATCCTCGGGGGCATATCCGATGGCGCCGAGCGCCTTGCGCAACGCGGCGCCATCCGCGCCGGCAGCCAGCTCGCCGCCCGAGCACTCGGCTTCATCCAAATCGCCTTTGACCAGCACAATCGGCGAGCACGCGTTGCCCGCGATACGCACACCGCGATCTGCAAGCGACGCGAGCTCCTGCTCGGTCGCCCGAGCGATAGCTTCTTTTTTCTGGCTTTGTGACGTGGTCATGCGCTCTCCAATCGTTTGCGTGCCCACCATTATATAAAAGAGCCGCCCGCGAGTGGTTGCTTTGCGAGCCGCTGGGTATAAGCACGGTCGTACTGATTTTTACGCGGCTGAGCCGCGTCGCATTATGGAGGTCACCATGGCTGACATTAAGCAGATTACCCCCGAGAACTTCGACGCTGTCGTCAACGATAGCCTGCCCGTACTGGTTGATTTTTGGGCCCCGTGGTGCGGCCCCTGCCGCTCGCTCTCGCCCATCGTAGACGAGGTTGCCGACGAGCTGGCCGGCAAGCTGGCTGTGGCCAAGTGCAACGTCGACGACAACCAGGACCTGGCCATGAAGTTTGGCGTCATGAGCATCCCCACGCTAATCGTCTTTAAGAACGGCGAGGAGGTCGACCGCTCGGTCGGCGCCTTACCCAAGGCAAGACTTCAAGCACTGCTGGAGAAACATCTGTAATACGCTTGTTACTTGTCTGCCGTCCATGAGCGGTTTCGCACCGCTCGCCGGAGTGCCAAACGCAAGGCACGCGACCACGGATAGTATGGTAGACACAAACAGCCCCCAGTGAACGGGTGCGGGTCAGACGGACTCGCACCCGTTTTCTTATGCGACGGCGCCCAAGGCGGGCGTAGTAGAATCTGAACCACCATATTGCCCCGTACAAAAGGAGACTCCCCATGCATGACGTCGGAATGAACATGAGCCAGCTTGCCATGAGCGTCAAGCAGGTCGACGACACCATTGAGCTCGCTCACGAGTGGAGCCATCAGCTGCTGCATGCGACCGAGAACTTTGACATGGAGCGTATTGGCGCCAAACTCGAGGCCGCCATGTCTGCGCTGCACGAGGCGCACGATGCGCTCGAGGGCTACGAGGAGGCCATCGAGGCAGATCACAACTCCGTCGGCTCCGTGAAGCTGGTGTAACGTGGCCGAGCACGAGCACGAGCACGATCACGGTGTGGACGACGACGCGAGCTGCCGCTGCAGCGGCTCCAGCTCCGAGCTGGTCCGCTTTTCGGTCACCGCGCCCGACGACCTGCTGCGCCGCTTTGACGAGCAAATCGCGCGCCGCGGTGACGTGGCCAACCGATCCGAGGCCGTACGCGATCTGATTCGCGCCTCGATCGCCAAGGAGCAGATGCGCACGCCCGACGAGCAGGTCATCGGTTCGCTCACCATGATCTATGACCACCATACCGGCGATCTGACGCGCCGTCTGGACGAGGTGCAGCACGACTACACCGACGAGATCGTCTCGACCATGCACGTGCATCTGGACCACCACAACTGCCTGGAGATTCTGGCGCTCAAGGGTCGCGGCGAGCGTGTCTACGAGCTGGCCGACCGCCTGCTGGGCCTGCGCGGCGTTAAGCACGGCGAACTCACCTGCGCCGCCACCAAGCAGAGCCTGGGGCTGTAACGGGATTTCCCGCAGCGCACCTGCCAAAAAGGGACAGGTTTCAACGAAGGAGGGTCGCATGCGACATGTGCATATCCATGTAACGGGCATTGTGCAGGGCGTTGGCATGCGGCCATTTGTGTATCGCGAGGCTATGGCGCATGGTATTTGCGGCTGGGTGCTCAACGCGGGCGATGGCGTGCACATCGAGGCGCATGCTTCGGTCGAGGCACTCGACGGATTTGTCGCCGCGCTGTCGGAGCACGCGCCGGCCGCGGCCCGCGTTGAGCATGTCGCTGTTGCAGACCTGGAGTCCCACGTTTGGGATACCGACGATGAACAGGCCTTTCGTATCGTAGCATCGCAGGATCAGACCATGCACACGACGCTCGTCTCCCCCGATATCGCCACCTGTGACGACTGCCTGCGCGAGCTGTTCGACCCCGCCGACCGACGCTATCACTACCCCTTTATCAACTGCACCAACTGCGGGCCGCGCTTTACCATCATCCGGTCGCTGCCTTATGACCGAGCGGCCACGTCGATGGATTGCTTTCCCATGTGCCCCAAGTGCGCCGCAGAGTATGGCGACCCGCTTGACCGGCGCTTTCACGCACAGCCCGATGCCTGCTTTGACTGCGGGCCACATATTACCTGGCGCGAGGCGGCGGGCGACATGGAGCTCGAGGGCTCGGGGGTGACACCAGCCGTCGGCAGCACGCGCGAAACCAGCGATGCCATTATTGACCGCTGTGTCGAACTGCTGGCCAGCGGCGGTATTGTCGCCATCAAGGGCCTGGGCGGATTCCATCTGGCCTGCAACGCCGACAATGAGCAGGCGGTGGTCGAGCTGCGCCGTCGCAAGCGCCGCAGCAACAAGCCGCTTGCCGTTATGGTGCGCGGCCTTGCCGATACTGAACGCCTGTGCCATGTCGACGACGCCGAGCGTGGCTTGCTAACCGGTAGCATCCGCCCCATCGTGCTGTTGCGCCGGCGTGCTGCTGGCGAGGAAGATTCCCCCGATGCCCTTACACTCGCGCCATCCGTCGCGCACGATCTACCCGAGCTCGGCGTCATGCTCCCCTATACACCGCTTCAGCATCTGCTGCTTGCAGCTGCCGCGTCGCATGACATGCACGCGCTGGTCATGACCAGCGGAAACCTGAGCGAGGAACCTATCGAAACTGATGACGGCCTTGCCTGGGAACACCTCGTTGCCGCCGGCATTGCCGACGCGCTGCTCGGCAACGACCGTGCGATCCTCTCGCGCTACGACGACTCCGTGGTGCGCCTGGTCGACGGCGCCGTTATGCCCGTGCGCCGCGCTCGCGGATATGCACCTCGGCCGTTGCCGCTGCCGGCACTCGACGGCACTGCACCCTGCGTGCTCGTCTGCGGCCCACAGCAAAAGGCCACGATTGCGCTCACGCGCGAAGGGACGAACGGCGAGGCAACCTGTTTTGTGTCGCAGCATATCGGCGATGTTGAAAACGGCGCGACCTTCGATGCCTGGAACGCCGCGCGCACGCGTCTAGAAAACCTCTTTGACCTGACGCCTGCCGCCTTGGCATGCGACATGCATCCCAGCTATCTGTCGAGCCAGTGGGCGCGCGAACAGGCACGGGAGCACAATCTGCCGCTTATCGAAGTCCAACATCATCATGCGCACATCGCGAGCGTAATGGACGAGGCCATCGCCGCGGGGCAGCTTGCAACCGACGCGCGCGTCCTCGGCATCGCCTTTGACGGCACCGGCGCCGGCACCGATGGGACCATTTGGGGCGGTGAGTTTCTTATCGCCGGCCTTGGCGGCTTTGAGCGCGCCGCGCATTTGCGCACCTGGGCGCTCCCCGGCGGGGCGGCCTCCGTGCGCGACGCCCGCCGCAACGCCTTTGCCCTGCTCAGTGAGCTCGGCCTGCTCGAGCACCCGGGTGCCGCTCGGCTTTTGGACAGCCTCGACGAGCAAACGCGCAGCGTGACAGCCACCATGATCGAGCGCGGCATCAACAGCCCGCGCACCAGCAGCATGGGGCGTCTCTTTGATGCCGCAGCAGCGATTCTGGGCATCTGCGACAAGGCAACCTACGAGGGCGAACCCGCCATAGAACTCGAAGCCGCCGCCTGGCGCGCGCTCGACGGTAAGCCCGTTCGTCTCGACGGCAATCATACAGGCGTATTCACGTCTGCCGACGACTCCCCCATCTTGGACCCCCGACCGCTCATCGAAGCTCTTCTGAATGGAATCGAGGCAGGCGCGCCGGCCGACCGGCTCGCCCTCGGGTTTCACATCGCCATTACGCACGCTACGACCCACATCGCACGCGAGATCTGTGATCACGAAGGCCTCGATACCGTCGCGCTCTCGGGCGGTGTGTTCATGAACCGGCTTTTGCTTCAGCTCCTTACCCACGAACTCAAAGACGCCGGTCTTGCCGTCTTGATCCCCCACGCCGTGCCCGTTAACGACGGCTGCATCGCCTACGGTCAGGCCGCCATCGCCCGCGCTCGCCTCGCGCAGACAGCATCGCGATAGGCTGTTTTGCCAGCCTGCGCGCCGCCGTCTCACAGGCGTAACGCGTTTGCTCGTGACTCCCGCGAGCGCTACCATCAACTGATGGGTAATTAGGCGCCTATCCAGCGCAAAACGTATAAAAGGGGAACATTATGTGCCTTGCCGTTCCCGGTAAAGTGGTCAAACGCGACGACGACCTTAAGGCGACCGTCGACATGATGGGCATCGAGCGCCCCGTTTCGCTGCGCCTCGTGCCGACGGCACAGGTAGGCGACTATATTCTCGTGCACGCCGGCTTTGGCATTCAGATTGTCGACGAGCAGGAGGCGCAGGAGACGCTCGAGCTCGTCAATACCATGACCGAGCTGGCCGAAGAGGACCAGCTCGCCACCAACCCGGCCGAGGCATACTAGTGGCGGCGGCACAGCCGGTTCGCTCCGGTATCGACTTTTCGGCATTTCGCGACCCCAAGCTGGCTCGTGAGCTCATCGATCGTATTCATGAGCTTGTCGGCAACCGCAGCATCAACCTTATGGAAGTCTGCGGTACGCATACCGTGAGCATTGGCCGCTATGGCTTTCGCTCCATTATGCCGACGGGACTCAAACTGCTAAGCGGCCCGGGGTGCCCCGTTTGCGTCACCGCCAACCGCGACATCGATCACGCAATCGCGCTTTCCAACATGGACGGCGCCATCATCACCACCTTTGGCGACATGATGCGCGTGCCCGGATCGTCCACCTCGCTTGCCGCGCAAAAGGCGGCGGGGCGCGACATCCGCATCGTCTACTCTCCGCTCGACGCACTCGACATTGCCAAGCAAAATCCCGAACGCCCGGTCATCTTTATGGGCGTCGGCTTTGAGACCACAACGCCCACCATTGCCGCCGCTATCCTGGAGGCCGACGCGCGCGGGCTCCAGAACTTCTCGGTCTACTGTGCTCACAAGACCACGCCGCCGGCTCTGCGTGCGATCTCCAACGACCCCGAGACGACCATCGACGGCTTTATCCTGCCTGGTCACGTCGCTACCATCACGGGCCTGGCACCCTTTAGGTTTTTGGTCGATGAGTTCGAGACCCCCGGCGTGGTCACGGGATTTGAGCCGGTCGATATCTTGCAGGGCATCAGCATGCTGGTCCAGATGGCTATCGAGCACAGGCCCGCAATCGACAACGCCTACCGCCGTGGCGTCAACGCTGACGGCAACCCCGTGGCACGCCAGCTGGTCGAGCAGGTGTTTGAGCCGTGCGACACCACGTGGCGCGGGCTGGGAACGATTGCCAACTCGGGTCTTTCCATCCGACCCGAATTCGCGCGCTTTGATGCCGGCGCCCGCTTTGACGTGCCCATTGAGGCGACGGTCGAGCCGCGCGGGTGCCGCTGCGGCGACGTGCTGCGCGGTGCCATCACGCCGAGCGACTGCCCATTGTTTGGCCGCACCTGCACGCCCGAGCACCCCGTCGGCCCGTGCATGGTGAGCTCCGAAGGCAGCTGCGCGGCGTACTACCGCTACCGCGACTAACCCGGACGCGCCCGCATGCTGACACCACCCACGATTGGAGTTTTCGATATGTCCCGTACTGCCACCGATAGCACTGTCCTGCTGGGCCACGGCTCCGGCGGCCAGATGATGAAGCGCATTATCGATGAGGTCTTTCTGGATGCCTTTGGGTCGCCCGAGCTGCTTGCGGGCAACGATGCCGGCGTCGCCGCGCTGCCCGCAAGCGGGCGAATCGCCATGTCGACCGACAGCTTTGTGGTAACGCCGCAGTTCTTCCCCGGCGGCAATATCGGCCGCCTCGCCGTATGCGGAACCGTCAACGACGTCGCGACCTCGGGCGCTAACGTGCGCTACCTCTCATGCGGCTTTATCCTCGAAGAGGGCTATCCCATGGACAAGCTGCGCCAGATCGTGCAGACCATGGCCGAAACAGCGCGCGAGGCGGGCGTGTCCATAATCACCGGCGACACCAAGGTGGTCGAGCGTGGAGGTGCCGACGGCGTCTACATCAATACCGCCGGCGTGGGCGAGGTGCCCGCAGGCGTGACGCTCAGCGGTGCAAACTGCCGGCCCGGCGACGTCGTCCTGGTCTCAGGCACGCTAGGCGACCACGGCATCGCCATCATGAGCCAGCGCGAGGGCTTGGCGTTTTCGAGCAACATCGAAAGCGACGCTGCGCCACTCAATCATCTGATTGCCGACGTGCTCGCCGCCGCCCCCGACACCCGCTGCTTCCGCGACCCCACGCGCGGCGGCCTGGCATCCACGCTCAACGAGTTTGCCCAGGCCAGCGGCGTTGCCATGGAGATCGACGAGGATGCCGTGCCCGTGCGCCCCGACGTGCAGGCCGCCTGCGAGATGCTCGGCTACGATGTGCTGCAGGTGGCAAACGAGGGCAAGATGGTTGCCGTGGTGCCGGCCGAGCAGGCCGATGCCGCGCTGGCCGCCATGCGCGCCGCCCGCTACGGCGAGAATGCCGCCATTATCGGTCGCGTGCTGCCGCTTGCCGAGGACACCCGCCCCGCCGTACGCGTGCGCACCGGCTGGGGATCGACCCGCATCCTCGACATGCTCGTGGGAGAGCAGCTGCCTAGGATTTGCTAGCGGCTGCTCTGCAAGCTGCCCAGCATCCGGCCACAATCGGCCCGCCCATTTTCACTGGGACGTTGCCCCACTCAAACTGCGGGGAGATGGAAGGGCCCCCCCGCCGAGCTAATCGGCAGGAGGGCCCTTCGCTTTGCAAGACCATACTCCTTGCAGTATTTACCTGGTAGGCAGAGGCTCGCTACGCCGCGCGGCGTTTGGTGTAGACAAACCAGCCGCCGACGGCCCCGATACCGACGATGCCCACGGCAACACCGGCGATGGCAAAGCCGTTCGAGCCCGCGTCCGCAGCCTTGTTAGCGGCGCCGGCGCTCAACGCGGCGGTCTTGCCGGACGTGCCCGACTTTTTGCCGCTCTTGTCTGTCTTGCCGGCGACGGAAGACTCCGTCGAATCCTTCTTGCCGGATTCGGCCTCGGCCTTGGAATCGCCAGCTGCCTTGGCGCCCTCGCTCGAGGAAGCACCGGCCATCTTGGCGGCCACAGGAGCCATTACGCCCGCAAAACCGGCGGTCCCGTTGCCGGCACCGCCGTCCGACCCGGCACCCGGCGTCAGGACGCCCGGCGGCACCGTGGGCTTCTGCGGGTCCTTGCTGCTCGAGCCCTTGCCCGCCGTCACGGCCGTCTTCCAGGCAATCGTCTCTCCCGAGGAGACACGATACGTCGTGAGCGCGCGGAGCGCCTGCTCGGTCGCCATGGCGTTGGCCGCGCCGCCCTTGCTGTGCGCATAGCCGTTGCCGCCGTCCACGCGGTACAGGTCCAGCGCGCAGACCACGTTGGTCACGGCATTTGCAAACCCGTTAACGGGGTTGGTCGGGTCACGGTCGAGCGAAAGCAGCGCGAGGATCACCTGGGCATTGGCCTCGGCAGAACCGAAATCACAGGTACCCGCGCTCATCTTGCCCTTGAGGTAGGAGAGGCCGTTCTCGATGGCAGCATCGACCTTGGTGTCGCCCTCATAGGGCGCCACGGCCTGGATCGCCATGGCCGTCAGGTCCACGTCGCCCAGACGCGTACCCTCCACGGCGTCGTCGCTGCCGAGAAGCTCGCAGACGGCGTCCGCGAGGCTCGCGCGCGTCCAGGCAGAACCGGCGGGTACATCCGAGCCGCTCGCATTAAGCGCCATCAGCGCAAAGATCTTCTCGTTGGCGCGCGTCATATCGGTGCGGCTGCAGATGAGCTCGACCAGGTTGACGCCGTCATAGTCGGTGATGTCCTCGCCGATGGCGGAGAGGGCCAGCGCCACACGCTCGGTCTCAGTCAGAGCGCAGGTCGCACTCCCCCACTCGGCCTTGTGCTTGGCCAGCGAGGCGCGGTAGTTGTCGAGCAGCTTGGAATCGATCTTGCGGCCCGCCTTGGCAAAGTCGTAGATCTCCCACTCGTCGCCGTACTGGAAGGCGTCGGAGCTGCGGCGCACGTCGATGAACGCAGCGGCAGCATCGATGCCCGCCGAGGCGGACTCACTCGTGGCGGGGCTCGCGGCCACACCGGCCACGGTGATGGTAAGCGTCACGGGCTCGGCACCGGCGGTCGTGTCCACCGGCGTACCCGTCGCGACCACCGTGCCGGCCAAAAGCGCAGTCACCGTATAGTCACTCGAGGCCACGTACAGGCCGTCGTCGGGAGCGCCGTCGACGTGCTTCCAGGCGCCCTTCTCGTTGCGGTCGATGCCCACGATACCCGAGGCGTCCTTGCCGTCGAGCGTCTTGAACGTCCAGATGAGGCCGGGCTCGGTCACGCTCCAGCCGTCCGCGTCGTTCTTACCGGCAAAGGTCAGGTCGAGCTTTTGCGCCGAACCGGCCTTGAGGTAGAGGCTGTCCGTGCCGGCCGTCACGCTCGCAAGCGGATTTTGGTAAGCATAAGTCACGTCGCACGACGCGCTGATGATCTTGCCATCGGCGTCCGTGTCGGGCAGCGTCGCGGTAAACGTGGTGGTGCCAGCCTTGTACGCCGTGTAGCCGATCTCGCCCGCGGTGGTGTAGGCCGCCACGGCAGGATCGCTGCTCGTCACGGTAAAGTTGTCGCGGTTGGTGGCGTTGTCGGGCGCCACCACCGGGCGTGCGTGATCGGTCAAAAACGCGCCGCGCTCGGAGAGTGGGTTGCGGCCCTGCAGGTAGACGGTGGCGCCGTCCTCGTTATAGCCCATCGAGATGGACGTGGCGGCCACGGCTTCGGACGTCAGCGTCACGCTCTTGGAGCCGGCGCCCGCAGATGCGGCGTCGCGCGGGGTAACGGTAATCGTGGCACTGCCGGCATGCTTGAAGTAAAAGCAGGCCGAGTAGTCGTTGCTGTAGATGGTCGTAGGATCGCTCGAGGCAAAGTGGAAGCGGCTGAACGAAACGGGCACGTACTCGCCCCTATCGGCGTCGACGTAATGCACGCGAATCTCGAGGTTGCGCACCTCGGAGCCCTGGACGGTAGCCGCACCGTCGGTCACGTTGCTCACGGTGCCGTCGGAGGCACGATACCACAGCTCAAAGTCGTCGAACTGCTTGGCCTTGGCCTTGATCTTGATGGTAGCCACGGTCTGCTCAGAGCCATCGACCTTGTGCTCGGTGGCGGTCACCGTGCCAGTAGCGTTGTCGTAGATGTAGAGCTCGCCCGTGGACTCGTTGATACCGATGTTTCCGCGGTTGGCATCGTCGGTGCCCCAGGTGATGGTGCTCGTGGCCGAGACGCCCTTAAGTGCAAAGACGCCAAGTTTGCGGTAGGCGTTCACAGCGTCGGGCGAAACCTCGAGCATATGGTCGGCAACCGCCTGGCTGGTGCCGTCGTTGGCCGTGAAGCTTACGGTGTAGGTGTCGTCGGGCGTGGTATCCTCGGGCGCCTGGTAGCTGTTGCCCGAGCCAAAGACCGGCGTGCCATTTTTATCGATACCCCAGCTGCTGCCGTTGGCGCCGCAGTTAGCGTTGATGAGGTCGGCGAAGGCGTCGGTGGCCATGTCGGCCGGGTCGACGGCATAGGAGTTGACGAGCGCCGAGGCGGGGGCGTCCATCTTGTTGGTGAGGAATGCGCCCCAGTAGGTGTTGACGAGCTGGCCCGCGTTGTAGGTCGCGAACAGCGCGCCCGCCGTGCCCTCGGAGGTCGACACGCAGTTGGACACGATGCCGCCGTCGAGCATGCGCGCAAAGCCCGCAACGCCCTTGCCGGTCACGCTCGTGGAGCAGTTGAGCACGGCGCCCTGCACACTGTTGCCCAGGGGGCCGAACGCCTTGCCGTCCGTCGCTTGCTTCAGTTTGCCGGCAAACGAGATGTTCTGCACCACGCCCGTGGAGGCAACGCCGCCCATGAGCGACTTCACGCCACCGCCGTTGGCGAAGGTGATGGTGTGGCCCTGGCCGTCGAGTGTGCCCGCAAGTATGCCCATGGGGGCAAAGAAGTACTCGTCATCGATGGTAATGTCGTTGTCGAGAACGTAATAGGCGTCGGCGTCGGCGGGTTTGAACTTGTTTTCGAGGTCGCTCTGCGAGCTCAGGTGCACTACGTTCTGCGGCTGAGCCACGGGCTCGGTGGGCTTGGGCTTCTCGAGCGCGGCAATGGCATCGGTGAGCGTCTTGGTTGCGGCGTTGACCTCGGCCTGCTTGGCGTCATCGTTGGCGTAGACGTCTTGAGCGCTCACAAGGGCCTCAGCGAGCTTCGACCAGCTCTCGGCCGTGTAGTCGTTCTCGATCTTGGCGTTGGCATCGTCAATCGCAGCCTTGAGGGCATCCTTGTTCACAACGGCCGCAGCGCCGCCCGAGATCAGCACAGGCAAACCGCCCTGCGCAGACCAGGTAAAGCCGGTGGCAGGGGCATCGGTGTTGAGCTTATCGACCGAGGCCTGGGTCTTGAGGTCGTCGACAGAGATTTTGCTGCCAAAGGAAGAATCGACCTTGTAGCCGCACGCCTGATCGCCCGCAGTGAACAGATTGTTGGTCACGGTGCCAGACTGATACCAGGCAACGAGGCCGTAACCGCCAAAGGGCATGCCGCTGAGGCTGCCGGCGTAATACGAGTTGAGCACCGAACCGCCATCGAGCTTGCCTACAAGACCGGCAGCGTCAGCGAAAGTCCAATTGTCGTCAGAGGGGCTTGCCGTCGACCAGCACATTTGCACGGTACCCGAGCATGTGGTGGCGATAGGACCGTCGGTGCCAGAAATCGTCATCGAACCCGTCACGCCCAGATTCTGTACCGTACCAGCCACGCTCTTCGCCAGCGCCTTGCCGTTGAGCACGATGCTGTGGCCCTGGCCATCGAGCGTACCGGCCACGGTCTCGATCTGTTGGCCAGCCTCAAGGCTGATATTCGCCGCGAGCTTCACGACAGCCCCGGCCTCGATGGTGGTGGGCAGCTCATCGGCAAAAGAGACCATCACGGTCTCGCCGGCCTTGGCGACGCGCGCGCCGCGTGTCTGCTGAGCATCGGCATCCTCGTCGTCGACGTCCGCCGCGGCGGCATTCTGCCCGTTCGCACCCAGCACGGCGGCAAGCCCCTCATCGGCAGACGGAGCAACGTCGGATCTTGCCTCGTCCGCCGACGCCTCGGCGCCTTCAGCACCCGTCCGCTCGTCCGCAGTGAAACTCGACTCGTCGGCATTCTCGGCAGCATCCGCCTGCTGCGAGGCCTGGGTCTGCGCCTGCACAGCAATCTCTGCCACGCCCTCGGCAAATGCCGACGTACCCGGCATCGACCAGACGAGCAGCACCGAGAAAGCAGCGGCTCCCAGGCGCTTGAGCATAATGTTGTTTCGCGTCACCCGTTCTCCTTCTTTCGCGAACCTGCAATAGAGCCATGGCGAAGAAGGCGGGAGAGGCGATACCCCGGCAGCACAAAGGCGCACGTCAGCCACCCTATCGGCAGCAAAACGCACGCTCAGCAGCACCCCTTGTAGACCGGAATCCAGCGGCAAACAGAGAGGCCCTCGGTTTCGAGAAGAGCGCGGGCAGGTAATCTGGCTCGCGGGCGCGCCCGCACACAGTAACCGCCTTGCTCGGGATTCTCACCCGATTCCCCTTTATGCGCTCGCGCGCACCCGTACTCCGGCTTCTATTTTTTAACGGAGGAAGTGTACGTTACCGCAGGTAAATCGGTCAACGCGCTACACAAAAAACCGCCATACCCGAGCCATATGGCTCCCGGATGACCACCTATAGGCAACCCATATCGCCACTAGGCCGCTAACGAACCAAGCCCGCCCGCAAGATTGAGCGGCCAGAATGTCCCCCATGGGACTTTTGACCCGCTCATTCCCGGTTGGACTACACGCGCTATTATGGTTGCCGTTTACGTGAGCTATTTAGATGGGAGCGTACCTATGGCTGCTTTTTCCACCGTGATCTTTGACCTTGACGGCACCATCCTCAACACGCTCGAGGACCTGGCGGCCGCCGGCAACCACACCTGCGAGATGCACGGCTGGCCCACGTTTGCCGTGGACGAGTATCGCTACAAGGTGGGAAACGGCATGCTCAAGCTGGTTGAACGCTTTATGCCCGCCAAGTACGCGGGCGACGGCCGTATGTTTGAGCAGACGCTTGCCGAGTTTAGGGCCTATTACGGCGAGCACAAGGAGGACCGCACCTCACCCTACGCCGGCACGATTGAGATGCTCGACCGTCTGCGCGCAGAGGGCGTTCAGCTTGCCGTGCTCACCAACAAGGACCATATTTCGGCAGCCCCGCTTATCGAGAAATACTTTGGCCCCAATCGCTTTGCGCTGGTACAGGGCCGTGTCGATGCGTTTCCGCCTAAGCCCGAAGCGCCCGTCACGCTGCATGTAATGAAGGAGCTGGGCGCCAACCCGGCGACCACGCTCTATGTGGGCGATTCGAATGTCGATGTTCTGACCGGTCACAACGCCGGCCTTAAGAGCGCGGGCGTCAGCTGGGGCTTCCGCGGCCGTGCAGAGCTGGAGGCCGCCGGCGCTGACTACGTGGTGGACACCCAGGACGAACTCGCCGAGCTGATCTTGGGCAAGTAGCGAGCGGCACTGCTTAACGTAGCTGCGACAATTCTTCCGCGCGGAAAGCGCGTCCCGTTTTGGAGCTCCGGAATGGGATGCGCTTTCCGTTTGAGGCGCGTCGGGAAAACGCCATCCCGTTTTGGAGCAATATTCCGGGTCGCACTTTCCGCAACCCACCCCATCCGGAAACCGCGACCCGGAATTCGACCAAAAACCGGGCCATATTTTCCCGAGCACTCGATGCAACGCCGGCGCAAGGAGTGTCCCCAACTGCCGGCAGAAAAGGAACGTCCCCAACTGCCGCCCCAATGACTACCATGGCAACGCCGCAGGTAGAGGACGGACAGCGAGCGCCGTCCAGGACGAACAAGTTGGCATGAAAAAGGCGAGGCATAGACCTTCTGGTCATGCCTCGCCTTTTGAATGACAAATTGTCGTCTGGGCGGCGCGCAGCGTCGAGCAGTTACGCGGTTTGGCAAAACCGCGTAACCCCCCTAGCTCATCATGGCATTCATCATCTCGTTGGTTGCAGAATCGTCGGCAGACCACTCGCCGTCGTCATTGCAGGAGTACTTGAAGGTGACCTTGGTGTCCTTGGTCTTAGCAGCCTTGGTCACATCGACCATAACCTGACCGGCCATCTTGTACAGCTCGTCATCGGAAGGCATCGAATCGAGCGCGGCGACCTTCTCCTGGTACTGGGTGGCAAAATCCTCAACGATCTGGTTCATGGACTTGCAGGTAATGGTGACCTCGGCAGTTGCGGTACCCTTGTCCTCGTCGACCGTCACGTCGCCGATCTTGTAGTCAAAGCCCTCGAGATAGCTCTTGGCATACTCCTTGGGATCGATGCCCAGCTGCTCGAACTCG
This sequence comes from uncultured Collinsella sp., assembly GCA_947001705.1. GTDB lineage: Bacteria > Actinomycetota > Coriobacteriia > Coriobacteriales > Coriobacteriaceae > Collinsella. The sequence continues at coordinate 47,928 of CAMQHT010000013.1, forward strand.
TCGCCCGAGGCCTCTTCCAGGCCGGCGAGGAAGTCGTCGCCACCGTTCTTGACCTCGTCAAACTGCGTCGTAAGATCATCGGTGATGAGCTCCTCAACCGAAGGGCCTCCGCAGCCGGAAAGCACAACTACGCACGCGACCAGAACAGCCATCAGGGGCGCAAGCAGCAGCTTCTTCTTCATGACATTCCTCCCAACAAGCGGCACCGCGCTTCCCGACGCGGTGCACGTCGTAACAATAAGGCCATACTAGCCGATAACGAACACCCCCGGCAAAGCAAAGGCGCAATCGGCTCGATTTAACGTCCGAACGGTTTACCGGTCCGCCCAACGCGCAATAAAACGTTCCGCCGCATTGTAATCAAAACCACCCCTAGAAGGGGTGGTTTGCTCTTAGGGTGTAACCCTTGGATT
>CAMQHT010000014.1 GCA_947001705.1 uncultured Collinsella sp.
CGGAAAGCACATTAAGTGCTTTCCTTTGCGTGCGGAACTCGCGACAAACTTAACCCCCGCCCCCAGCCCCGGAGACCCTCCCTGCCGTCACTTTGTTCGAGTCGTTGTTGTTCCTCGCCGCTTCCGCGGCTCGAGGTCCCCGTTCTCCTCGGCGGGGTTGTCTAAGGTTGTCGCTGAAGCTCTGCCTTTTGTTGCGGTTAGTCCAAGTCAATAAACTTGGTGCTTAGGATCTTGCCGTCTTTGACGAGCATTCTGGCCATGGTGGGGCCTCGGGTGCCTCTGGGGTAGCTGGCGCTGCCCGGGTTGAGGACTAAGCAGCGGCCCACTTGGGCTTCTTTGGTTACGTGGGTGTGACCGTTGATGGCTACGTCTACGGATCCCACCGGAAGGTCTTCGCGGTAGTGGGCTACGGCGAATTTGAGGCCTTCGTAGGTAAAGAGTGCAAGACGGTCTACATCGGGGCCGTAGTCGCGGTAGTAATCGTTGTTGCCCAAGACGGCCCGCACGGGGGCGATGGTGCATAGGTGCTCGTAGTCCATCTCTGACGTGAGGTCGCCGGCGTGGATGATCAGGTCTGCGCCCTCAAGCTCATCCAAGAGCGCAGGCGATAAATAGCCGTGGGTGTCCGAGATGATGTCGATACGCTTGGCGCTTGCACTGTTCATGGGATCCCTTCCGCAAAAAACGATTCGGCAGATACATACAAAAAAGGCCCCACGGCTCCGCAGACGATGGGTCTACAGGGCTGCGGGGCCAGCGTGCTAGAGACTCAGGGCCTTCTTGAGCGGCACGACGCGGCGGCGAGAAACCGGCACGCGTTCGTCGACGCCCGTAATGCCCAGCTGGATGGCGCCCGAGGGCACCGTCTCGACGTCCGTGACGCACGCTAGGTTGACGATATAGCGGCGGTGAACACGGAAGAAGCCAAAGTCGCAGAGCTTGGCCTCAAACTGCGCCAGCGAGGTCGTCGACAAAAAGCGATCATCGACGGTATAGATGCAGGAGTAATCGTCCTTTGCCATGATAAAGCGGATGTCATCCACGGGAATGAGCACCTTGCGGCCGCCCTTTTCCACCGGGATACGCTCGATGGTCACTTTGCTGTCCGTAACCGGCTTGGCGCGTTGCATGACCTTCTCGATCGCGCGATCCAAGCGAGCTTCCTCGACAGGCTTCATCAGATAATCGACGGCATCGACGTCGAATGCCTCGACCGCATGGTCGCTATACGCAGTCACAAACACGATCGCCGGCGGATTTTTGAGCTTATGCAGCGCCTCGGCAAGTTGCAGGCCCGAGGCACCGGGCATCGAGATATCGAGAAACACGACATCCACGCGACTTTCCATAAGCATCTCGATGGCGGAGCGGACGCTCGACGCCTCCGTGATCGTGCCGATCTTGCCCGTTTGCTCGAGCAGGAAGCGAAGCTCCGAGCGAGCCGGCGCCTCATCATCCACAATCATCGCACGCAGCATAGGGATAAAACCTTTCGTCAACTAACTACGCCGGGCATCCGTCGCATGACGTTGAGCCCGTAGCCTTTTATTTTACTCTTGAATGTCAAAGATGCTCTCTGACAAATCAAGATGAAGGAGCACTTTGGTGCCCTTGCCCGGCGCCGATTCGACACGCGTATAGGAGTGCGGCCCATAAAAGCGATGGATGCGCTCCGAAATATTGTGCATGGCCACACCGGCGCCGCCACCCTGGGGAGAGCTGGCGTCGGGACGGGCAGAGCGCTCGTCAAACAGTCTGGCGGCGGTACCCTCATCCATGCCCACGCCATTATCGGCCACGGCAATCAAGATTGCATCCTCGCCGTCTTGGTGAACGGTCACGTCGATCCTCAGGGCGTCGTCATCGCCCATACCATGACGTACGGCGTTCTCGACAATCGGCTGGATCACGAACGCCGGCACCAGCGTATCTTCCACGTCCTCGGACACATCGAACGTCGCAAGCACGCGGTCCTCGCCAAAGCGGGCCTTCTCAAAGGTAAGGTAGCGCTTGGTCTGTGCGACCTCGCGCGAGACCGGAATAAGCGATCCCGAGTTGTCGAGCGTGGCACGATAGAACGATGAGAACTCACGAAGCAGTTCGCGGGCCCGCAACGGGTCGGTGCGCGTAAACGATGCAATGGTGTTCAGCGTGTTGAACAGGAAGTGCGGGTTAATCTGCGCCTGCAGCGCACGCACCTCAGCGCGCGCCGTGAGTTCCTTTTGCACCTCGAGCTCGTGGATGGCGAGCTGCGTGGACAAGATCTCGGCAAAGCCCGAGGCAAGCGCGTACTGGGTACGGTCGACGGCGCGCGGGGTCTTGTAGTAGAACTTGAGCGTGCCGACGGTACGATCGCCCACCTTGATGGGAGCGATAATGCCGGCGGGGACTTGGTTGTGCGAGCCGTCCGAACCCACGACATCCACCATACGGTTGAACGACTGCACGATGCCATGTTCGATAACGTAGCGCGTGGCAAGCGTGTGGATGGGAGTATCGGGCAGCAGTTTTTCCTCAAACTCGCCCGCGCAGGCAAGCACGTTGTCCTCGTCGGTGATGGCCACCGTCATGGCGCGCGTCTCGGGCAAAATGCGCCGGCACACCAAACGCGCCGATTCCTGCGTCAGACCGCCCTTAATGTCCTCGAGCATGGCCGAGGCCACCGAGAGCGTCTCCTCGGTGTACTGGGAGCGCACCGAATCGGGATTGAGCGTCAAAAAGATAAAGATGCACAGAAAGATGCACAGCAGCGCGCAGGCAATCACCGTGGCGATCGGCTCGATACCGGTCACCAAGGCAAAAATAAAGTACACCAGCACGCAAATGGCGCAGGCAACGGCAATGATGCGAAAGATTGATATTGAACTATCGCGCTGGGCGCGGCGGTCGATCATTCGGCCCCCTCCAGGATACTGATCAGTTGTGCGTCACGCCAAAGCCCGTCCATGATCTTGGGCCAAAAGCTCTGGAAACGCAGATAGCTTGCAGCGTTTTGGCGCGCATAGGCCTTTGCCTCGTCGATACCATGGCGCCAGATGCGCAGGTAGCCCTCATGCTCGCGGGTAAACACGCTGCGGACCATAGCGGTCTTGCGCACGCGGTCGTCGAGCTCGCGCGAAATCCACGGGCCCGGGTAGGGCATGAGCGATGCCGCCGTAACGGGGATGAGCTCCTTTTGATGCGCGGCGAACGTCAACTTGGCCCGTTCGTAGTACCAACGGTATACATCCTGCATAAAGCGCGGTGAGCGCTTCTCGGACTCGGGCGGCAGGTGACGAACGGCCCACTCGTTGTCAAACCACACGTCATAGCCAAACATGCGCATGTTAAAGAGGTAATCCAGATCCTCGCCACGGGTGATAAACGGATCAAAGGCCACACGCGTAAAGGCGCGGGCGTGCAGGGCCATCAGGCCGCCGCACACGTAGTTGGAGCGCGAGATGCGGGTGCCCGAGAGCGCCTTTTTCATCCAACGGTTGAACTCGATGCGCTTGGTCCACCAACGATGGCAGATGCCCACCTTGTCCGTGGGCGCCAGCGGGGATCCGTCGCGATCGTAAAAGTAACCGCTCTTGACCAAAATCGGCAGGCCCTGACGCGTCTGCTGGCCCAGCGCATAGGTCGCGCGCTTCATAAAGTCGGCGTCGATGACAGTCTCATCGTCATCCAAAAAGATAACCGCGTCATGCCCCAGCACAGCGGCACAGGCTAGCCCCATGTTGCGGATGGCGCCGTAGCCTCGCAGACTCACGCACTCGCCCGAACCCTTGGGTGCGATCTGAGCAACCCGGTCTGCGATGCGCGAGGCCTGGGTGTTGGTAACAACGGTGACCTTGAGCGTGGGATGCGCGTCGACAATCTCGTGCACGCGCAGCGACACATCGGCTGTGGCAGAAACGGGACAGACCACCAAAAGGATGATGCGCGGGATGTCACGTACCTGCTCAAGCGAGACCAGGCAGCGGTCGAGTTCGGGATTGTCGGCGTTGAGTCGTGTCGAATGGTCATAGGTGCCAGGGGCGTTTGCGCGAGCGTCATCGCCCGCCCAATACGTTGGAATCACGACCGTGGCGTTCATGCCTTACCCTCCCTGCAACACAAAAACGGGACGCCGCCAAACACAGGCGACGCCCCGCGACCTAGCTGACTCCATCATACCCACTTGGGCTAATCATTGTTCGAAAGTCAGAATGTTTATTGCGGATAACCCCAAAAGAGTATCGCGGCGGACGCAATTACCGGCAAGTTCCTATGCGGCCTGCTCTGCCGTCTGAGACATGCAGGACAGACGGACCAGCAGCACAAAGCCCACCACCAGCAGCACGCCGATAGACAGGACGCCCAGCGAGGGGTTGCCGGTCAGCGAGGTGACGACCGACACCAAGAAGGTGCCCATGACACTTGCATAGCGGCCAAAGATATCAAAGAAGCCGTAGTACTCGTTGGACTTTTCCTTGGGAATAATGCGGCCGAAGTAGCTACGGCTGAGCGCCTGCACACCGCCCTGGAACAGGCCGACCATAATGGCAAGCACCCAGAATTCAAAGGCGGTCTTGAGGAAGAACGCGGCAAAGAGCACGATGCCCATATAGGCGGCGACGGCCACCAAGATCATATTGAGTGTGCCCACGCGACCGGCAAGCTTGCCGTAGATGATGGCGGACGGAAAGGCCACAAACTGCGTAACGAGCAGAGCCAGCACCAGTTGGGTCGAGTCGATGCCCAAAGCCGATCCATAGCTGGTTGCCATGGAAATGACCGTGTGCACACCGTCGATGTAGAAGAAGAACGCGATCATGTAGACCAGCACGGTCTTGTTGTGGGCAATCTCGCGCATGGTGTGTCCGACCTCGGAGAACACGCCGCCCACGATGTGGCCGATGGTGTCCTCGGGACCACGCTCGCGACCGTACTTTTGCTTATAGGTGCGAATGAGCGGCAGGGTAAAGATGAGCCACCAGGCACCAGTGATGACAAACGACAGACGCGTTGCCAGCATGGTGGGGACACCAAGAGCGGGACCACCCATGATAAGCGCCAGGCAGATGATGAACGGCACGGTGGAACCGATGTAGCCCCAGGCATAGCCCGAGCTGGACACGACGTCCATGCGCTCGTCGGTGGTAATGTCGGGCAGCATGGCGTCGTAGAACGTCATAGAAGAGTTGAGGCCGATGGTGCACAGCACGTACACAGTCAAAAATGCCATGGCGGACATTGGGATAGCCTGCGCCAGGCAAAGAACCAGGCCCGTGAGGAAGAAGCCCAAGAAGAACTTGATCTTGTTGCCGGCGTAATCGGCAAGCGCGCCCAGAATGGGCATGAGCATGGCAATGACCAGCGAGGCAATCGTCTGCGCGTTGCCCCAAGCGACCACCAGGTCTGCCGAGGAAGCGCCGGTATTGATGGCGTTAAAGTAGATGGGCACCACCGAGGTATTGAGCAGCACGAGGGCCGAGTTTCCCACATCGTACATGACCCAGTTACGCTCGAGCTTGGTGTATTTCATGGACAGGGACCCTTCGTATTCGCCCGATATGCAGCTAGTTCATCGTACCCCAATTGCACGGAGGCGCCGGTAAGGATTCGGCAAAGAGACAGGAGCGGACCCTACTCCTCGCGGTCGAACTCCTCGTCGGTGCCGAGCACGCGGCCGCTGTAGTTGACGTGACCGGTCACGGCCTCCATGTCACCGGTCTCGATAAAACGCGCGACCGTGCACTCGTAATCGACCAGCGCGCGATCAAAGACCTCGGGGAAACTCTCGTTCGAGACCTCATCGGTAAAGGGATTCTTCCATGTCAGATGGCCCAGGTTACCGGTGCGCTCGGGCAGCTCCGTCGTCACGCGATGGGCAAGGCCGTCGAGCAGCGAGTAGTCGTGCACCAACCCCTCAACCAGCGAGATCGCGCGCGTCTTTACGGAGTCGGCCGGCTCAATCGCACGGTAAAGTCGCTGCATATTGGCAACGGCAGCACCGTACTCCCCCGCCGGAATGTCAATGCCGTACACGCGTCCGGCAACATAGCTCATCAGCACGCCGGCCACGCGACTGATGCGATCGGTGGTGACGATCTCGCCCGCCGGCGGGTAATCGTCGACCGTAGCGCCATCGCGCTTAAGCTGCAGCATCAGTACATCCAGGTCGCTCTCGATCACGGCATGGACCTGACTGCTCGAATCCTCAAGCTCTGAATCGGACTCCACGATGCCAAACTGCTGCTCATAGACAAAGGGGTGGGCGTTGCGGTCGAGCACGTAATGAGACAGCAGACCCAGCGCAAAGGCGCGACCCAAGCTGGCGTCGCGCGGCAGCAGATGCGACACGCCGTCGCGCAGGCACGCGAACTGGCGAGACATGCGCGAGCGATGCATGACCTGCGCCAGCAGCGTACAGTCGGAAACACGCGGTGTCAGAATGTGGAAGAAAAACGGGTCGGGGCCCTGGTTGCCCAGGATAAAGGCAATACGCTCCTCGTCGGACGTGATAACGCCCTGCGGAAGACGGTCGATGCTTTCCTCGCCAAACAGATGATGCGTAATGAGCGCAGGCATAATGATCCTTTCGATTTCATTCGATGCCACCCATTATGCCCACCGCGCGCCCGTGCCAAACCTGCGGCGGTAAACGGTGGCGTGCGGACCGCTTACGCAAGCCCCAGGTGCGTCTTAACCTCGGCGGCGCGACGGCGGGACACGGGCACCGTCGAGGTCACGCGATCGAGCCTGAGCTCCATCAGGCCCGTGGAGCCGATCTCGACATTGTGCACGTCTTCCAAATTGACCAGATAACTGCGGTGGACACGGATAAAGCCCTCGGAGGCCAGGCGCCGCTCGAGCGAGGAAATCGACTCATTGATCAGGTATGTTCCCTCGGCGCAGACGGCGTTGCAAAAATCGGCGCGTGCCTCAAAGTAGCAGACATCCGCCACGGGAATGAACACCTTTTTACCCCCACGATCCACCGTCAGGCGAAGGGGCTGGCGCGGGGTATGGACAGCGCGGCGAACACCCAGGGCGGTTTCGATCTTGTCGAGCGCCTTCGACAGGCGCGCGTCCTCGACCGGCTTGACGATGTAATCGACGGCATCGAGGTTATAGGCATCGGCCGCATACTCGGCAAATGCCGTCACAAACACCACGACCGGCGGCGTCTTTAGGTTCTGCAGCGTCTCGGCAAGCTCGATTCCCGAGCGACCGGGCATCGTGATATCCAAAAACAAGACGTCGGGCTTGTTCGACAGGATCGATTCCACAGCCTCGGTGACATTGCCCGCCTCGGCAATCTGGCCCACACGCGCATCCCTTTCCAACAGATAACGTAGCTCAGCCCTAATAGGGGGCTCGTCATCAACCACCAAGATGTTCCATCCCTCGGACATATGCGCTTCCCCTCTTTTTTCTCTCAATCCAACCGCGCGCTACACCTTCATCGGCGCCGGCTCATGCGGCTCGCCGTTCAGCTCGACGATGACCTGTGTTCCCACGCCTTCCTGGGACTTCACGCGCATGCCAGAATCTTCTCCGTAAAAGAAATGGATGCGCTGAAGCACGTTGAAGAGCGCCAGGCCGCAACCTCGCTTGATGGATCCGTCGGCGGTAATGCTCTCGGGCTCCTCTCGGCGATGCTGCTCAAACAGATGCGCGCAGACTTCTTCGCTCATACCGATGCCGTCATCTTCGACGATGATCTCCAAGCCGTCATCGGTCTCAAAAGCCCTAACACGAATAGAAAGCGGCTCGGTCTCGCGCTGCGCATGCTTGATGCAGTTTTCGAGCAACGGCTGCAAGATAAACGGCGGCACCATGCAATCGCGCACCTCAAAGTCGATATCGACCGAGAGGCGCAGACGGCCGTCGCCATACCGGGCCTGCATAAGATTGATATAACGGGTGCCCTGTTCCACCTCATGCTCGAGCGTGGTGAGCGTATCGGAGTCAGAAAGCGTCTGACGATAGTAATTGGAAAAATCGATGAGCAGCGATCGCGCCTTGTCGGGCTCGGTTCGAACGAGCGACACGATCGTGCTAATGGTGTTGAACAGAAAATGCGGGTCGACCTGCGACTGCAGGGCCCGAAGCTCCACGCGGGCTGTGAGCTCGTCCTGGCGCTCGAGCTCAAAGCTGGCGAGCTGCGTGGAGATGAGATCGGCAAAACCCGAGGCCAACGCCGTCTGGCGCATATCGATGCTGCTCAGGCGGGGATAGTACAGCTCGAGCGTACCCACGCAATGCCCGCGCACGGTAAGCGGCGCGACAATGCCGGCGCGCAGGCGGGGAAAATAGCCGCCCGTCTCATTGGAGGCGTCGCGCGAAAATACACTCTGCTCGCCGGACTCGATCACGTTGAGCGTGGTCTTGAGCACAACCGGGGTGCCGGCAGGGCACTTTGCCGAGTCCTCGCCCCAGCTTGCCAACACCTGTTTGCCATCGGTAAAGCAGATGGCAGAGGCGATGGTCTCGGACAGGATAATTTTAGAGGCGCCCAGGGCCGCTTCGGGCGTAAGGCCGCGCGACGTGTAGGCGAATATTTTTGATGCGATGGCGAGCGTACGGTCGGTTGCGCTCGATGTGAGGTCGTCGGGGACCACAAAGACATACGAGAAAAAGAAGCACAGCATGACCAGGCCGGCAATAACGACAACGCCCGGAACGGGATTGGGATTATCGGTTAAATCCCAGATAAGCAGCAGGATAAGCGCCGGAACGACAATACCGAGCAGGATGGCCTGAACCACATGCTGGGCCGTACGAAAGACCTTGGTAGAGTTGTAGCTCTTGCCCAGAATCAGCCTGTTTAAATCCACCGTCATCCCCTCTTGTCCTTAGCACCCATAGCAATAAAGAGGGCCGCAAGCGACCCTCTCCATTGCATTATGCAATCAAAAACTGTGTTTTACATCCAGCCATCGACAAACGGTATCTTAGGCGCTGTATTTGTTGGCCTCGCCAAAGGTGCCAGCCTCGACGATCCAGCCGTCCTTCATGATGACGTCCATGTTGTCGGTGTTGAGCACGTGGATGTCGGCGGCGACGTCACCGTTGACAACCAGCAGGTCGGCGCACTTGCCGGCCTCGATGGAACCGGTCTCGTCCTCGATGTGGCACATCTTGGCACCGTTGAGGGTGGCGCAGGTGATGGTCTCGACCGGAGTGAAGCCGATCTTGTCGACGAACTCGTACATCTCCTCGATGGAGCAGGTGCCGTACGGGGTGACGAAGGAGAAGGAGTCGGAGCCGATCGTCATGACGACGCCGCGCTTCTTGGCCTCGCGCAGGCAGTCGTAGTTGCGCTGCAGCTCCTTCTCGACCAGGGTGCCCTCGTACTTGTCGTGCAGCTCGGGGACGTAGACGGGCGGATAGGTGGCGTACCAGGTGGGCAGGAAGGCGATCGTCGGGGTGAAGAAGGTGCCCTGCTCGGCCATGAGGTCCATGGTGCGCTCATCGATATCGAAGCCGTGAATCAGCTGCTCGCAGCCAAAGCGAACGGAGTCGTAGGCGGCGGCGTGGTTGTTGTAGCAGTGACTCCACACGGGGATGCCGACCATCTTTGCCTCTTCGACCACGGCCTGGATCTCCTCGGAGCAATAGTGCTGGTCGCGACCGGAATCCCAACGCCAGATGCCGCCACCGGTAGCCCAGATCTTTATGGCATCGGGGTTCTCGCGCAGGCGACGACGGACGGCCTTGCGCAGATCCCAAGGACCATCGACCTGGTCGCCCCAGGGATGGGATTCCTTGTTGAGCTCCTGGGTGCAGTGGTGGGAGTCACCGTGGCCGGCAACACGGCAGAAGCCGAGTCCGGTGGCCAGAACGCGCGGGCCCTTGAAGACGCCCTTGTCGATGCAGTCGCGAATCTGGATACCAAAGCGGCCGATCTCGCAGACGGTGGTGAGGCCGTGGGTGAGGCAGTCGTAGGCCTGCTTGACGGCGACGGCCTGCTTCTCGAGGAGCGGCTGCATGACCCAGTCGGTGTCATCGTCGGTCAGGTTGCCCGAGAAGTGCAGGTGGGTGTCGATCAGGCCGGGAAGGACGGTCTTGCCGGTGGCGTCGATAACCTCAACGCCCTCGGGAAGGTCCTGCATAGCACCGGCATACTCGATCTTGCCGTTGTCGTCGACGAGAACGAGGGAGTTCTCGACCGGCTCGGCACCGGTACCGTCGATGAGCTTACCGCCAACGATTGCGTACTTAGTGGACATGGTTCCTCCTTATGGATCCATATAGTGGGCGAGGCCATGTTGGGTTATGGCCTCACAAAGCTACCCAAGTGGTGCCGGGTTCGGTGCGCGGAAGAGAGGGGTCCGCGCACCCGATCCGCCCCGGCTAGGCGTTATTTTTTGCGGGAATTGGTGAAGGCCATGAGGGCCAGGCCAACGGCCAGCCAGCCGATCACGATGCTCCACTCCACCATGTTGAGGGAGGCGGGAGAGAACGGGACCACGAGCAGGCCAATGATGACGGCGCAGGCAGCGACAGCGAGGCTGATGCCAAACTTGCCGCCGGGCACCTCGTAGGGACGAGGCAGGTCGGGCTCGGTGAAGCGCATGCGCAGGCAAGCGAGGGCGACCATGCCGCAGGAGAAGATGAAGGCGAGAGCCGACACGTTGGTCAGAGGGATGAGCATGTTCTTGCCCAGGAACGGACCGATGACGGTGATGACGCCCAGAACGGCGCAGGCGAGCTTGGGAGCGCCGGACTTGGGATCGACCTCGGCGAACTTCTCGGGCAGCTGGCCCTTGCGGCCCATGGCGAGCATGATGCGGCTCGTAGCGCCGTAGAAGGAGTTCATCGGGCCCATGGGTCCAAGCGTGGCGATGACGAGCATGGCCAGGTACAGGAGCATGTTGATGCCCTTGAGGCAGGCAAGCGCGGGAACCGGGCTCTTAACAAACTCATGCCAGTCGAGGATGGTGCCGAACGAGTAGATGCAGACCATGTAGAAGCCGCCGGCGGCCAGCAGGGCCAGGGAGATGATCTTGCCGAACTTGTTCCAGTTGAGGCCCTCGGCTGCTTCCTCAGCCTGCTGAGGAATGGTATCGAAGCCGGCGTAGAAGAACGGGGTCAAAACCAGGACCGACACGATGCCGGCGAACAGGCTGGTGCCCTCGGTAGCGGGCTTGCCGCCGCCAGCACCGGTGACCTGGGAGAACACGGGCATGGCGTGTTCCGGCGAACCGGTGAACAGCGAGACGCCCATGGCAAGCAGCATGCCGCAGAGCAGGGCCTTGGTCAGGAAGGCCTGGAGCTTGGCGGCCGAGCTGGCACCGCGGAAGTTGAGGAAGATGACGTAGGCTGCAAAGCCGAGCGCGATCAACGTCGGGAACAGGTAAACGTCGGCGCCCAGGATGGTGTAGAGCTTGACGGCGCGCAGCCACTCAAGGCCGGGCAGGCTGCCGAACATCTCGGACACGAGGGTCGAGATGGCGATGGCCTCCCACGGGCACAGGATGCCGTTGCCCAGGGCCAGGAGCCAGCCAGTGATGTAGCTCATCGTACGGCCAAAGCTACGATCGACATACTCGACGATGCCGCCCGAAATGGGGATAGCAGCCGTGAGCTCACCGAAAACAGCTCCGACGGGCACGAGGAAGATCGCGCCCAAGAGGAATGCGATCATAGCGGGAACGGGACCGCCGCCCACGACCATCCAGTCGCCGACCTGCAGAACCCAGCCGGTACCGATGATGGCACCGAAACCGATGGTGAAGAAGTTCCAGAGCGAAAGCGTTTTCTTCATGCCACCGTTACCTTCGACTGCAACTTCTGCGTTCTTGTCCGCCATTGTTCCCCTCCTTTCCTTATTGACGCCTCTTTGGCGTCACCCCTTGCGCGGTCTGTTTTGCCGCGCACTTTTATTTCGTGGCTTTAAGATACGGCCTCGGCGTCGCGCTACCGCTTATGGCTCGACCGAAGGCAGAACTCGCATATGAGTGGCGCCGTTTTTGGGACGAACGGCACGGTTTGCCGCTCATTGTTGTCGCCCGTCCGACGGGCGTACGCTCATTGGACGCATATAGAAATGTTTTTGAGGCCGTGTGTTTTGCGCCTTTCGTACCGTTTACCGAGCTTTTGACGCTCGGACCCATTTGTTGCACATCCTTTTTGTAGGAAAGACAGGTTATACATGAGACAAGGCGGTACGAATGGCATACGGATACAACGACGGTGATCAACGGCGACAAAGCGTTCGCCTTGCTGGCCGCACCACGCCGATGCCCAGAAGTGCCACGAGCAGCAATCCGCAACGCCCTCAAGAGCAACCCGGGCCTTCGTCTCGGCAGCAGACAAACAGAACACGGCAGAGCGGCCGTCCGAGCACGGGCACAAGCGCACAGCAAGATAGCCGCTTGGGCGCGCGCACTCGACAGCGCCAAGCCGAGGTTCCGCAACTGCGCCGCAACGGCGCACGTCAGCCCGGCATCCATATCAACCGCTTCTTTTCGCATCCCCAAGGCGGACGCGACGGCAAGCCCTACCGCTCGACATCGTACGTGAATGCCCCCGCCCTGCCGGCTCGTCGGCTTTGCCTCGCACTGTGCTCTATCCTCATCTGTCTGGTCTTTGTGCTTATGAGCTCCTGTATGTCCCACGGCTCGGCCGGTCTCGAGCCCACCGCCGAGGACAAGCTGCTCAAGGCCCCCGTCGCGCCCGGTTATTCTTTCGCCTTTTCGACTCCGCGCTCGCAATGGCAAGCCGGCACGATGCCCCATATCTATCAGATCGACCCTGCGTGGTCGGAGCTGCCCTATGCCGGTGGCACTATTCGCGAAAACGCTTGCGGTCCCACTTGCCTCACCATGGTCTATATCTTTAAGACCGGCCGCACCGATATGACACCGGTCGACATGTGCGCCCTTTCCGAGGCGGGCAACTATGCCCCCACCGGCGCCACCGAATGGTCATTTATGACGCGCGGCGCATGGCAGCTGGGCCTTAACGGAACGGAGCTTCATAACGATCGCGACTCGATGACTCAGGTGCTGCGTTCGGGAGCGCCCGTCATCGCCGCCGTTCGGCCGGGCACCTTTACCAACGTGGGCCACTACATTGTGCTTTACGGTATTGACGACGCCGACCAGATTGAAGTCTTCGATCCCAACTCGGCCAGCCGCAGCGCCCGACGCTGGGGCGTCGTAGAGGTCCTCAACGAAGTCGAAGCCATGTGGGCCTACTACTAGTCACTGGGGACAGACTTAAATGAGTGGTCTCTGGATGCCCGGAACTGCTGGCACGGAAAGCGCACCCCGCTTTGAAGTTCGATAGCGGGATGCGCTTTCCGTTAGCGGCCTGTTTGGGAAACTGGGGGCCATTTTTCGGGCAAATTCCGGGATGTATTTTCCGGTTGAGGGCCCCGGGGAAACTGTGCCCCATTTTGGACGCTCATTGTGAGATGCACTTTCCGCAGTTGATTGGTGCTACTCATTTAAGTCTGTCCCCAATGACTACCGATAGCAAAAGCCCCGCAGTCGGAGCGGACTGCGGGGCTCATGAAGAGAGGCTAGTCTGTGGGCGCTTTGCCTGGCGCCCACGAGAGATGCAACGGAGTAGGGACTACTCGTGGATGCGGGTACCGGAGAGGCCGGCCATGGTCTCGGCGGCCTTGTCCAGGGCGCCGATGATGCAGGTGCGGCCCTTGCGGGAGCGGGCGAACTTGATGGCGGCGCGGACCTTGGGCTCCATGGAACCCTTGCCGAACTGGCCCTCGTCGGCCAGGCGCTCGGCCTCGTCGGCGGTGAGGTCCTCGAGCTCCTCCTGGTTGGGCTTGCCAAAGTTGATGGCGACATGCTCAACGGCGGTCAGCAGGAACAGGACGTCGGCGTCGCAGTCCTCGGCCAGCAGCTCGCCGCCCAGATCCTTGTCGATAACGGCGGGAACGCCCTTGTAGCAGCCCTTGTTCTCGTAGTCGCGGACGACGGGGATGCCGCCGCCACCGCAGGCGATGACGATGAACTCGTTGTCGAGCAGGTTGAGGATGGAGTCAGCCTCGACGATCTTCTTGGGATCGGGGGAGGCGACGACGCGACGCCAGCCGCGGCCGGAGTCCTCGACGAAGACCTTGGAGGGGTCCTCGGCCATGAACTCCTTGGCCTGCTCCTCGGTGTAGAAGGGGCCGATCGGCTTGGTCGGGTTCTTGAACGCGGGATCGTCCGGGTCGCACTCGATCTGGGTGACGACGGTGGCGGCGTGCCAACGCTTATAGCGCTTGTGCATCTCGCGGCCGATGCCCTGCTGCAGGTGGTAGCCGATGTAGCCCTGGGACATGGCGCCGCACTCGGGCAGCGGCATCTCGGGGGTGCCGATGGCGTCGTGGGCAGCGGCGAAGGCGTTCTGGATCATGCCGACCTGCGGGCCGTTGCCGTGGGTGATGATGATCTCGTTGCCCTGCTCGATGAGGCCGAGGAGCGCGTGGGCGGTGTTGCTCACGGCCTCGATCTGCTCGACGGGGTTGTTGCCGAGGGCGTTGCCGCCGAGGGCGACGACAATACGATCGGGCTTGCCAAGAGGCTTAGACATTGCTGGAATCCTTTCTGTAAAAGGCCTACAACCCATTAATAACCCGCGCCCGTGCGATACGCGAGTTTATTAAGGTTTATATTCTCTTTATCTCTCATTTTATTCATTTTGAAAACAGTTGAACGGTGAACGGTCGTTTTTACCCGCTCAGCGTAAGGAATCCCAGCTCACGCATGTTTACGTCATCTACGTGCGACTTTATTTAATTAGAGCAGAGATTAGGCTGGATTATGCAAACTATATCTTTGCTAAACACATAACGGACACTGCAATTATTTACTCGCACTATACGAGATTCTATGCACTTGCAAGACAAGTATGCACCCCTGCAATAACACGGGGCTTTTCATCCAACAAAAGGGATAGCCAATCGCGCTTCACTTTGCGGCAAGCGACTGTGAGTTTGCAGTATAGAACTTTACCGTCGGGTATTGCATGAACGCCGTCGACGCCCTCTCGCTCCTGCGCGCCCAGGCAATCGAGAACATCAGCGGCGTCCCCAGTCTTTTTGCATGGCACCGCGCCGGCTCGATGGCTCTGGGACCTAAGCGAATCTTTGCTATCTGCCAATTTTTGTACGATTTGGGTCAAATCTATTTGTCAATTTTTGTATGATTAGGGGCAAATCTATTTGCCAATTTTTGTCAATGAGGTGTTTTAATGCTACGCCGCAAGGTCACTGATAGGCTTTTGAGCTGGAAGAATAACTCCCATAAGGCCCTGCTTGTTACCGGTGCGCGTCAGATTGGCAAGAGCTATGCGATTCGCGCGTTTGGAAAGAGCAACTACGCTTCGTATTATGAGGTCAATCTGCTACTTGATGCCGAGGCAAGAGACGTACTTGTTGGCGCTAAGAACTCCATTGACTTCATCAACCGTGTGGCCCTTCTTGCGGATGCACCGCTTGTTGAAGGAGACACGCTTATCTTCGTCGATGAGATTCAGGAGTATCCGCAGATCGTTACACTTATGAAGGCGCTGGTCGAGGACGGACGCTTTAGCTATGTCTTCTCGGGGTCTATGCTTGGGACTGAGTTTAAGGGGATCTCTTCTTTCCCGGTGGGGTATGTCGAGCACATTGTTATGCGGCCAATGGATTTTGAAGAGTTTTGTTGGGCAAACAGCATCAGCGAGAATGTGCTTGCAGACATCCGCAGCTGCCTTGTCGAGAGGCGTCCCGTCGAAAATTTTATTCATGAGGCGATGCTCAAAAACTTTAGAGCTTATATCGTTTGCGGCGGCATGCCGGAGGTCGTTCAGAACTATATCGATTCGGGCTATTCGCTCGTGAGAACGCGTGAGCTTCAAATTCAGCTAGTCGATCAGTACAAAAGCGATATCTCTAAATATGCATCGACTCGAGCGTTTAACGTTCGCTCCATTTTCGAGCAAATTCCCGTTCAGCTTGAGGCGGAGTCCCATCGCTTTATCGTCTCGTCTCTAGGCGAGGGAGCTCGTCTTCAAAAATACGAGCAGGATTTCCTATGGCTGGTGAACGCAGGCGTTGGATTGATGGTCCCCCAGGTGACGGAGGCACGAAGTCCTCTCAAGAGGACGGAGAAAACGACGGCCTTTAAACTATACGAGTCCGATACAGGTATGCTCGCATCGCGGTATCCCGGCAGCACGGCACGCGCCGTCTACCTTGACATGAAAACCCCCAACCTCGGCGGCCTCTATGAGAACGTGGTCGCACAGGAACTCGTTGCCCTCGGAGCAGATACGTGGTACTACCAAACGCGTGAGGTCGGTGAAGTCGACTTTGTAATCGAAGGTGCCCGCGGGCATGTTGTCCCAATCGAAGTCAAATCGGGCAAGAAAGTTCGAGCACATGCAGCCCTCGACCGTTTGATGAGTGTGGGCGAGTACAAAATTCCCGAGGCCGTTGTGCTGAGCCACGAAAACCTTTGCAAAGAGGGCAAGATCCTTTACGTTCCAATCTATATGACATTCTGTCTCGATGAGTTTATGGAAAAGGACGACCCCAACAACGATTTCTCGTTTGCACCCATATCTCTCTAGGTCATCTGAGTCCGCAAGCCAGCCCCCACGCCCAAAGTACTGCGCCTTTCGCGCCAAAGGCGCGAAACAGCAAGGGGATAGAAGGCAGCGACAACCAACTCCCCCACTATGCCCAAAGTGCTGCGATGTTTCGCGCAAAGCGCGAAACAGCACTGGGGCAGCAGAAGGTCACAATCAGCTAGCCCTCCATGCCCAAAGTGGCGCGTGGTTTCGCGGCCACGCCGCTAAACAGCGACCGGGACAAGGCACCCCCACAGCCACGTCCTTCATTCAGCCCCACAATCCGAGGACGTAGTCGTAGCAGGATCTGAGGGCTAACCTTCGCGGACACTCCGCAGGACGAAAGAACCCCCGCCGCACGTAGTGCGCAGCGGGGGTTCTTTCATGTCCGAGGACGTCCGCGAAGGTTAGCCCTCAGATCCTGCGGTGGGAGACCTAGGCCTCGTTGTACACCGTCTTGAGCTTCAACAGGTGAGCGTAGCGGTCCATAGCGGCCTGCTCGTTCTCCTTGAAGAGCTCCTCGGCGCGCTCGGGGAAGGAACGCGTCAGCGACGCGTAACGGGCCTCGTTCATCAGGAACTCCTGATAACCGCCCGCGGGCTCCTTGGAATCGAGCGAGAACTTCTTGCCGGCAGCAGCCTCGGGATTGAAGCGGAAGAGGTTCCAGTAACCGCACTCGACAGCCTTCTTCATCTCGGCCTGGCAGTTCTGCATGCCGCCCTTCTTGATGGAGTGCATCTCGCAGGGGCTGTAGCCGATGATGAGGGATGGGCCGTCGTAGGCCTCGGCCTCGTGGATGGCCTTGAGGGTCTGAGCCGGGTTGGCGCCCATGGCGACCTGCGCCACGTAGACGTAGCCGTAGCTCATGGCGATCTCGGCCAGGGACTTCTTCTTGGTCACCTTACCGGCAGCGGCGAACTGAGCGACCTGGCCCAGGTTCGAGGCCTTGGAGGCCTGACCGCCGGTGTTGGAGTAAACCTCGGTGTCGAAGACAAAGACGTTGACATTGTGGCCGGAAGCCAGGACGTGATCCAGGCCACCGAAGCCGATGTCGTAGGCCCAACCGTCGCCGCCGAAGATCCAGAAGGACTTCTTGGTGAGGTAAGCCTTGTCGGCGAGGATTGCCTTGGAAGCGTCGCAGCCGCACTTCTCGAGCTCGGCAACGTAGGCAGCGGCAGCAGTCTTGGAGGCCTCGGCGTCGTTGACGGAGTCGATCCAAGCCTGACCGGCGGCCTTGAGCTCATCGGACGGACCATCGGCAGCGATGATGTCCTGGGTAGCGGCGATCAGCTTGTGCTGAACGGCCTCATAGCCAACGGCCATGCCCAGACCGTGCTCGGCATTGTCCTCGAACAGGGAGTTGTTCCACGCCGGGCCGTGACCGTCCTTGTCCTTGCAGTAAGGAGCGGTGGCGGCGGGGTTACCCCAAATGGAGGAGCAGCCGGTGGCGTTGGAAATGAACATGCGGTCGCCGGCGACCTGGGTCACCAGACGTGCATAGGCGGTCTCGGCACAGCCGGCGCAGGAGCCAGAGAACTCCAGGTAGGGCTGCTTAAACTGGCTGCCCTTGACGTTGGCCGCGATGAGCTCCTTCTTCTCGGAGACGTTCTCGACCATGTAGTCCCAAACGGGCTGCTGGTCCATCTCCTGCTCGGTGGGAACCATCTCGAGGGCGCCCTTGGGGCAGACCTTGACGCAGTTGGTGCAACCCATGCAGTCGAGCGGGGACACAGCCATGGTGAACTTCATGCCCTTGGCCTTGGGGCCCATGGCGTCGAGCGTGCGGGTAGCCTCGGGCGCGGCGGCAGCCTCGTCCTCGGTCATCGCGAACGGACGGATGGTGGCATGCGGGCACACATAGGCGCACTGGTTGCACTGGATGCACTTGGTCTCGTCCCAGTGGGGAACGACCACGGCGACGCCGCGCTTCTCGTATGCGGAAGCGCCCAGCTCAAACTGGCCGTCGGCGCAACCGACGAAGGCGGAAACAGGCAGGCTGTCGCCGTCCATGCGATCGATGGGCTCGAGCAGGTTCTTGACCTGCTGGGCGATAGCGGACTTGGCCTCCTCGGAGAGCTCGACGGGAGCGGCGTCCTCGGCGGTAGCCCAGTCGGCCGGAACCTCGAACTTACGGAAAGCGGTAGCGCCGGCATCGATGGCCTTGTGGTTGGCGTCGACGATAGCCTGGCCCTTCTTCATGTAGGACTTGGTAGCCGCGTCCTTCATGTACTGCAGGGCGTCCTCGGCGGGCAGGACCTTGGCCAGCGCGAAGAAGGCGGACTGGAGCACCGTGTTGGTGCGCTTGCCCATGCCGACCTTAGCGGCCAGGTCGATAGCGTCGATCAGGTAGACGTTGACGTTGTTGTTCGCGATGTAGCGCTTGGCCACGGCGGGCATGTGCTCGGCGAACTCCTCGTCGCTCCACTGGCAGTTGACCAGGAAGGTGCCGCCCGGCTTGACGTCGCGGACCATCTTGAAGCCCTTAACGATGTAGCTGGGGTTGTGACAAGCGACAAAGTCGGCCTTGGTCACGTAGTACGGCGAACGGATCGGAGAATCACCAAAGCGCAGGTGCGAGACGGTGACGCCGCCGGTCTTCTTGGAGTCGTACTGGAAGTAGGCCTGGACGTACTTGTCGGTGTGGTCGCCGATGATCTTGATCGAGTTCTTGTTGGCGCCGACGGTACCGTCGCCACCCAGACCCCAGAACTTGCACTCGATGGTGCCGGGGGCTGCGGTGTTGGGCGCATCCTCGGCCTCGGGCAGGCTCAGGTTGGTCACGTCATCGACAATGCCGATGGTGAACTCGCGCTTGGGCTCGTCCTTCTTGAGCTCCTCGAAGACAGCGAACGCGGACGCGGGAGGCGTGTCCTTGCTGCCCAGGCCATAACGGCCGCCGACGACCTTGATGCCCGTCTTGCCAGCCTCGTAGAGAGCGGAGACGACGTCCTGGTAGAGCGGCTCGCCGATAGAACCCGGCTCCTTGGTACGGTCCATGACGGCGATCTTCTGGACGGTCTCGGGGAGAACGTCGACGAAGTGCTTGATGGAGAACGGACGGAACAGACGAACCTTGACCAGGCCGACCTTCTCGCCGTGAGCGTTGAGGTAGTCGATGACTTCCTCGAGCACGTCGCAGAAGGAGCCCATGCACACGACGACGCGGTCGGCATCGGGAGCGCCGTAGTAGTTGAACAGGCCGTAATCGGTGCCGAGCTTCTCGTTGATCTTCTTCATGTAGCCCTCGACGACGGCAGGGAGCTCGTCGTAGACCTTGTTGCAGGCCTCGCGGTTCTGGAAGAAGATGTCGCCGTTCTCGTGGCTGCCGCGGGTGTGCGGGTGCTCAGGGTTGAGCGCGTGATCGCGGAAAGCCTGGACGGCGTCCATGTCGCACATCTCAGCCAGATCCTTGTAGTCCCACATGGCGACCTTCTGGATCTCGTGGCTGGTGCGGAAGCCGTCGAAGAAGTTAAGGAACGGGGTCTTACCCTCGATGGCGGCAAGGTGAGCCACCGGCGAGAGGTCCATGACCTCCTGGACGTTGCCCTCGGCGAGCATGGCGAAGCCGGTCTGACGACAGGCCATGACGTCGGAGTGATCGCCAAAAATGTTCAGGGCGTGGGAAGCGACGCAACGCGCGGAGACGTGGAAGACGCCCGGGAGCTGCTCGCCCGCGATCTTGTACATGTTCGGAATCATCAGGAGCAGACCCTGAGAAGCCGTGTAGGTGGTGGTCAGAGCACCGGCGCCCAGCGAACCGTGAACGGTACCGGCTGCACCTGCCTCGGACTCCATCTCGACGACCTTGACCGGGGTGCCGAAGATGTTCTTGCGACCCTGGGCCGCCCACTGGTCGACATGGTCGGCCATCGGGCTGGACGGCGTAATGGGATAGATTCCCGCTACCTCGGTGTACGCATACGAAACATATGCGGCCGCCTCGTTGCCGTCCATAGACTTAAACTTACGCGCCATATACCCCTCTCCTCTCATATAGGTATACAGGCCCCGGCGATCGCCGGGATGTTGGCGTGATGGGATTTACGCTGTTGCTTCCAATCATCTGGCAGGCAGGCTCAGCAGCAGGTACGTGGCGTGGAGAGAAGACATGCCGAGGCGAGGGGCAACTGATGCGCCCCACAGACCCGACCGCCCGTCTTGCACATGACCGAGCGCCGCAAAGGCCGCATGCCGGATGCTCCCGGGCACGCCCCGGCGATGGGAGGCACCCGCAACGGAAATCCGCATGCGGGTTTATTGTACCCCGCCGCCAAGTGTAATTTCGACAAATATAGGTGGGCGGTAAAGGTTTACCTCGGGTGACCGCCAAGGGCCAAAATGAACGCTTCGTCCCCGGGCGATTGGCCCTGGCGCGCCATGGAGTGTCCCGGAGTGCCGGCATAAAAGGAACGTCCCCATCTGCCGACTAGAGGGCGCCGACGCCGAGGAGGATAGCGTAGGTGGTGGATTCGCCAAGTCTGAGCTCGTCGCCGGGGTTGAGCTGAGCGGAGCGGCCGGGCTCGACCTGGATGCAGACGTTCGTCGCGCCGTTTACCACCATGGTTCCGTTGGTGGACGACAAGTCCTCGACGTGCCAGATATTTTGAGCATCGCACCAGATATGGGCATGGCGGGCCGAGACGTCGTCGGTGATGCCGGTAATATCGCCCTCACCAGTGGCCAGCGCACCAATCTCAACACCCTGCTCACTCGGCTGAATCCAGCGCGGGGCGCTCACGACAAAACTGTTTTGTACGCGCAGCAAGCCCAAGGGGTGCGCCGGAGCGGGTTCGCGTTCGCCCGCGGTCATCGACATGCCAAGCGAACGCGGCGTGGAGGTGCCTCCGCCACAGGTCGCGTGCGCGTAGTCGATGGCATAGTTCACCGAGGACCGCACATCCGCCGAACAACCGACGGCGACAAACAGCACCAGCACGGCCTCGGCGCGCTCGGCGGGCATGAGTTCCGCCGCCTGGGACAGGCGATCGAGCGCGTTGCGATAGAGATTCGTGTCCTGATGGCACTCTTCGAGCGCGCGTACCATCGGTTCACCTGCAGGACCGCACACCATATTGATCACAGCCGTGGAGTCCATGGGATTGCGCTGGCGCAGGGCCAGTTGCGACATAATACGCGCAGCCGAGGTACCGTATTCGGCAAAGTAGCGCTGCTGAAGCGTGCCGACCGGCGCGCGAACGATAAAGCGGGAAACCCAAGAGCGATCGGCGGCTCGGCTCTGCGGGCTGCGGCCGTCGGCGAGCGGACGGGACGAAAGCACCAAGCCGCACAGCTCGATATGGCTCAGATGCGCCGCGCGCTTAAAGATGTCAAACATGGCCCCGCATGGGGTGAGCTCAACTTGAGATGCCATGACCTAGGCCTCCTTGGTCGTAGAAATAGAATCGGACGATACTTCGACAGGTCCGCCAAAAGTACGGGCAGCTGCGGCTCCACCGGCAAGCGGAGTCGCCATCTGGGCTTTTGTGCGTCGCGGTGCCGAAACGGGAAGTTCAAAGGCAAAGCCCATCGCAAGCAAAAACCACGTAAGCGTATAGGTTGCAACCAAAGCGGCAACAAGGCCGCCCATCACGGCGCGTTGGGAAAATACGCTACATGCAGCCACAGCCAGTACCGGAACCTCGCAGGCAGAAAGCGCAAGCACACCCTGCAGGAACCCCGAGCGTCGATCGCGCGCAAGTGCCCCCGCGACAACGCCGGCCATGCCTGGCAGCGCCAGCGCCAGTGCGGCAATAACACCCGGTAGCGACCCAGGCCACACGAGCGATCCCAAAGTCGCCGTCACGCGAGCGCCCGACGCCAGCAGCGCGGCCGAAACCACGACCGCAGCCCAAACCACGCCACAGACGACCGCCGCGCCGACCATCAGCGCGCGACGAACCGCGCGGCCGGACGCATCCATGGGGCACGGCGTGAGCGGCTCGCCGCGGAGCGAACGACCGACATTTTGCGCATAGTGGTCACAAAACGCCGAGAGCGCCGCCTCGACCGCCGCCGGCTCGGGACGATCTTTTTGATGGCTGGACAGACAGGCCATCACCACGTTGAACAGCTGGGCATCGACAAACGCCAGCGCATCGCGTAGCTCCTCGGAATCCGGCTCAAGCCCCAGCTGCTGGGCCTGCTCGGCCGCGGCGAGCGCCACATCGGGCTCGCGATGAAGCAGCTGCGTCAAATCGCAACCGGGCGCATGGGCACCAATGGGATAGTCGGGCCGCGTGTCCATCTTGAGACGGTAGGGGCTCGCGATGTCGCGCGTCTTTTTGCGCGAACCCGAGGTGCCCGAAGTGCTCGGCGCGGCTTCGTATGGCGCGATGCCGGCAATGAGCTCGTAAACCGTGCTTGCCGCGGCATAGACGTCAATCGCCGGCGACATACGCAAAGCGCGCAGGTCGGGAATATCGTCGGTGAGCATCTCGGGCGGGGCATAGGCAACCGTCGCGCGACGCAGCGTGGCATAACGCTCCGTAAACGACGCCTTGCCGCCGGTACCGGCCACGGCCGACGCAGGCTCAAGCGCCAGCGACGAGCCAAAGTCGATCAGGCACAGGTCAAAGGTGCCCTCGGCAAGCTGCCGGTCAAGCGGTAGACGCGCCGTACGCACCATAATATTAGCGGGCGAGATATCGCGATGGACAAAGCCCTCGCCCACCAGGCTCATACGGCAGAGCAGATCGAACAGGTCGCGACCCAGACGCGCCGCCACAAGCGGCGACAGGCGTCCGGCATCGTCCACGGCAAGTCGCGAACGCAAGCGGGCAAGCGTCTCGCCCTCGACCCATTCCATGACAATTGCAGGCACACCGTCGACCTCGCCCCAGCCATAGAGGCGGGGAAAGCCCTTAAGGCCCGAAAGGGCGCGATGGCATTCGTATTCCTCGCGAAACGCCGCCTTGAACTTGGCGACCAGCGCCTCGTGAGCGGCATCGTCGTCAAACTCATCGCGCGTCGGCAAGATGAGCTGTTTGAGTGCCACGGCCTCGCCTTGGGCGTTGACGGCACGCGTCACGCGGCCGATACCGCCACGACGCATGGTGGCATCGTCGGCAAACAGCATCGTAAAACGACGCAGATAGGCAGGCAGTTCGCCCTGACCGAGCGCAATGGCCGGCTCAAACCCGTCGACACGCGCCAGGCGCAGGCCGACCATGGGATCGCGACCGAGCGATTGTGGTGTGGTGGATGCAAGATCGGTCATCATAGGGCAAGCGCCGCCACGTTATTGTTGAAGTTACCGAGCGCGACGTCATCATCGCCGTAATGGCCGACCCATTGACATAGGTTGGTGTAACAGCCCCACAGATTGGCATACTGCTGATACCACTTTGACCGGGGCGAGAATGTCTGACGACCGAACTCGGCTCGAATGACAAACATCTCCCCGACCAGGCTGTCGCACGGCCTGGGATCTCCCGTAGAGTTATAGGTCGAGACCACGTCATTGGCACGAGAAACATAGCCGTCGAGCATGTTGTACTTGGTCACAAGCCAGCTGTGAATGCTCTCTTCCTCAGCAGCGGAAAGGCCACCGGAGTTTGCATCGTTGTCAGTGTTGCCGCCCGTCGAGCCGCCGTTTCCAGACCCTCCGGCAGAGGAACCCGACCCAGAGCCACCGCCCGAACTCGACGAATCCGAGCCGGAGCCAGAAGTATCCGAGCTACCGGGCTTTCCGGACTGCTGGGCGTCCTGCTCCTTCTGCTGCTCGACCTTATTCACCGTTGCCGCCACGCTATTGTTGGACAACCGATCGATGATCTTGGTGTTGGTGAGCACGATGGTTTTGCCATTGGCAAGCGTGACTTCGTTGTCCGGGGCCTCGGCGCCGTCCGCGTCGCCGGTGCCAAACACAATATGCGCGACCACACTTGCCCAAGCATATCCAGTCGTGGTCCCCAGGTCACTTTTGACCTCATGCCCCACGCGCGGTTCGCGTGTGGCATGTGCCTGTATCATGGACGGCACGGTCATGCCATAGGCAGAAACGCCAGCTATGACCAGCACCAGCGAGCAAGACAGCAGTGCGTACGCCCGCGGCGCCAAGCCCAGTCGGCGTCGCATGCGCACCGCGGCGCCGCGCTTTGTCTGAGTGCCACCGGGCCGCATGCGTTCTCCTCCAACAAAAACACGCCGCTCGGGAGCGGCGCATTCATTCGAATCCATATTTGAGTGTATCAGCGAACCCAAAAGGTTGCGCAACGAATGGGCAAATTAAGGATGCGAGTGGAAGCATCCATGCGATAAGCGGATACAAAGCATCTTTGTTGCACAACAAACTTACAGTCGCACGGGGAAATTATGGCTACCCCGTGCGTCGCGATGAAGACATACGGCAGGAGCAGGCTCGCCACCTAAATCGTGCGACGGGCCTCGATGGCGCGCCCAAGCGTAAGCTCGTCGGCATACTCCAGGTCGCCGCCCACGGGAAGGCCGCTCGCCAGACGCGATACCTCAACGCCCAGCGGCTTGATAGTGCGGGCCAGGTAGCTCGCCGTGGTCTCGCCCTCGATATTGGGGTTGGTGGCGATGATGACCTCGTGGATGTCCTCGTGGCCCAAGCGTGCCAGCAGCTCACGAATGTGCAACTGCTCGGGACCAATCTTGTCCATGGGACTGATCACGCCGCCCAATACGTGGTAGAGACCGTGGTAGCTGCCCGTGCGCTCAATCGCCTGGACATCGCGCGGCTCGCCCACCACGCAAATGCGAGTGGTATCGCGCATCGAATCCTGGCAGATGGAGCACTCGTCGGCCGTGGCGTAGTTAAAGCAGCGGCTGCAAAAGTGAACCTCCTGCTTAACCTCCAGGATAGCCTCGGCCAGGCGGCGCGCCTCCTCGGCATCGGCCTCGAGCAGGTAATAGGCGATGCGCTGGGCCGACTTGGGACCAATGCCCGGCAGACGGCCCAGCTCATCGAGCAATTTTTGCAGACTATGGTTGGCACTCATATATATGCGTGTCTTAGAACGGCATGCCCGGGATGTTGAGGCCGCCGGTGATGGCGCCCATCTGCTTGTTGGCGAGCTCGTTGACACCGCGGACGGCCTCGTTGACGGCAGCCATGATCATGTCCTGCAGCATATCGACGTCCTCGGGATCGAGGGCATCGGGGTCGATGGTGAGGTTGACGAGCTCCATCTCGCCGTTAACGGTCACCTTGACCATGCCGCCGCCGGCAGAGGCGTCGACGGTCTGGGACTTAAGGTTTTCCTGCGCGGCGGCAAGCTGCTCCTGCATCTTGCGAGCCTGCTTCATCATTTGCTGCATGTTCATACCGGCCATGATGGCTCCTTTACGTGCGGCCGCGCGACAAGCTGCAAGGGCAGCCGGAGCGCGACGGGACTTTCAAACTCAAAAATCGTACCACGGCGCGGGGCAAGCAAGCGGGGCGGACACGCTACCTCAGTCGATATACATGTCCTTGAGCGTGACGCACGCCCAAGATTATGCAAGGTCGAATTATGCAAGGTTGCATAATTATCTCAAGCTACATCTAGCAGAGCTGGAACCAGGCAGTTTATGCGTAGGGCTACAAGGCTACATGGCAAAATGCCGAGCCGCTGCTCGAGGCGGCACGCATGGCGGCTGGGTATAATTTGATTGTCATAGATGACGATTTGGAGGTGCCCTCGTGAATGTCCCAGCCGTACTCCAAAACATCCGCTCAAAACACCCCGTTGCATATGTGGTTCTCTATCTCTTTGTCGTCTGGGTATTACTGGTTATCATCACCCATGCCATAGCTTTTGGAGCAGAACTGCTGATAGCCAGCTCGGACCAGCCCGTCGTCAAATGGGAGACGACCGATGAATGCACCGACGGAACCCGAACCATTTACTACAACAGCCCGTCCCTCTACCAAGAGTTCAAGGTCAAGATAAAGGACTCCAAGATTGTCGATGCCGAACTGGGCTCTTTATTTACAATCGGAGCAACCGTCAACGCCGAGCAAGTCGAGTACACGGACAGCCATGCGACGTATCGTATCGACCTCAGCATCCTAGGCCGACCGTCACGCGCCTGTCTGCTCGAATGCGATATACGCGGCACCACGTTGCACATGTCCGAAATACAGATGCGCCCGGGCAAGGGGCTCTCTTCTTGAGCAGTATACCCGCCTGCGCAGCTACTCCACCGGCTTGAAGATGGTGGACTGGCCGAAGACGCTGCGGATGAGGGCTTTGGCCTCGTCCTCGGTCTGCGGGATGCTCGGGGCTGCACCCTGATGGCCGAAGGGGCCGCCCGCACCGGAGTTGGACTCCCAGGGAGCTGCAGGAGCGTCCTCCTCTTTGGGGGCAGTTGCAGCGGACTTGGGCGCGGACGCCGCACCCGGCACGTCGAACGGAGGCAGATCGTCCCCACCAGCATCGGCAACAAAACCGCCAACCATGGCATCGTCGTAGGGAACCTGCTCGGATTCCCATGGCGCAGACGGCGCGGCGGGCTGAGCCTTGGGAGCGGACGCGCGCTCGGGCGCTCGGGGCGCGGGCTCGGTCGGGAGCTTGCCCGTGGCAGGAGCGCCGGCGGGGTTGTCGGAGCGCAGCCAGGGGGCTTTGCCCAGGTCAGACGACTTGGGCGCGGGCGAGGCAGGCTTGGGCGCGGGTGTCGGAGCAGCCGGTTTGGCCATGACGGGCTTAGGCGCCGACGGGGTCGGCGCCGCTATCGGTGCTGCTTTTGGCTGCGTCGCGCTGGCGCTCGAGGATGCAGGGGCCGCCGAGGACACGGGTTGCGGGTCCGCAGATACCGCAGCCCGTGCAGATGGAGAATGCTCCTCATGTTGAGGAGCCGGCGTGCCACCCCCATCCAGGACATAGTCGACGGTACGACGACCGAAGACCGCACTGACTGTCGGCAGGACCACCGACTGCGTGTCGGCGCGTCCAAGCATCTTGATGGCAAAGGTCGAGCCCGCGGGGAACGAGACCGTGAGCCTGGAGCCGTCGTCAGCCGTGGCGCGGGCATTGAGCAAAAGCCCCGCGTAGGAAGCCTGACGCGCCTTGACACGCTCGACAACCTCGGCCCATTTGCGCTGCAGCTCTCCGGCATCCTCGACCGCGGGCGTCTCGGCAGTACCGGCGGCGGCAACCTGGGCGGCATTGTTGGACTGGGGCTTAGGTGCCGGAGCGGTGGCAGGCGCGGGAGCCGCAACGGGCTGAGGCGTCGGAGTCGGCGCAGGCTGAGGTGCAGGCGCTGCAGGCTTGGAAGCTGACACGGACGCAGAACGGGACGCAGGCTGGGCAGCCGGAACAGCAGCACCACGGTCCCAAGGCATACCGCCCTGGCGCGCGGACGTAGCAGCGGGGGCAGCGGATGCCGCCGGAGCGGCAGCACGAGCGCCCGAAATTAGCGTCGGCTGTTGGGCAGCAGCGGGTACGGATGCTGCAGGCGCGGCGGCCTGAGCAGCAGCCACGCTCGCCGGCACGGCGCCGTTGGCAACCATGGCCTCCAAGCGGGCCACGCGCTCGGCCAATGCCTCAATCGTTAAATCGGCCTCGGGACGTGCCAGGCGCGTGCAGGCGATCTCGAGCACCAGGCGCACGTCGCTCGCGCCCCTCATCTCCAGTGCGGCATCGTCGAGCACCGTCAGCACACGGGCCAGGCGGTCGGCAGGATGCTCGCCAAAGGCAGCGGCCTCGGCAGCAAGCGCCTCGGCCTGCTCGGAGCCGCCCTCAAACAGCTCGGCACGGGCACCGGCAACGCAGGCAACGTACACGTCACGCACATGCGCCACCAGGTCGCGCGTCAGCTCCAGCAGGTCGTTTCCTTCCTCGACCTGCGCACGGATCAGTCCATAGAGCTCGGCAACATCGCGATCGGCAATGGCGCGGGAAAACTCGCCCAGAATCTGGTCCGAAACCTCGCCTAAAAGCGAGCGGGCGTCGTCCGCATGCACAGAACCGTTGCCAAAGACGCTCAGCTGCTCCAGCGTGGACAGCGCGTCGCGCATACCGCCCTTGGCATGGCGCGCCACGATAGCCAGCGCCTCATCGTCGTAATCGAAGCCCTCCTGCTCGCACACGTATGCCAGGCGACGCTCGATATCCTCGTTGCCGATGCGATGGAAATCGAAACGCTGGCAGCGCGAGAGGATGGTCTCCAGAATCTTTTGCGGGTCGGTGGTGCACAGCACAAAGATCACGTGTGCCGGCGGCTCCTCGAGCGTCTTGAGCAGCGCGTTGAACGCCGCCGTCGTGAGCATGTGGACCTCGTCGATGATATAGATCTTGTACTTGCCGCGCACCGGGGCAAAGTTGACGGAGTTGATGATTTCCTCGCGCACATTGTCCACGCCCGTGCGGGAGGCGGCATCGAGCTCGTAGACATCGGGGTGGTTACCCTCGGCAATGAGCTCGCACTCCTCGCAAGTACCGTCGGGCATGCAGCCGCTTGCACCCTCGGCGCGCGCCGCCTCGGCATTGCGGCACAGCAGCGCCTTGGCCAGAATGCGCGCCATGGTGGTCTTGCCCGTGCCGCGCGGTCCGCAGAACAGGTAGGCGTGGGACAGGCGCCCCTCGGTGATGGCGTGCTCGAGCGTCGAGACGATATGCTGCTGGCCCACCACGGAGTCAAAGGTGAGCGGGCGATACTTTCGGTACAACGATTCCATGGGTGCTCCCCCGGGTATACTGAGTCTTGTTGCCGCGGCGGCCATGCGGTCGCACGGCATACTGCATTCCATAATAACCCGTACGGCGAGCCCGCCGCGATAGGAGTCCAAAGAGCATGGCAGACGCAGAGAGCAACCTCGTTCCCTCCGAAGCAGCCGACCAGGTCGAGGTCGCGCTCGAGGAGCAGGCCGCAGCCGACGACGGCATCCTGTACCTCAACGAGTACCAATACGAAAACGACCTCGTCACCGACTTCGCCCGCCTGGTCGCCTCGCCCAGGCGTCGCGGCTCGCTGTATGTCGCCGCGGCAATTGCCGCGCTCATCGGCATCGGCATGCTGGTGGCCGGCGGCAACTGGATCAAGTTTGGCGTCGTCTTGATCGTATTCGGCGCCTTTTTGGCCTGGTGGAGCAAAAACCTGCACCACACCCTCGCCCGCGACTTTATCGACGCCGTTGAGGCCGACGAGTCCATGGGTGGCCGCTATCGCCGCGTCGCCGCCAACGAGGACGGCCTGATGGTTTGGGGCACGAGCGGCAAGTCGCAGTTCTTCCCGTTTGAAAAGCTCGACCACGTGCTCGACGGCGAGCGCATCTTTGTGGCCATGTTCGCCGACCAGGGCGTGACGATCCCTAAGGACACCTTTGTCCGCGGCGATGCCGAGCAGTTCGGTCCCTTCCTTAAGGCGCGCATCAACAAAAAACTCCGCATCGAGACCAAACGCAAGAAGATGAAGGCAGAAAAGGCCGCTGCCGAAGCAAAACAGGGCGACAAGCCCCAGGAGACCAAGGGCAAGCAGCGCAAGCAGAAGAAGAGCAAGAAGAAGCGGTAGGCCGGCCGACACCGAAGGCGCCTCGTCCCGCGCCCGATTCCGGGCCGGGGCGCCTGGAATCGGGCGCGCGTACCGCCAATGGACCCGTTTTGCCTTGCTCTCGAGCTATTTCACTTCAAACCTTAAGAGCCTCCGCTCCGGCAGATCGGTCATCTTCATCGTGTAAGTCCCGGGAAATGCTTTCTCAAAACGGACGGTCTCGTAACCTTCGAAATAGTCGTTGGTGTTCTGCATCATAAATGGGATGAGCAACTCGTTTTCTGCCCCAACCTCCACGGCAAACGCAGCAGAGCCGCCAAGGACCGGCATGGCTTGCGTTATCAGATCGGTATTGACTACAAAATCATAGTTTGGCGCAGACTCCGGAACCAGATGCCAAACATACGCTTTGATTCCACCGTCGATATTATCCCTATTTCTGACACGCATCTTTACGGCGATAACGCACGTGATGTCGGCATCCTTCAGTCTCGTTTTCGTATCCACGGTGCCATATTTTGAATAATCGTCATGTGCTCGTTTGAGATACTCGCGCGGCGTGAGCAACTCTGCCCCGTCTATGCAAAACGAATACCCATCAGTCACCACATCCTTCGACCCCAGAAACGCTCCATCCATCGAGAGCCATTCGCCCTCCGCGTAATATTTCTCAGGAATGACCGTCCGGTTCCCGTTAACGACGCTCACCCTCATGCCCGCAAGGCCGGCAGCAGCACAGCAAAAAAGCGCGAGCGCCGATCTTCTCGTCCACAGGGTCTTCTTCATCGCGCTCACGACCTTTCCCGAACTTTCACAACGGCACCGTCGCGCATGCAGTAAACCCGATCGGCCAGTTCCTCGAGCACCTCTCCGTCATGGCTGGACAGAAGGACCTCACGACCCGTTGATGCCGCCATCGCCACAACGCGCTTGAGCATTTCAACGCCCGCTTCGTCGAGGGCATTCGTTGGCTCATCGAGAACAAGCAGCTTCGGCTTCTCCATAATTGCCGCAGCTATCCCCAGACGCTGCTTCATCCCAAGCGAGTATGCTCGGAACTTCTTTTTTTCGTCTGCATCGAGCCCCACGAGCCGCAGGGCAGAGCGAATGTCCTCGGGGGTGGCAACGCCCTTGATCTGAGCGATGAGCTTCAGATTGTCGTAGCCAGACAGATATCCCAAAAAGGAAGGCGCCTCGATCAACATCCCCAGACTCGGCGGGAACGAGATGTCCGCCCCAAGCCTTTGGCCATCGATAGAGATTTCGCCTTCGGTAGGCTTGATCAACCCGCAAACCGCTCGCATGAGCATGGTCTTACCCGAACCGTTTATCCCCTGAAGCCCGACCACAGTCCCAGGGTCAACCTCGATGGACACGTTGCGCAGGACATCGTTTTTACCCATGCGCTTCGATACGCCCCTTACGATCACACTCATATCTTGTCCCCCTTTTCTATAAGGTCGGCCCTTCGAAACCACA
Organism: uncultured Collinsella sp.; assembly: GCA_947001705.1. Taxonomy (GTDB): domain Bacteria; phylum Actinomycetota; class Coriobacteriia; order Coriobacteriales; family Coriobacteriaceae; genus Collinsella. The sequence continues at coordinate 31,453 of CAMQHT010000014.1, forward strand.
GTCCACCCAACGATAGGCATAACGACATAAGCCCAATTGATGACAAGACACTCGAGCCCGCCGCGATTCCCTCTTTGACAATTCCACCCCAGCGCAACAGCATCAAGGCGTTACCCAATAGCGCCCAATGTCGTGCATATGCCGAGCAGATCAGGTAGCTCATTAAAACCACAAACGAGACTGACGACCCAAGCACAAACCCAACCGCTGCCTGCGCAAACGCAAGCGCCTCAAAAGCAAATAAGAGACCTATGAAAAACGGCAGCGCATCTGCCTCGGCAGCTTTGAGAAACCACGGCGCCAAATTAGCCAGTTGAAGCGACTCACCATGAATGACCGCGCTGAACGAGGAGCTCACCACCAAGCTCCAAATCACAACAGAGCAAACCACCACGAGCAGTGAAAATGCCGTTACTGCCGCCACCAAGATAAAACGCGAGACCCACCAAAGGGTTCTTGCCCGGCATCGAACAAGCGCTTGCAAACCAAACCCGTGCAACGATTCGGTCGGATAGTCGAGTGTTGTATAGAGAATAAGCAGAATGAGAAATAGCCATCCTAGCGGAGGCACAAACATGACCCCGGGCCTAGGCTCAAACGGAGCAGATCCGGCAAACACGAGCGCAAGATTATCCGCAAACCCCAAGGTATCCGTTCTAACCCCATACACAGAAGACAATCCGTAGGCGTACGCCAAGTTCGCAACGGTCACTGCCGCAATTGCAATAAAAGTGATGATGTTCTTCTTCAAAACGGTCCTCAGGTCCGCGGCGACCAGCCTAAACAGCATCAGACCACCTCGCGTCTTTTCCACGCCCCAGAAAAAGCCAACGAAGCAAGGGTCAATAATATGATTTCCGCAAAACCGGCTCGAATGTCTGGCCAGTTATTCAGCGATTCCGACCTGATGCTGTTGAGGATATTGCAGTTAAACCCCACACAAGCCATTACGCCGAAGATCCAGCCATTTGCAAAATGCCACGCAACCATTAGCAGATACGGGACAATTATCGCTTTGATTCTGCTACGAAACAAAATTGAGAAGCCAGTTACAGCCATGGATAAAGTCCCGAGCGTGACAGCATCGAACAGCGTGTATGCGAGCACATATGACAAAGGATGCGAATAAAATAGACCGGAGAAGTAGCTATGCAGGTAAAGTCCTACGTAAGTCGACTCATCGACCCGAGGAAGATACGCAGGAAAAAGCATCGAGACGATCAGGAAATTGACGAGCAGAGGAATGGCAGTCACTGTAAACGCGGAGAGGAAAGCAGACAGCATCTTTACGTTCACGTACGCCTTTCTGGAAACGCGCGTGCATATCTGCATGTCATAACCACTCAAACGCTCAAAGAGACACGACCAAGATCCAGCCAACATTGCAAGCAGGGGCAGTGCATAGAAAAACACCGACGCAGACAGTGGCGCGTTCGCGCTCACAACAATCCAGTTACCGAAGCTGCTTTCACGTGTTTGACCGAGATAATTTTCGGCTTGCACGCCAACGCCGTAACCAAAAGAAAGAAGGTTGTGGCGCTCTTTTTCCAAATTTGCCCACGGCTCCAGCGCGGCAGCTATTGCAACTGCGACCGCAATCAAGAGAGCAAGGATAAAAGCTGGACGTCTAATCGTTTTCGACAGTTCGTATCTTGCGAGCTTTTGGTTCATACGTCCTCCTCCCCCTTCCGACCCAGAAAGCCGGAAGGGAGCCATTTCAAACAACTATGCGGGAAGCTTGTGGAAATGCCCGACGCAGTCGGGGCTCCATACGCCAATAACAGTGCCGTAGCCAGACTCCGCCCATGCAGTCAGTCGCGCCGCAGATCGCCCGTTCTCACGGACGAGGTTATACATTTCCCACTGTCCCTTGTGATTCGAACGATACGTTCCCTGAGTACAATTCATGCTGCCGCTACCGCTTGTGTTATACGCACCGTCTGTATATAACCGAAGCGGATTTCCCGTATGGCCCTGGATATCCAGATAGAGCGATGAGGAATCATCCTTTTGACGGTAGCCAGTTGCACTCGTCCCGGCACATTGAAAACTAAATGCCTTATCGGCATTGTTCGTACAGGTCGTAATTCCCGTATCGGCGTTTTGAGTAATGCTGGAAACCTGAGAGGTGTCAAACTCCTCTTGTGCAAACGATGCAGCGGGAACCCCTAGGGACAGACCAGCTGCAATCACCAAGCCGACTCCGATTCGAGCAATAGCGCTCCTTGGCTTAATCATGGCCTTCTCCAATCAAAAGCGGTTAACAATGCGTCGACGCACGGCAACCTTCGCATGAATAGAGAAAGATGTCTGTAAACACCCGCTATTGAGTTGATTGCTCAGGCGTTTACACGTTATTTACCTGCGATAACAATAAAATTAGCTCCGCCTTATTCTTGATCTTCAACTGGCGGTAAGATGCAGACCGCAGCGCTTGCACCGTAGATGCAGCGTAACCGACATCCTCCGCAATGGCCTTTGTCGTTGCCCCCTCTGCCGTCATCAGCAAAATTTGCGACTGAACATCAGAAAGGGAGCGCGACGTAAGCAGGGCCAGCTGGCGCACGCGGGCCGTTTCGGTGGACCCGTTCGCCCGGTACTCCAAGACGGCCTTCTCGTCCTCAACCGAGCGGGCGAGCGCGATGTGCGTAACGAACATGGGCACAGACCAGCAAACAATCACCGTTGCCACGACGACATTGACAGCCGAACTTTGCCCCAACAACGACGCGAGGAACAACGGCTCGAAAACCGTCAGATCCTGCACCATATTGAGCAAGACAGCCCAAACAGGAGCCGTCGCCCCGAAGCAAAGCATCCATATCCCAAGCATTTTGCGCTGCGGACAGCTTCGCATCACTATATATGTGAGCAGCACCCCCGTCAGCACCGCAAGTCCATGGATTCGCCCCCTAGCGACCGCATAGATTAAGGCAACCATGCCCATTGACACCAACGGCACGATAGCCCGAGCATGGGCATGCACCTTAAACGGACGCAGCCCAACAGCGAGCGAAGCCGTAGACGCCACGCCGCAAAACAGGACCGGCACAGCCATCAACGGAACGCGTATGCACATCAATGCCGCGATATAGATAAAAGACCATTCCACAGCAGATAGCACCGCCCATACGTACGGGCTTCCGAGCCAAATCGCTTCACCCGCTCTATCCAGCGCAGCGCCACGATTCGCTTTTCCACCCGCGTAGCGTAGCGACAGAAGCAGTCCGAGACCCAATGCGTAGCTTAAGAGGGAAAAGGCGACAGCCCGCGAAACACCGGACCCCCAATCGCTATCCGCCATTACCAAGGGCCCCGCCGCAAGGAGGATAAAGAATAATGTGAGCAGGTATCGAAACAGCCGGCGCGTTCGAGCTGATGCCACTATATCGTCAGCATGCCGCTGCGGTAGCTCATGCCCTACAGTATCGCCCTCACCCGCAAACAGCGCCACGAGCTCGCGTGAGCCCGCAACCGACGCCTTCCCGTATGCTCGGTGAAGCGTTGTTCTCACCGTCGATGGCTTCGTATCCGTCTCCTTGGCAATTTCCGCCGGCGTTTTCCCTTTGAGCAGCAGTCGAACAAACTGCTCTTCTCTAGGCGACAGGGCAGGGGAAAACACCCCCGCATCGAATGTGTCGGACGCACAGGCGATATCCGAATTGTTGTCCCGTTTCCCCCTTAGCAACATGCATACGAAGGCAGCAGCGATAACGGACCCCATCGCCAGCAATGCAATGACCACGGCATCGCTTGCGAAGTATGCCGCCTCAACAGCCGGAATAAGACCAATAGGAACTGCTACGAGCACAGAACAGGCAAACACGTCGCGCCGCCCATGGCCAAAGGCACGAGGGCGGCAAAACGGCGGGGCCACAGTCAATGCGAGATAGACCAACGGAATTAAAAGCGCAAGGCCAATTGACGCGGCCGTTACAGGGGGCATCCCCCATGGCTCGGGAACGACTCTCCATGAAACTCGACAGCAAAACAGCAGGCAAGACATGACGGCTATTGTTTCTGTAAAAATCGCGTCCTGCGGGTGACGAGTTTCCCTTTCGTCAGTCCGTGTCGACCTCTGCGTCAAAGGAGAGTCCGCCGTGCCCCAAATAACATATGAGAGAAGCAGCGACCCAACAAAGCACGAGACACACGAAACGCCATGTAACAACCAAATCGGTGCAAACACGATTGGAATAGAGTCTCCGCGAGCATAGAAAGCCAGGTCGGCCCATTCGGGAACCGTTGCAATAACACCAAGGAAAACACCGATGGCACCGAGATGCCTCGGCCTTCTCATTCCCCCCTTGCATAGCGCAGCACCATGAACAAACGCCGCGAGGCATGCGCCCAGGATAACGAGCCAGGTCATTGCACCTGACGCTAGGCCGATTGAAGATGAAAACCGGTGATAAGGGGTGACCGCCATTACGACAAGCGCAATGGCGCAGGCAAATGTAGCAGAACGGCGGGAAAAGAGCATACGGCCTCCATAGCGTGTCATTATATCGCTCGAGCCGCTCGTTTATCTCTGTTCTCACACCAGCCAGCATCAATGATTCAGGCGAACTCCAATCCGCGCCAGATCACGGTCCGGCTTTTGTTCGCAGTCCCCACATCAAAGCGGGATGCGGTTTCCTTTTGGACGCCGGTTCGGAAAGCGCATCCCGTTCCAGGGCAATATTCTGGGATGCAGTTTCCGCAGCCCACCCCATTTGGAAAGCGCATCCCATAATTTGGCTGAAAACTGAGATGCGCTTTCCAAACGAGCCGAAACGGGCCGAATCGATCGGGCCACCTCGCATCCCGCTATCCTCGCCATCTGCCCGAGCGTGCTACACTAGCAGCATCTATGCCACCGCGAACGGCTCGGCCCCGCGCCCGCCGCTCGCAAACGAACTTTAAACGCACGAGGGTTGGCCATGCCGCTTTTCTCGCAACATACCGCCCGGTTCTCGCCGGACGTTCCTTTGGAGGGCACCAGCTCTCGCGAGCTGCTCAAGCGGTACCAGCCGCTCGAGACACTTGCGACCGGCGGTTTTGGCTCCATCGAGATCTGCCGCGACACGCACCTGCGCCGCCGCGTCGCCATTAAACGCATCCCCCTTATCAACGGTGCCGGCATGCCCGCTAGCGACATCATGGATGTCCTGCGCGAGGCGCACACTGCCGCCATGCTTCAACATCCCAACATCGTGCAGGTCATCGACTTTACGCACGACACAGCCTATGCCTACCTGGTTATGGAATATGTCGATGGCATGTCGCTGGCCGAGTTTTTGCACCGCGCGGACGGCCACTCACTTACCTTTGACGAGGCCGCGGCCATTGCCGATGCCCTGGGCCAGGCGCTCACCTTCGCCCACAGTAATGGCGTACTCCACCTGGACATTAAGCCCGCCAACGTGCTCATCGACCACTCGGGCAATGTAAAGCTCACCGACTTTGGCATGGCGCGGCTGTCGTCCGCCGGTGGCTTTGGCGGCTCACGCGGCGGCACCATCGGCTACATGCCGCCCGAGCAGCTCGATATCGAGACCGGCACGGTCGACGAGCGCGCCGATGTCTTTGCCCTCGCCTGTGTGATCTACGAGGGCCTGTGCGGCAGCGCTCCTTTTATGGCGGCCACGCCCGCCGACTCGCTCGGCCGCATCATCGGCGGCGCCACCTATCCCAGCGAGCTGATACCACACTTTCCCCCGGGAGCCGAGGCCGCGCTCATGAGCGCGCTCTCCCCCATGCCGCAGGACCGCCCCAACAGCATCGAGGCATTTTGCGACCAGCTCCTTGCCGGTCTGGGCAGCGTGCGCGAAGGCCGTCGCAGCCTGGAGCAAATGGTTGGCGAACTTTCGGATGACGAGCAGGAGCTCGACGATATCGAGCCGTCGCACTACGAGGACGACACCATCGAAGTCGACCCCGCACTCGGCTGGGCAGGCACGCGCTGGAGCCATGCGCGCGACTACGCCATGCACGCTATCTCGGCGCTAACGTGCGGCGCCTTTAGCTTTTTGCTGATGCAGACGGCCGGCGTCGCGGCGCTTCCCGGCCTGGTCATTGCGGCTATCGCGATCGGAGCGGCGGCCGGCCTGGCCCCCCAGATTGGCTCGGCCATCTCGGCTGTGGGCTTTTTGGTGCTCATGGCCAACGCCACCATGCAGGCGCAGGGCATCCTGTCGATGCTGCCGGTCGCGGTCATTTTTGCCGCTGCCATGTCCGGTTGGTGGATTGCCTGGGGACGCACCGAGGCGGCCGCGTGCGCCGCGCTCACCTGTGCACTCGCGCTTGGCTGTCTGACTGGCAACACCTTCCTGGCAGTTGGGGTCGCCGCCGGCGTCGCGTCATTTTGGCTTGGCCCGGCAAGCGCCGCCGCGGCAACGGGCATGGGCGTGCTTTTTGCCCGTCTGGCCACGGTCGCGCTTTCAGCCGGAGGCGTGCTGGGGCTCGGTAACGTTGCCGCAGCGCTGGGAGACCCACTCCTTTGGGCTGCCTTTGTGCTGGTAGCGGCAACTGCCGCGGCGTCATCTGCGCTGCTCAATGCCCATGCCAAGCGTGCCGATCAGGGCTCAAACCTTGCCGCAATCGCCGCCATCGCTGTCGCCGGCATCGGCTGCGCAGCGGCGTCCTGTCTTGCACACCATATGGAAATTGCCAGCCTTGCAGCCGCGGTCGTCGCCAAGGCGGCGGTTGCGGGAACCCTATCCTCTATAATCGTTGGGATATGCCTATATTTGCTCGGATACCAAAGAACCTATACGGAGAGTGATCTTTCGTGAACTTCCTGAACATCTTCGAGGACCACGTGGCCGGCATCTTCGGTGCCACCCGTGCCCCGTTCTCCTTTAAGAAGCTTGCCAAGCAGGCCGCTCGCGACATGGAGGATCAGACTCTGGTGATCAATGGCGTCAACACGGCGCCGGCACTCTATACCATCCTGATCGCCGCCGACGACGATCCCATGCTCGCCCCGTTCTACCCCGAGCTTTCGCGCGAGGTCCGCGAGTTTGTGAAAGCGCAGGCCGAAAAGCGCCGCTATGTCTTTGTCGGCGAGCCCCTCGTGCGCTTTATGATTGATCCGCAGCTGCGCGCCGGCAAGTTCTCGGTCTTTGCCGAGAACGTCGATGCCCCCACGCTCGGCCGCCTGTACGAAGAAGAGCGCGCCTATCAAAACGGCCTGGGCCAGAACAACTCAGCGGCAAGCCGTGCCGCCAGCGCCCCGCGCGCCGGCCAGCAGCAGTTTGCTGCCCCGCAGCAGCAGCGCCCCGCCGCCATGCCCCAGCAGCAGCCGACGCCTCGCGCCGCCGCTCCCGACCCGCTTGCCATGGCAGACCCCTTCGCGCCCAGCGTCCCCGACCCCGCCGCCGCACCCATCCCGGTGCCGCAGACCGTCTCGCGCGACGCGCTTGCCGGCATGGGCGGAGCCGCCGCGACCGGTGCCGCCGTGGGCCTAGGCGCCGCAGCCGGCATCGCCTCCAACATGGCGAGCACTCGCGCCCCGCAGCGCCCGCTCGCCCAGCTCGTCGACGTCGTGAGCGGCGAGAGCCATAGCATCACCTCCGCACAGGTGACTATCGGTCGCGAGCGCTCAGTTTCCGATATTGCCCTGCGCGACCCCAACGTGTCGCGCCGCCACGCCCAGCTCACCTTTACGGGCTCGGATTGGTCGATCGAGGACCTCAATTCCACCAACGGCACGCTCGTCAACAACCGCCGTATTACGCGCTGCCCGCTGCGCAACGGCGATCTGCTGACGTTTGGCCTGAGCACCTTTGAATTTAGGGGATAGTCGCTTATGAACATCGATATCGTCCTTTTTGCAGGCCGCATCGTCCTGGTCGCCCTGCTCTATATCTTCCTGTTCGCCGTCATGAAGACCGGCGTGGGACTTGTGCGCGGACAGCGCCGCGACTCGGCTATCTGGACGATCGATGTGGACAAGGGTCCGCGCGGTATCCGCGGCATCCACGTAGACATGCTCGGCCCCGTCATCGTCGGTCGCTCGCCATCTTCGGACATCTGCATCAACGAACCGTTCGTCTCGGCCTCGCATGCGCGCTTTTCGCTGCAGGGCCCGGCGCTCATCATCGAGGACCTCAACTCGCTTAACGGCACGCTCGTCAACGGCCGCCAGCTTGTGGAGCCCGCAACGCTGCGCGAGGGCGACGAAGTCCAGATTGGCGACGTGGTCATGAAGGTGAACCGTCGATGATCGACGAGGAGAACAAGTCCGCGACTATGACCGAGGCACCGGCTGCCGCCACAGCTGCGCCGGCCCACGCCGCTCCGGCGGGCTCCGCACCCGTGGAACCCGAGGACACCGTGTTCTCCCTGCCTCTTTCGCATGTAACGCATGATATTTCGGATCTCGCCGATAACGAGGACGAAGAGAATGCCGTAGCGGCGCCCATCGGCGCACATGCTGCGGAACAGCCCACAGCGTCCGAAGCAACCCCGGCGCCGGCTCACTTTGCAGAGCCCGTCGCCGCGGCAATCAACGAGAGCGCTGCGGTGTTTGCGGCACCCGAGCCCGCCGCGCCGGCGTTTCCCATAGCCCCAGCATCCGAGGTTGCGCCCGTGTCTACGCCGGCGCCCGAGTCTATAGACGTCAGCCCGCAAGACGACGAGTCGACCGCCCGCGTGTCCGAGGAGCCCGACTCCCCGGACACCGGCGATTCCGAATCAAACGCCGAGACCGACACCGTCTCTCCCGGTGACACAGCCGAAATCGACGTTGCCGCCGTTGAGGCCAAGCTCAAAGACCCCGGGTCGACCATGAGCTTTGAGCCCCTGACCGAGGAGCGCATCGAGACCGACTCGACCTATGATGCCGGCACCACCACGCAACTCATGTGGGGCGCCCGCTCCGACGTTGGCTGCGTGCGCCCGCACAATGAGGATTCCTACCTGGTGCAGTCGCCGCTCTTTTGCGTATGCGACGGCATGGGTGGTCACGCTGCCGGCGAGGTAGCCTCTTCCATCGCCGTTGAGACTATTGCCAAGACGGCCCCGCAGTCCGCCGACGCCGCACGCCTGGCGGCAGCCGTCGAGGCCGCTAACGCCGCCGTAATCGAGGCCGCCTTGAATGGCCTGGGCAAGCCCGGCATGGGCTGCACAGCCACTTGCGCCTATATCGAAAACGATACGCTCGCCATCGCCCACGTGGGCGACTCGCGCGCCTACCTGCTCCACGAGGGCACGCTCATCCGCGTGACCCGCGACCACTCCTATGTGGAAGAACTCGTGGACGCCGGCGAGATTACGGCAGACGAGGCTCGCGTCCACCCCAACCGTTCGGTCATCACCCGTGCGCTGGGCTCGGACCCCGCCATGTATGCCGACCACTTCACTCTGCATATCGAGGAAGGCGACCGCCTGATCCTGTGCTCTGACGGCCTTTCGAGCATGATTCCCGATAGCGATATCGAGAACATCGCCACGCAGTCCTCAACCGCGCAAATCTGCGTCGACAACCTAGTGGACGCCGCGCTTGCCGCCGGCGGCCACGACAACGTGACCGTAGTAGTCGTTGACCTGGTTGACGATGGCGTTATGCGCGAGGCGCAGCGCGTGCGTCGCCGCAACATTACTATCGCCGCCATTCTGGCCCTCGTCTTTGTGCTGGCAGCTGGCATCTGGGCCTACACGGGTGTCACCGGCTCGTACTACCTGGGTACCTACCAGGGCAATGTCGCCGTCTGGCGCGGCCTGCCCGGCAAGCCGCTCGGACTCAAGCTCCACTGGCTCGAAAGCGAAACCAGCATCAAGCTATCCGACCTGCCCGAAGACACGCAAAACCGCCTCAAGGCGGGCATTCCGCAAACAAGTGTTGACGATGCGCAGGACACGATATCCAAGTACCGCCACCAGATCGACGAGGAGCAGACCCGCCAGGTGATCGACGCGCAAACGATTCGCGACAACACCGACCAGGGATCGACCTCCGAATCAGATTCCGAGAAAACCGCCGAACAGTCCGCCGAGGCCGAAGCCTCCGAAAAGAACTAGAAAGGGAGTGCCGCTTATGAGTCGCCGCAACACCGAGCTGCTCTTGCTCATCGCCTCGGCGTTCCCCGTCATCCTGCTGTATGCGATGTACGTCCTCACCGCGGGCGCTGCCATCTCCTTTGAGACGCTCGCCGTACCGATCGGCCTCTTTGCCGCCTTTGCCGCGGCCCACATTGCCGTGCGCATCTTGGCGCCCGGTGCCGACCCCGCCATCCTGCCCATTGTCTTTGTGCTTTCGGGCATCGGCATCACGTTCGTGACGCGTCTCGCCCCCGCTCTCGCCATCTCACAGCTCATCATCCTGTTTGTCTCGGTGGCCCTGATGGTGGGAACGCTCGCGTTGGTTAAGAACCTCGACGTAGTCATGCGCTACAAGTACACCTTTGGCATTATCGGCATCATTCTGTTGATGCTGCCTATCTTTATCGGCACCACGATCTCGGGCTCCAAGCTGTGGATTCGCATCGCGGGCTTTACCATCCAGCCCGGCGAGTTCGCCAAGGTCTTTATCGTGCTGTTCCTGGCCGGGTACCTGGCCGAGAACCGCGAGCTGCTCTCCATCTCCAACCGCAAGATCCTGGGCTTTAAGATCCCTCGCCTGCGACTGCTGCTGCCGCTGTTTGCCGTGTGGGGTGTGTGCCTGCTCGTCGTCGTCTTCGAACGCGATCTGGGTTCGGCCGTGCTGTTCTACACCATCTTCTTGCTGATGCTCTACGTTGCCACGGGACGATTCTCGTATGTCGTTATCGGCCTTGCGCTCTTAGCCGTTGGAGCCGTGGGCGCCTACAAGTTCCTGTCTCACGTTCAGGTGCGTTTCCAGGTTTGGGTCGATCCGTTTAAGGACGCCCAGGGCCAGGGCTACCAGATCGTCCAGTCGCTCTTCTCGCTTGCCGATGGCGGTCTGGTCGGTGTTGGTATCGGCAACGGCATGGCCAACAACATCCCTGTCGTCGAGTCCGACTTTATCTTCTCGGCCATCGGCGAGGAGATGGGCCTTTTGGGCGGCGGCGCCGTGCTCATCCTGTTTATGCTCTTTGCCGTGCGTGGCCTCACCACGGCTGCCCGCGCTAAATCCGACCTCGCCGCCTTTAGCGCCACGGGCCTTACGGCCGCCATCAGCTTCCAGGCCTTTTTAATCGTGGGCGGCGTTACCCGCCTGATCCCGCTGACCGGCGTCACCCTACCCTTTATGAGCCAGGGCGGTTCCTCGCTGCTGGCAAGCTTTATCATCGTCGCGCTCCTGCTGCGCGCCGGTGACGAGGCGACCGGACGCGAGGCCGAGCTTACCGGCACCGGCACTATGGCCGCCATCACCGATGATCAGGTCGCATCTGCCGCCGCCCCGACGGGCACGCGCTTTGCCACCTCGTCTTCCTACGGCAGCGGCAGCCATTCCGTCGGCTCGCGCATGCGCCGTCGCCTGCTCGACACGCCTGAATCCGGTGTGCTCGGCCGCGTTGCGCTCGCCAACCGTCTAACCCGTGCGGTGCTCGCCTTTACGGCGCTGTTCGCCATCCTTATCGGCAACCTCACCTATGTCCAGGTCATTAAGGCCAAGGACTATCAGGACATGCCGACCAACAACCACACCATCGCCCGCTCCAAGTACATCCAGCGCGGCTCCATCATCACGTCCGACGGCGTGACGCTGGCCGAGTCGCTGCAGCAGGAGGACGGCACCTACGTACGCTCCTACCCCAACGGCAACCTGGCAGCGCACGTGGTTGGCTACGTGAGCCAGCAGTATGGCACCACCGCCATCGAGAGCGTCATGAACGACACGCTCACCGGCTCCAAGGATTACTCCAGCTGGAACAACGCCATCGCGTCGCTCGCGGGCCAGACCCAGCCGGGCAACACCGCCAAGCTCACCATCGACTCGCGTATCCAGACGGCGGCCGAGCAGGCGCTCAAGGGCTTTAAGGGCGCTGTAGTGGTCATCGACCCGCGTACCGGTGCGGTGCTCGCATGCGCCAGCTCGCCCACCTATGACAACACCAACATCGACGCCCTGCTGCAGGCGGGCGGCGGCGAGGACGGCTCCATGTACAATCGCGCCATGGACGCGCTGTACACGCCGGGCTCCACGTTTAAGGTCGTTACGCTTTCCGCGGCACTCGAGACCGGTACCGCCAGCCTTACCAGCACCTACCAAGCGCCCGGCTCCATGGACATCGGCAACGCACCGGTCACCAACTATGCCAACGAGAGCTACGGCACCATCAGCCTGCAGCAGGCCTTTGCCGTGTCCTCCAACGTCGTCTTTGGCCAGGTGGCAAACGAAGTTGGCGCAAACACGCTCGTGCAGTTTGCCAACGCCTTTGGCTACGGCCAAAAGCTCGGCCAGGACCTGACCTCCGCGGCCTCCATCATGGCAGACCCGTCGCTCATGACCGAGTGGGAGACCGCTTGGGCCGGCGCCGGCCAGCCTGTCGGCATGGACCACACGCCCGGCCCGCAGACCACCGTCATGCAAAACGCCGTGATTGCCGCCGCCATCGCTAACAGTGGCGTGGTCATGGACCCGTACTTTGTAGCCCAGGTACTCGCCCCGGACGGAACTGTGGTCAAGACCACGCAGTCCCGCTCGCTGGGTCAGGCCGTCAGCTCCGCCACGGCCGACCAGGTCAAGCAGGCCATGCTCGCCGTCGTCCAGTCCGGTACCGGCACCGATGCCCAGGTCCCCGGCGTCAAGGTCGCCGGCAAGACCGGCTCGGCCGAGACCGGCGGCACCAACGTCAACTCGATGTTCGTTGGCTTTGCACCTTACGATTCACCCACGGTCGCCATCTCGGTGGCCTTGGAGGATTACGACAAACACGACGTCAAGGCGGCCAAGATTGCCGGCATCGTCCTGACCGCAGCGCTCGCCGCACAGGGAGCGTGATGCCCATGATCGAATCGGTCACCCGAGGCGCGCCGCGGCCGAAGAGTTAGCGGCAACGCGCCACACGGCCCCAGCGGCCACATCGTAGGTACTACACACATCGTTGAGCGAATAGTTATGTTAGGAGCAGGAATGGAACAGAGGGTCCTCGGGGGAAGATACCTCCTCAAGGATAAGGTGGGGACAGGCGGCATGGCGACCGTCTTCCGTGCGCAGGACCAGGTCCTCGACCGCACGGTAGCCGTCAAGATCATGCTGCCGCAGTATGCTGGCGACGCAACCTTCGCCGCACGCTTTAAGCAGGAGGCCCAGGCAGCAGCCGGTCTCTCCTCCCCCTATATCGTGGGCGTCTACGATTGGGGCAAGGACGGCGACACCTATTACATCGTCATGGAGTACCTGCGCGGCACCGACCTTAAGAGCGGCATCAAGAGCCACGGCGCCCTCGACCCCAAGAAGGTCGCCCAGATCGGCTCGCAGATCAGCTCCGCGCTTTCGGTCGCCCACAAGCACGAGATCATCCACCGCGACATCAAGCCGCAGAACATCATGGTGCTGCCCGATGGCAACATCAAGGTGATGGACTTTGGCATCGCGCGCGCCAAGAACAGCCACCTCACGCAAGACAACAACGTGCTGGGAACCGCCCACTACGTCAGTCCCGAGCAGACCCGTGGTCAGGACCTCGGCCCCACCTCGGATATCTACTCGCTGGGCGTCGTGATGTACGAGTGCGCCACCGGCCGCGTGCCCTTTGACGGTGATGACGCCATCTCAGTCGCACTCAAGCAGGTCAACGAGCTGCCTATTCCGCCGAGCCAGATCAACTCCGGTGTCGACGCCGACCTTGAGCGTATCATCCTCAAGTGCATGGAGAAGGACCCGGCAAACCGCTTCCAGACCGCCGACGAGCTGCGTCAGGTGCTCAACAGCTACCTGTCGGGCCGTGCCGTCAACATCTCGGAGCCCACGCGCATCATCGGTGCACCCGGTGAACTGGGTGCCACCAAGACTCGCGAGCTTTCCGATCAGACGCGCGCCATGGTACGTCCCGTCTCGGGCGTGAGCGGCCAGAATACCGCCCGTAGCTCGGTTTCGGGCTCCACCGGCTCCTACGAGGTCGAAAAGCCCAAATCCAACAAGAACAAGATCATCGCCGCCGTGGTGGCAGCCGTTGCCGTCATCGGTATCGTGGTGGCCTTTGCCACAGGACTCTTTGGCGGCGAGCAGGTCACCGTGCCCGACGTGCTAGGCAAGGACCAGCAGACTGCCGTCGAGCTGATCAAGGAGGAAGGCCTTGAGGTCGGCACCATCGACCAGAGCTATAACGACGATGTCGACGAGGGCAAGGTTGCCGAGCAGACCCCCAACGGCAACACCAAGAAGCCCAAAGGCACCAAGGTGAACCTGGTGATCTCCAAGGGCCCCAAGCCCTCCGAGAAGGTTGAGGTTCCCCAGCTTGTCGGTCTAACCAAGGACCAGGCAGAGGCGGCGCTGGCAAGCGTTGGCCTAAAGGGCAACGCCACCGAGGAGGGCAACGAGGCCGACGAAGGCCAGGTCTTTGAGCAGGGCACCGACGCCGGTAAGGAAGTCGAGAAGGGCACGACCATCTCGTATAAGGTCTCGAGCGGCCCGGATACCACGTCCGTCCCCGACCTGACCGACATGACCGAGGCCCAGGCGCGCAACGCCCTCGATATGGCAGGCTTTGGCGTCGACGTGAGCTACCAGGAGAACGATTCGGTTACCGAGGGCACCGTGATTAGCTGGAACCCCAGCGGCAAGCAGAAGCCTGGCGCCACGATTACCGTCGTCATTGCCAAGAAGTCCGGCAAAGCCAGCGTTCCGGGCAACCTGTACGGCAAGAGCATCTCCGCCGCCGTTACCGCGCTCAACAACGCCGGTTTCTATAACATTGGCTTCTGTGACCAGAACGGCAATCCCGTGAGCGGTAACGAGGATGCCACCGTTACGGGCGTCTCCCCCACCGGCAAGCAGTCCACCGACAGCACGATTACGCTGACGGTTTCGATTTCTGGCTCGGGTTCGGGCTCTGGCTCGGGCACGAGCACGGGCGACGATTCCGGTACGACCAACTAGTCGCCGCCCCACCGCCCATTACGGCTCCCGCCGCAAACATATTCGCTCACAGGCGCCCGCGTGGGGCCCCCCCCAGCCCGGGCGGGGGGTTTTGCCGGAAAAGTACCAACAAAACCCCCGGCCCGGGCGGCACAGGCCGTTCAGGCTGGGGGGACAAGCGTG
>CAMQHT010000015.1 GCA_947001705.1 uncultured Collinsella sp.
AAAGGACCCCTTTGCAGAGGTCCTAGTCAATTCAAGGTGGCGGGGAAGGGAATCGCGTCCGCGCGCTGCGCGGACGGACCGCTGCGGCGCTTACGCGTTTACTCAGCTCCGCGCCCTCACGGGGTTCGATTCCATGTAGGGGCTGCATAAAAGAAAAGGACCCCTTTGCAGAGGTCCTAGTCAATTCAAGGTGGCGGGGAAGGGAATCGAACCCCTGACACGAGGATTTTCAGTCCTCTGCTCTACCAACTGAGCTACCCAGCCATTTGAGGTGTGCCTTGTTTCAAGGCTTGATTAGTATAACCAAGGACGCGTTCCGGTCAACCGAGAATTTCAAAAAAGTTTTTGAGCACAGCCTCGGTTCTATAAATCGGCACGTCAGAGGCATCAGCCGGCAGCAAGCAGTTTTTCGCTCAGAGCCGCACGGGCAAACTCACTTGGCGTCATCCCCTCGGCAGCCGCCCGTCGACGAATGGCCTCCTTCATTCCCAGAGGAATCTTGACCGACAGCGTTGCCGTCCCCTCACCTGAGAGTGGGGGCCGTCCATGCACGATCCCACCAACGGTGTGTTCGCCATCCGGAAACTCTCCGCGCTCGTACGACTCGCACCACGCGTCAATCATTTCATCCGTTACAACCTGACCATTAGCGGCCGTATACGTCTTGCCCATCATCGACCCCTTTGCCGAGCCCGTTCAATCTCCTGCCAAAATTTCTTCTGGACTGGAGACAAGGCATGAATGATAAGCCCCCACGGACAAGCTCGACCGCGACAAGCTCCACGCTTCGTCCGTCTGGGAGCCATCCAATCGCAAGCCATCTCGGCGGCTCGTCCTTCGGCTCGCGACGAATGCACTCAGTAACCGCAAGCCAAGCGCTAAGCACCTGCTTTTCCGTCAGGTGCTTTTTAGCGTTGGGATGGATCTCAACATCCATGCATCTTCTCCTCCATCTTACCCAATTTCGTATGACGAAAGTCCGCTGTCGCCAATTCTTAAGCCGGCACGCGTTGGAGAGCAGGGGTCGAAACAATGATTGAAGGACGCTCTAGTACGGCCCAGGCGCCGGGGCAGGAGCACATACGCCAGGGACGTACGTTTTCGTAGCATACGAGGACATAGCCACGTGCATCGATAAAGGCGATATCGATGGGATAGGCCATAAAACACGTATGGACCGAAGAGCAGCGTGGAAATGCCATGACGAGCGGCAGACCGTTGGCGGCAACCGGACACCGTCCCAGCATGCCGCGCAGGCGCACGGCAAACGACTCCGCCACCGCAAACTCGGCCGGCGTCCAGCCCAGCCTATTGAGTGCCCGCGCGTAGGCGATGTAGGACGAGACCGCGGTCACATGACCACCCCCGGACGCCGTGGATCGACCGTCACCGCGCGCTCGTGCGACAACGTTGTCGGCGCCCCCAGCGGAACGCCAGCGATGCTGAGAGAAGTCGGCCACGGCTCATAGTGCATGGTGCAGGTGTAGGTCCTAAACGTACCGGATAGGGAGAGCAGGCCACCATCCGATGCCTCCGCGCCTTGCTCGCTCGACACTTCGATCTGCAAGTCATAGCCTTCCATGGCATTCAGAATTTGAGTCCGGACCGTCGCCGAGGCATCGACAGAGCTTTCGTCGCCCTCCCCGCTCGGCGCCACGGCGTGCGCCAACACGATGTCGGGCACCACGCGGTCGAAGCGCGCGACAGCGCTGGCATAGATCATGACGTTGTATACGATGAGTGCCAGCACCAGCAAAACGGGCGTAACCACTGCTATCTCCACCGTCGCTTGGGCGCGCTCCTCGCGCAGACGCATGCGGATACTCATTACGACCCACCGCCCAGAGCGCCAACCAGCGTGGCGACATCGACGGTGAGCGGGATGGAGCCGCCGCCGGGCAGAGGAATCTCCGCAAGCGTGAACACCGTACCGCTGATGGTGCGTTCGACTTGATATTCCAACGCCTCGCAAAGCGCCTTGGGATCGGTCACGCCCAACGGAATACTTCGCAGTTTGTCTTGCGCTTGAGAGAGACCAGCAATGTCAGACCCCGGGCTCTTAATGACGTTGGCGGAATCAGTCAGCACCGGCTTTCGCAGGCGCAAGTCGCACGGTTCCAAACCCAGCGCCGCCACGGACGCCGAAACGGTATCGCCGAGCCACGATGCGATGGAGCCCAACGCGCCGCTGCCCCCTCCTAGGCCTTTAATCATCTCGTCCATAAGTTCGTCGGCCGAACCTTGGATGTCTCCGTATCCCACAAGCAGCCGTCCCCAGACATCCATGACGCCATCGAGTACGCCGGCAACGCCACCCGAGCGTTCCTTCAATGTCGAGAAAAATCGCGAAAGCACGTTGTTTTGCGCCGTCGCCTCATCGGGCGCCAGCACCGCGGCAGAGATGGCACCGCGATCGCCAAGCCTGACTGCCGTGTTAAACGAAGAGTTGAGCTCATCGGGGCTCGAGATGGCACCCGAAACCGCAAAGGCAACCACGCCGTTGCGACCGGGCGGAGCGATACGCGGACGCTCGCCCGAAAGCGCTTTAATGGCCTGGTCAAACGCATTGCTCGCACGGTCGGCCTCATCCTCGGTCTGACGCATGAGCTCAAGCTCTTTGTTCCGACATTTGACGTATTCCTCCAAGGCCTTTTTGAACTCGTCGAAGTGATATTCGAAGCCGTTTTCGATAGAGGTTGAAGGCGCCGCAACAGCACCAAGCGACAAAACGCCAAAATGGCATTTGCTGCATTTATCCTGTCCATCGTAATCGGCAACCGAAGCAAATCCGCTCGGCGTCCCTTTCTTATAGTTAGGGCAGGTCGTCCCGTAATGCAGATACGCCTTGTCATCGTTCACGCTAGTCGGCCACACCGCATCGGTATAGAGTTCCGTCGCCCGAACCTCATCAGAGTTGCGCGGCAGCAGCGGAATATAGGAGGAAACCCTGTCTCCGTTCTCGGTTATATGCGCCCGATCGACCTCCGCGCTCGCATAGGTATAAAACGCCTTACGCGCCGCAGACTCTGCCTTCATCTCGACACTCGAGCCGTGGGGCTTCTCATTTGTCAGACGCCAATGGTAGTAGTCCTTCGCGCGATCAAGGGCAACTTGGGGCTCCCACGTAACGCTCGATGAGTAATGCGGATTTTGAACACCGGAGAGATCCGTTAGGCTTTTCGCACGCTCCCACATGCAAGAACAGCTGCCGACCGAGCCCTTGTCAGACCCACCACAATCCGCCAGCCAAGCACGCTCTTTAGCCTTCGCCGTGTCCTCAGAAGCCTTCCGCAGCTCCTCGGCCGCACACTCTAAATCATCTGATGTGTCTTTAATGGCATCGGTCGAAATCTCGGACCCCTCGAGCGCAGCGAAGTCAGACTCGGATGTCCTGGGCACGGCAAGCGCCGTACCGGTATAGGTCACACTATCGGTATCCTGCGCCGACACCGCCTGCGTGGCACGCGCGGCGATCAGATACGGCAGAGCCGTCTCGATTTTCTGTAAGCCTTCCGATGCGCTTTTGGCAAACTTGTTGCGCGTTTTAATGATCTCAATCCCGGTGTCGACCATATTGCCGGCAACCGGCTCGGCACCCGGGATGAGGATGGCGACCAGGCCCGTCCCGATCGTGGCAAACCCCGCCAGCCCCAGACTCAAGATGCTCGCATCAACCACCGTGGCAGCCGTGTGATAGGACGACACTACGTTGGCACCCGCCAGCGCGCCACTATCAGCCGCCACCTGAGTATCCCCGGCACGCGACATGCTCCATATCGCCGCGGTCGACGAAAACAACAATGTGAGCACCACTAGGATGACCACGGCAGAAGAAAGCGTGGTATAGGCGCCGTCTTCGATAAACAGATCGACACCGGCTCGACCCATAAAGCCGCCTCGTTTGCGGAGAGCGCCTGGTCGACGGCGGGCCGCAAACCCTTGCGTCACCCGCAACAGGCAGCGCCTAATCCCATGCAGCAATCCACGAATCATAATCTCCCTCCAGCCATTCGGGACGCGATTGATACGAGACATCGACCTTGAGCTCAACGTAGCCGCCCTCGGCGGTACCACCCATAGCCTGCGCAAACGCACCGATCACAGGCAACGGCTTGACCTCGCCGGAAACGGACACGGACGAGACGCCACCCGCACCGGCCCGGCCAAGCTCGATATCCCACGACAACGGCCCGCCGGCATGAAAGATCGAAACGTTGGGCACTGCGGCAAGTCGGCGGCGGGTGAACTCCTTAAGATCGTCGTCCTCCGCCGTCGTCGTGGTCATGAGCCGCGCGGTCTCGGCGGCGGCAGACTCCATGACCGCGCGCGTATAGAGCAGGCACACCGGTTGCAGCGCGAGAAGGATGAGTGTCAGAAACGTCGGCAGCAAAAAAGCGGCCTCGACCGTAGACTGCGCCCGGTCCTCGCGCGCGGCATCAATACAACGCGATGTCCTTAGCGGCCGCAGCGGCGTCGATAACCGACGTCGAGGCAACGCCATGGGATGCCGCCCGCTCAACCAGCGCCGCCAAGCGCCCATCGGTGCCGGCACGCCAAAGTCCCGCGATCGCCAGCACGATCGATAACAGCGCCACCGTGACGATGGCGTATTCGACCGTCGCCTGGGCAGATTCCTCACGCAGGACATCATGCATTTCACGATCCCTCCTTTGAGTCCGTTGCCTGCGGGCTCAGGCGCACGGCGCGCAGACGACACGAAGCATCGCCAGCATCCGCGGCAATTGTCACCATATCGACCCAGCCGCGTTCGTCGCGCACGATGGCGCCCCACACGTTGCCCTTGATGTCGAGATAGCCGCTCAGAGCAAGTTGTGCCGTGGGTACCTCGCGATAGGCACGCAGCATATCCGCCGCCGCTTCGGTCATCGGTCGGTCCTCGGACCATGCAAGCCGGACCGCAATCGCGTTGCCCTCAGGCGAATCCGTCACAGTGTCAGACCGCTTGTCGAGCGTCCGCAGAAAGGTTTGCGCCGTGACAGCGACATCCGAATCGTCCGCATCTCGCATCTCATCTTCTTGAGACGCCACCGCCGAATCTGAGCCCGAATCGAAGGCGGTCCCAGGACGCTGCTGCCGCGCGGCGTTAAGCCCCCAAAGCACCGCCGCTATCGCCACGGTCAGGCAAGCAAACACCAGCAGCACCCCGACGGGGCGCTCGCCCTCTACAGGCTGTTGATGCCCTCGCTGATCGCATCCCATAGCTCTTTAACCTTGCCTTTAAATGCAACGATGGCAATAATCGCGATCACCACAAGTACGCCCACCAAAATGGCGTACTCGGTGGTACCCTGCGCGCTCTCCTCCTGCAACAGCTCCTTGGCATGCTGGCGAGTGTGAATCGCCCGGCAAAAAGCCCAGCTCCAAGCCTTGTCAGCAACTTCGACCATCGTGTTCACGTATTCCTCCCTACATCATCCCGCCTGCTCCCAGCAGCGGGCCCAATATGGACAGAAGCAACGCCGGCAAGATGAGCGTGCCGGTGGGAATCAGCAGCTTGACGGGTGCACGCTCGATCTCGCGCTCGACCGCGGCGCGATGAGCCGCACGGATCTCGCGACTTTGAGCGGCCAGCGTCTCGGCAAGTGGGGCACCCAGGGCGAGCGCCTGCCCCACCGTGATGGCAAAGGTCTCGAGCGCTCGCACGTCCAGGTCGCGCGCGGCGGCCAACAACTCGTCCTCACGCGTGCCCACGCCCACCTGCCACGCCATGCAGGCGCGCTCAAGGCGAAGAGCCAGCACTGACCGGCGGTTGGCGCAGAAAATCTCAAGCGCCGCATCAAACGAAAGACCGGCCGAAAGACCCAAGCGCACAACATCGATCATCTCGGACACTTCGCCGAGCGACACTCGCGCCGGGCCGCCCGCTCCAACCGCGCCCTTCACTCGCGCGGTCAGAGCATCGACCACCGAGCGACCCGCGGCAGCGACCAGCACCGCCTCGCGCTTGCAGGCCCCTGCGATCTTGCGTGCATCCGCCCGATCCAAACCCGTCGCGACAAATACACTCAGGGCGCACAGGCAAGCCGCAACTGCAACCGGGGCGCTCATAGCTCCACCCGCATAATGCGCCGGATAACCACCAGGGCAACGGCGTTGAGGGCAAGACCCAGCACCACAGCGCCCGCGCCGGCAGGCGTCGCAAGACCGCGACGAAAATCTGCCGAAAGCAGCGCCAACACCGCGCACATGCCCGCCGGCATCGCCGCGACCATATGCGCAGACATGCGAGCCTGCGACGTCTTAACATCCAGGCGGCGCTTGAGCTCAATGCGCTCCCCCACCATGCTCGACGCCTCGGACAGTAAGTCGGCAAGCGGAGCGCCGGTGCGCTGAGACACCTTAAGCGCCAAGGTCACAAGCGAAAGACCGGGGGCGTCGATACGCACGAGCAAGTCATCGAGCGCGTCGGTCGCCGAGATGCCGCAATCGATCGCCGCCGCCACCCGCAAAAACTCGGTATGCACTGGCTCTTGCGCATGAGCGCCCACAAAGCGCATGCCCTGGGCCAGCGAATGTCCCGAGGCAAGCGACATGGAAAGTGCGGTAAACGCCTCGGGCATTGCCTCTTCTGCATCGTGTTGCTCGCGCCGGCTCTCAAAGCCATCCCGAGCGGCACCAACGGCAAACGGAGCAACAAGTCCCAAGGCAAATCCGAGGGGCGATAACGACACCATCGTTAGTAAAACGCAGCAGACACCGCTCGATAGCAGCAGAAACGCCAAACGTCCCGAAGCATCTTCGATCACGAGGCCAAGGCGATGCGCCGGAGCCAGCGATGCCCACGAACGGGCGATCTTTTTCAGCAGATCGTTTTCCACCAGCTCACGCGGCAGCTTCTCTGCCACCGTCTCGAGCGCCTGACGTGCCAGCTCCGCCGGCGGTACCTGCGGCACACGAGGTTCCGCCCCGCACGCCGTCGCGACAGAAAGCCCTGCCAAGCCCCCTACGACGAGGGGCACAGTGATCTCCATTCGTCCACCTCCTCTTGTGTGAGCGTCCCCGACCGCAGGCCTTCTGCGATAAACGGCGGCTCGCGGTCAAGCGTCCAGGTGCGCTCGGCGGCATCGAACGTCACATAGCGCTCGAGCTCTACGCCGCCCGATGCGGCGCGTCGCACCCCCGAATACGAGGAGACGAAGCGCCTGCCATCGGCGTGGCGCTCGGACATCACGATACCGTCGAGTGCCATGGCAATCTGCTCCTCGATGAGCTCGCTCGGCAGATCGATGCCATAACGTGCAAGCAACGTCAGACGCACCACGGTCTCCTGTTCTGAACCCGCATGAAGTGTGGTGAGCGACCCGTCGTGGCCCGTGTTCATGGCCTGCAGCATGTCGCAGCACTCGGCACCGCGCACCTCGCCCACCACGATGCGGTCGGGGCGCATGCGTAGGGCATTAGTTACCAGGTCGCGGATCGTCACCGCGCCCTCGCCCTCAATTGAAGCCTCGCGCGCCTCTAGGCGCACCACGTGCGGATGATGCGCAAACTTGAGCTCGGCAGAGTCCTCGATCGTCACGATGCGCTCGCCGGTGGAAATCTCACATGACAACGCGTTGAGCAGGGTGGTCTTACCAGATCCCGTGCCTCCCGCAACCGCCAGGTCCTGTCGCAGCGACACCGCACACGACAGCAGCTGCGCATACCAAAGCGGCAGCGATCCCAACCCCACGAGCTCGTCCAGCGAGCAGATACGGTCCGAGAACTTTCGGATGGTGAGAATCGGTCCGTCAGTCGCCACAGGCGGAATCACCGCGTTGACGCGATAGCCCGTTTTGAGGCGGGCGTTGACGATGGGGCTGCGCTCGTCGATACGGCGGCCAAGTGGCGAGATAATGCGGTCGATAAGCACACGGATCTGCTCATCATCCTCAAACGCATGCTCGATGGGGTACAAGACGCCGCCGCGTTCAAAGAAAGCCGAGCGGCAGCCGTTGATCATGATCTCGGTAACGGTGTCGTCCTCGATGAGCGGCTGCAACGGCCCCAAGCCCACCACGTCATCCAAAATCTCGTCGATGATGGTCTCGCGCTCGGGCGTCGCGAGATCGGTCGGCTCCTCAACATTGAGCGCCGCCTCCACCGCAGGACGCAATTCCGAGCGGGCAAGTGCCGGGTCGATATAGGCGCTGATACGCGCCACTTCGTCGTAACCCATGCGGTCCATCACGGCGCGCTTGGTGCGTCGTTTCACCGCGCGGCGACGCCCCGCATCTGCCGGCGCTGCCGCCGCCGCAGCGCCGGCAGCCTTAATCCTCGTTTGCAGACTCATCGCTGATCACCCTCGCGCGACCAGGGAAGGCGGATACGCGGGCGTTCGGTGCGCGTTGCACGGTCGGCGACCATATCGCTCCAAGGGCCGACGGCACACCCCAGTTCCACGAGCATCTCGCGCGTGGCCTCGCGCACGCTAGTCGCAAAAGCGCTGGTCTGCCCCACTGCCTCGTCAGCGCGCCCAAACGCCATGAGCGCGGCGAGATCCTGCCCGCCATCGGCGATACGAATCTTGGAGCTCAACGCACAGGCAATCTCAAAGCGCATGGCGACGTCCTCGTCTGCCCCGCGCGCACCGAACCGGTTGAACACGGCGCTCATGCGCGTGCGTGGCACACCTACTCGACTTGCCAGTTCAATGACGCGCGACGCCGATGTCGCGGACGACACCGCCGCGTCGCCAACGACCAGGCAACGGTCGCTCGCCGCCACCGCAGCCGCCACGGCGTCGCCCCAAAAGACCGAGGTATCGATAAAGACCACGTCGGATTCGCGACGCAGGACATCAAGCAGCAACTCCACCGGACGTGCCATGAGCTCGGCTTGCTCGGGCGCCGCGACGGGACCCCAGAGCGTAACGCCCGGCGCCACGCGCATCGATGTGGCTACGATATCCGGCTCGGTGAGCGTGCCCGCCGCCGACGGCTCGATAAGTGCCGACATATCGCGCAGAGCATCGACGCCTAACAAGTCGTAAAGGTTTCCAAACATCAGGTCCAGGTCGAGCACGGCGGCACGCAAGCCCAACAGCGACGATGCGTGTGCCATGGTGGCAACGATCGTCGACTTGCCGCAACCGCCCGAACCCGAAATGGCGCAGATGACCGGAGCTCGATGCGGCGAAGCGGCAGCGTCTGCCGGCGGCATCGGAGGCGGCGGGGCGGGCGTCGGTGACAGCGTCCCCGTCTCCCCCGCCGCAACCACACGCTGCGTCCAAGCCGGCATGGCAGCTTGTTCGGTCTGCGAGGCAGGCTCGTTCTGTGCAATCTGCTCATGCTGCATCAGCGACAACTCGCCGCACCCGGCAAAGCCCTCAACTTCATCGAGTTCATCCGCCAGATTCACGCCGTGCACGTATCCCATATCTACAGCCGGGGAATCGCCAGCATGCTGCGCCGGCCCTCCAGCGTCATCGTGTACAAGGGGGTTCCGGGGGCGCCGACCATGCTCGGCTTCCGCTTTTCCATAATCATCAACACGCGGGCCTCTTGTAGCGCGAGGCGCCCCGGGTTCCCTATCAACAAAAGCATCGGGCTCAATCGTCATGCGCCGATCGGAATCAACCGCTCCCTCGCCCGCGCGCCCGTTGCCGCATATACTGTGTGCAGCGATGACCTCAGTCGCCCCTGCGCGAAACAGTCCCTCGATATCCGACGGATCGAGCGCTTCTATCAACACGACCACGCGGCTCACGCGGCCTTCGGCCGTCAGGCGCGCAACAGTCTTGCGCACATCTTCGGTATCAAACAGAGACGCCGCGATGATGGCAGCCCCGCGGCGCGACGGAAACGCCCGCGCCATGGAAACCAGCCCGTCCAGGTCACCCACGCGAAGCACCTGTGCACCCACATCACGGCCCTCGACTTCCCGCTGCAACAGCCCGTAATCGCCGCACGCGCAGCACGCAAGCCAGATCGCCTTCATCACTCGTCGCCTCCGCTCTTTTTGCCGCGCGCCGTGGCGGGAATCGTCAAGCTGACCGTTCCCTTGCCCGAGGCTCCCAGCAGTTCCTTGACGTCTTCGGGGTCAGCCGCCAGCGTCACCCATTCGATCTTGCCCTCGCGCGTGGAACCGGAATCCTCACTGGTATCGATCACGTACGCGCCGCACAGCCGATCGGTTACGCCGTCTTTTTGCACGTACACGTCCACGTAGCTGCCCACGCCCGCAGCACCGCCGACCGAGTGCTCGGCATCGACCGCCACCGAAACGGCGACCTTACCCTTAGGCACCTCGAGCTTGTGGCTCTCGGCCTTGGTGTAGACATTGCAGATCACGGCGTTTTTGGGAATACGCGAAGTCGTCACGTCGCCGCGCACCTGGCGCAGCTCGGTCGCCGCGTCACGCGGCAGCAGACTCGTCAGCCACTCCTGGGTTATGACATTGGTCTCATCGAGGGTCTCGCCCACATCGATATCGCGCGCCGCGACGCATACCTCGACGCGATCGCCACCGTACTTGGCCAAGGTCTCAGCCTGGACCTGTTCGGCTTGCGAGCGGATCGACGAGCCGTAAACCATGCAGAGCAGAGCAGCGAGCACGCCCGCGACCAGACTGATGGCGATGCGCTTGCTCTTGTTCACGGCCGCTCCTCTCATGGCAGTGCCGGGCGAATGCCCGTACCACCATTGTCTGGGCGGCCAGAGTGCAAAGCGGCGCAATCGCAATCTTGGTTTTCGATGTCAAACCAATCGCTGACCAAAAGCTGACCAGCCCGTCAAGCTCGTGGCAGGGTTTTGGTCAGCACGTCAGCAAACTGCATGTTTCGAGGCTTTTCCGCAGCAAAAAAGCCGTCTCCCGAACAGTTGGGAGACGGCTGTCATAGGAAAAATCAATTACAGATGGACATCGGGATCGAGCATTTGAGCGCTCACGCGCATGGATGACGCCAGATTTTGGAACGTTTCCAGACGCAGGCCGTCGATCTGCCCGGCGTCCTCGGCCTCGCGAACGGCGCAACCCGGTTCGTGGGTATGCGTGCAGTCGCCAAACCGGCACGCACGCGATGCCTCGACAATCTCGGGGAAGGCGCGTGCCAGACCCCGCTCGTGACCCACGAGCGGCAAACTGCGCAGACCCGGGGCATCGGCGATCACGCCGGCGTCGCCCGGCAGCGCCACCATCACGCGCGCGACGGTAGTGTGACGGCCCTGGTCGTCGCGTTCGCGCACACCGCCGGTCGCCAACGTATCGTGGCCCAGCAGTGCATTGAGCAGCGTCGACTTGCCGGCACCCGACTCGCCCAGAATCATGGCGCAGCTCCCGGCAGGCACGCAGGCACGGACCTCGTCCAGACCGCGGCCCTCGGCAGAAGACGTCACGATCACGCGCACGTCCGGACCCACCAGACGACGCACGCGGTCCAGATCGCGCTCGAGCTCATCGGCCTCGCAGCGGTCGGCCTTGGTGAGCACCACCACCGGCTCGGCATCGCAATCGAGCGCCAACACCAGTGAGCGCGCCACGCGATCGAGCAGCACCTCGCCGGCGCCGAGCGCCTGCACGATCAGCACGCTGTCAACGTTGGAGCAGAGCACCTGGCGCTCACCGCGGGCACGGCCACGCCAACGCTCAAAGCTCGTACGGCGCGGCAGCACGCACTCAATCACGCCCATATCGTGCCCGGGAGCGCGGCGCACCGCCACACGGTCGCCCACGGCAGGCAGCAGGACCTCGTCCCCACCGCGCGACTTGGCAAATCCCACGGCATGCTCGGCGCGGAAGGTATCGTCGGCAGTCGCCACCAGCGGAAACCCACGATCCAAGCGCACCACGGCGCCAAGCTGCATCTGCTCGGGCTCCTCGGCATGTGCGCAGAAATCATCAAAGGCAGCCTGCTGAGCTTCATCGACCGGCAGGTCATCAAACGCCGGAACATCCTGCAGCGCGTCAAGCCCCGGTACACTCGCCAGCAATTCCTCAGCAGATGCAGGGGCTTCGGTCGCGAGCTTCCGACGACGATCACGCTTAGCCCGCGCCCCCGTCGTCTTTTTCTTCGCCTTAGCCTTAGCCTTAGCCACAAACGCCTCCCAGCACCAAAAATCACAACTGAGCAGGTATTTTAAATCAAAAAGAGCTGGCCGGGCAAAGCCCGACCAGCTCACAAACTTTCCCTCAGCCAATGGTCCCGAGAGGTTATCCGAAGGCCCGCCCGCCGGGAGGGGTTTCTTCCGAGCGATCCCGCAGCGCGAAGCGCGAGGACCAGCGAGGAAGAAACCCCGCAGGCGGTCGGGCCGGTGGGAAGGATGGCCTTTCGACCTACTCCTTCTCGACCGCGCGCATGATCGCCTTGTAGATCTCCATCAGCGGGATGATCAGGAAGGCCAGGCCCAGGGCAGCGACAACACCCTTGAGCTCAAGCGTTACGGGGCCAAAGAACATCTCAGCAAGCGTCGGCTGCACGGTTACGATCACCGTCAGCACCAGCGCCAGCGCGGCGGAAGCCCACAGCCACTTGTTCTGCTTCTTCATGGTGAACAGCGACGCACGACGGCTGCGCATATTGAAGCAGTGGAAAATCTCGACCATGTTGAGCGTGATGAAGGCCATCATCACGCCTTCCTCGTCGGCATTGCCGGCGATCATATCGGCGATGTGGATGTAGCCCATGTCAAAGTACACGCCCACAAAGAAGCTCGCCAGCACCAGCACGGTGATGATTAGGCCCTGGACCACGCAGTCCAGACCCATATGTCCGGCAAAGACACCATCCTTGGCGTTGCGCGGCTTGCGCTTCATGATGTCGCCCTCGGCGTCCTCCATGCCCAGCGCGAGCGCAGGGAAGCAGTCGGTAACCAGGTTCACCCACAGCAGCTGCACCGGCTGGAAGATGGTAAAGCCGATGAGCGTGGCGATAAACACCGAGAAGACCTCGGCAAGGTTGGCCGAAAGCAGGAACTGGATGACCTTGCGGATGTTGTCGTAGATGCGACGGCCCTCTTCGCAGGCACCGATGATGGTGGCGAAATTGTCGTCGGCAAGCACCATGTCGGCGACGTTCTTGGTGACATCGGTACCGGTGATGCCCATGCCAACGCCGATGTCGGCGCGCTTGATGGACGGGGCGTCGTTGACGCCGTCGCCCGTCATGGCCACGATCTGGTCGCGCGACTTCCAAGCCTCGACGATGCGTGTCTTGTGCTCGGGCTGGACGCGGGCGTACACGCCGTAGTCCTCGATGTGCGCGTCGAGTTCCTCGTCGCTCATGCGATCGAGGTCGGCACCGGTGATGGCATGGCTGCGATCGGTGACGATGCCCAGCTGCTTGGCGATGGCCACGGCGGTGTCGATGTGGTCGCCCGTGATCATGACGGTGCGAATGCCAGCGTCGTGGGCCTCGCGGATGGCTTCGGCGACCTCGGGGCGGACCGGGTCGATCATGCCGGACAGGCCGCAGAAGACCAAGTCGTGCTCGAGCGCAGCGGGGCTGCAGTCGCTCGGGACCTCGGTGTAGGTGCGGCTTGCCAGCGCCAGCACGCGCAGAGCCTCGTCGGCCATGGCCTTGTTGGCGGCCACGAGCTCGGCGCGACGCTCCTCGGTCAGCGGGACGACCTTTTCGCCCTCGTAGATATGGGTGCACAGGCCGATCACCACGTCGGGCGCGCCCTTGGTGTACTGCTCGTACTCGCCATCCAAGGTCTCGACGATCACGGACATCATCTTGCGGCCCGAGTCGAACGGGGCCTCGCCCACGCGCGGATGCTCGGCAGTCAGGCCGGTGAGGCCAGCCTTGCCGGCGTCGTTGACGAGCGCGCACTCGGTCGGCTCGCCCACGGCCTCGCCCAGCTCCTCATCCCACTGGGCATCGGAGCACAGCGCCATGCCGGCCAGGAACTTCTCCTTGGGCGCGGCGAGTTCGTGCTTGACGACGGTCATCTTGTTCTGGGTAAGGGTACCGGTCTTGTCGGAGCAGATGGTCTGTGTGCAGCCAAGGGTCTCGACGGCGGAAAGCTTACGGATAATCGCCTGGCGCTTGGCCATCTTGGTCACGCCGAGCGAAAGCACGATGGTCACGACGGCGACCAGGCCCTCGGGGATGGCGGCGACGGCAAGCGAGACGGCGACCATAAAGGTGTCGAGCAGGGCGGTCGGGTCGGTAAGAACGTTGCCCACGCCGTGGCGGATGATATCAACGCCAAAGATGACGACGCAGATGACGATAACCATGATGGTGAGGATGCGGCTGAGCTCGGCGAGCTTCACCTGCAACGGCGTGAGCTCTTCCTTGGCCTCGGCCAGGGCGCCGGCAATCTTACCCATCTCGGTGCTCATGCCGGTGCCGACCACGACGGCGCGGCCACGGCCGTACACGACGGTGGAGCCCATATAGCACATGTTCTTACGGTCGCCGAGCGGCACGTCATCGGTGCCCGCGGCGAGCTCGATCACGTTGGCGTGCTTCTCTACGGGCACGGACTCGCCGGTGAGCGCGGCCTCTTCGATCTTCATCGTGGCGCTCTCGAGCACGCGGCAGTCGGCCGGGACGGAGTCGCCCGCCTCGAGCATGATCACGTCGCCGGGCACGAGCTCGGCGCTCGGCAGGTGCACGAGCTTGCCGTCGCGCAGCACCTTGGACTGCGCCGCACTCATCTCCTGCAGGGCCTCGAGGGCCTCCTCGCTCTTGGCTTCCTGGACCACGCCCAGCACCGAGTTGACGATAACGACGAACATGATGATGGCAACATCGGCAAAGTCGGGCTCGCCCTTGACCATGCCCGTGAGCGCACTGATGACGGCGGCAACGATCAGCATGATGACCATGGGGTCGGCCATCTGCTCAAAGAAACGCTTCCACAGCGGCGTCTTCTCGGCTTCCTCGAGCTTGTTAGGGCCTGTCTTGGCGAGGCGCGAAGACGCCTCGTCGTTGCTCAGGCCGAGGTTCTCATCGACACCTTGGTCGCTGAGCACCTCCGCCGCGGCGGACAGGTATTCCTTTTGCATATAGAGTCCCCTCCTGGGATTCGGGCCACTCAGCAGATTGATGCCCGATCATAATTCCCAGGAGAAGGGCAAGGGCTCATCAAGGCTGCCGTGCTGAGCGGCAGTTGATAGTGGAGCTATGGTACCCCAAAGCGACGCGTCTAGCCAAAACAATCGGTTTGGAAATATGGTCCGCACGCAACGGTGCAGACCGTGTGATGCTCAACATTGGTAAAACGTTTTTTCTTCGGCACATCGCCAAACTGACATATCGCCCAGATAGCAGCGGTTGGAGTGGTTGGTAAAAATTTTTCATATACCGTTTTTCCCGCAAAAAATGAACTTCCATTTCGGCATACGGTCGATTTTTTGGGGTATTCGGTCGGCATTTCGTTATAATCATTTCGGTTTTATTTCTTATGGTTTATCTATCAGCGCAAGACGATGTCAGATGGAGGTCTGAATGTACAAGCGCACTAAGATTGTATGCACCATGGGTCCCGCCTGCGATAGCGACGAGACCATCCGCGAGATGATCAAGGCGGGCATGAACGTCGCCCGTTTTAACTTCTCGCACGGCTCCTACGACGAGCACCACGGTCGCATCGAGCGCGTCCGCCGTATTTCCAAGGAGCTCGGTCTGCCCGTCGGCATCCTGCTCGACACCAAGGGCCCCGAGGTCCGCACCGGCCTTCTGGTCGACGGCAAGAAGGTTGCCGTCAAGACTGGCGATAAGATCGTCGTCACCGCTCAGCCTACGTCCGAGGATTTCCACGGCACCGCTGAGCACATCTCCCTCGACTACCTGGCTCTGCCCTCCGAGGTCGAGAAGGGCTCCCTCATCCTGATCGATGACGGCCTGGTTGCCCTCGAGGTCGAGTCCGTCGACGGCCAGGACATGACCTGCGTCGTCAAGAATGACGGCCTGATCGGCGAGCGCAAGGGCGTCAACATGCCCAACGTCAACATCTCGCTGCCCGCCATCACCGAGCGCGATCGTCAGGACATCCTCTTTGGCCTGACCGAGAACATCGACTACATCGCCGCTTCCTTCATCCGTGACGGCGAGTCCGTCCGTGGCATCCGCAAGCTTTGCCGCGAGAACGGCGGCGAGCACGTGACGATCTTCCCGAAGATCGAGTGCGCCCTGGGCGTCGAGAACTTCGACGAGATCCTCGAGGCTTCCGACGGCATCATGGTCGCCCGTGGCGACCTGGGCATCGAAATCAAGCCCGAGCTCGTTCCCCACATCCAGAAGGAGATCATCGCCAAGTGCAACGCGGCCTACAAGCCCGTCATCACTGCTACGCAGATGCTCGACTCCATGCAGCAGAACCCGCGCCCGACGCGCGCCGAGGTTGCCGACGTTGCTAACGCCATTTACGACGGCACCGACGCCGTTATGCTGTCCGGCGAGTCCGCTGCCGGTAAGTACCCGGTCGAGGCCGTTAAGATGCAGGCCAGCATTGCTCTCGAGACCGAGAAGTACCTCCCGGCCCACGCTCCGCTCGAGGTTCCGGCCGATGCTCACGGCACCCGCGTCGTCAACAACGTTGTGGGTATGTCCGCTGTGAACATGGCCACCACCGTTGGCGCCAAGTGCATCACCGTGCCGACGACCACCGGTCGTACTGCTCGCCTGATCTCGCACTTCCGTCCCAACATGCCGATCTGCGCGTTCTCCCGCCACGAGTGGGCCGTCCAGCAGATGATTATGTACTGGGGCGTTATCCCGCACCAGGCCGAGATTACCCAGGGCACCGTCAACGGCACGATCGTCAAGGCGATCGAGACCGCTAAGGAGCTCGGCTACGTCGAGGCTGGCGATTTGACCGTCGCTACCGC
This sequence comes from uncultured Collinsella sp., assembly GCA_947001705.1. Classification (GTDB taxonomy): domain Bacteria; phylum Actinomycetota; class Coriobacteriia; order Coriobacteriales; family Coriobacteriaceae; genus Collinsella. The sequence continues at coordinate 16,780 of CAMQHT010000015.1, forward strand.
CGGCGATCCCCGCATGAGCGTCCAGCTCGAGGACAAGGTCTCCTCGACCAACGTCGCTTACGTCGCTCAGGTGCGTTAAGTCGCACTTGCAAGCATGTTTGCATTGCAAAGGGCCCGGAAGGCTTCGCCTTCCGGGCCCTTTTTCTGTGTCAATGCCGGCACACGGCAAAACACGCACCCATTTCTTTACCAAAAGCGCGAAATCCACCTTTCGAGGCCCAAAAATAAAGTCCCAAGCGCTAAAAGTGTTCGCCCGATGGCGAAACCACACCTTACCCGACGCTGCTAAATCGTTTTAGCAAGAGCCAGATCGACCGCGTTTTCGGAAGTATGCGGCAAATTCTGAGACCTCCGAGCACACCCCGTTTTTTCGCAACAAAATGCCTGATAAACTGGCCTCAAAAGCCAGGTCTGCTCACAGGGTTCAGATTTTGCCGCATACTTCCGAATTGACGCTGGCATCGCACGGTCCAAAAGCACATTTCGACCAGGAGGATATCATGGACCTGACGCTATGCGGTCAATCCGCTTTTTACTATCACTGTATCCCGCCGCAGGTATTAGGGCTTTACCCCGCCATTAGCCTTGGCAATATGGATCGCAGATGTTGCGGCCTCGGAAGTCATGCAGTTGTAAAAGACCTACTTCACGCACCGCTTCACAGGTTTGTATTCACTCGAGCACAATCCGGGTCGCGAAGCCTGTTTAAATCGCACCTCCTGACCCAAGAGCCGCCTCCCGGGTCGTTTAGGCAAACTGAACATGGATTTGATGTCACGTCGCCCGAGTTTACGCTGCTCAGCCTTGCTACGCAGGTCTCACGCAACCAGCTACTCATGGCTTGCTACGAGATGTGCGGCTCCTTTGCAGTGTTTAAGCCCTGCGAGCGAACGCAACAACAACTTGATGAAGCTATTTCGCTTAAGCTCATTCCACCCAACTGCTGCTGGGAGCGTGTTGTCGACACCAAGGGCAATGACACCAATTTGTGGAAGCGCCCGCCGCTCCTCAGCGCGGCGGATATCGCCGCGTTCGCCAAGCAGGCTGCAGGCCTGCGCGGCGTTAAACAACTGCGCTGGGCGGCCGAGCACATGACGGGGCAGACCGCCTCGCCCTTCGAAGTACAGGCCTCTATGCTTGTCTCGCTCCCCCGCAACGAGGGCGGCATGGGCATCAACATCGCAAACAACGTGCGCATCCCACTCAGCGACGCCGCGCGCTCACTGTATGACAAAACCTGCTGCTACGCCGATATCCTCATCGAGAGCAACAACGACAGCATGGGCGTCATCTTGGAATGCCAAGGCCGCTCCGCCCACGATGGCGAAGCCGCAAGTCTCTCCGATGCCGAGCGCACCACCGCCCTCACAAGCATGGGCTATGACGTTATCCAGATAACCTATGAGCAAATCAAAGACACGAAGAGCTTTAACAACATCGCCGAACTCATCCATAAAAAGGCAGGGCTCCCCTACATCCCAAAGACCGATCAGGAACGCACCACCGAAGATGCCCTGCGGCGGGAGCTATTGGTCGATTGGGATGAGCTGTTCGCCGTCAAGCCGGCCAGCTAGCAGCTAGCGATCAGGGGGACTGCGGGAACGTCAGAAGCAGCAACGCGAGCCGCAAATCCCGCCTCGGTCAGCTCGATGACCTCGGTAAACGTTGCATCGAAAAACTCCTCGGTTAGCAGTCGATACGGCGGATGATCGGGCTCGCCGGGGTTTTCGCGTACAATCTCGTGCATGACGCCGATAGTCTTGAGCACATATTCTTTATGGATGGGATACTGCCCAAAACGCGTCGCAGCGGTATAGAGGCGATCGGTCGCACGCGGAATGGAAACGATGCCGAGCGTCTTGCCAAACCAGTCAAAATCACCCTGCTTTTTAATGCGGAATTCCTCGCACGGCTTGCCGCCGTGTGCTTCCAGATACTGGTTCACACGCGTGTTCCATACCGTGTCGGCCACCAGATGCGACCAGACGCCCAGCGTTAAATCGAGCAGCGACTGCGCCACATCTTCGGACGCAAGCGAGAACTCACAGGCGCCGGGACCGGCAACCGGCTCGGCGTCCTTGTAGCGTTGGGGATAATGCACCCGATTGAGTCGCTCGCGCTCCTCAGCAATCGAGGTCGCGGCAGCCGGCGTGCCAACAGGCGCCCCTTTGAGCAGCGGCGCTACATAGGTGTCCCAAAACTCATGCTCGCGCGGCTTAGGGATAGGCTCAGGCTTGGCAAAGTGCGTAATACGATACGGGATGGGATCGGCAATGCCGGGAACCATATAGCCCACAAAAATGTCCGGAACCACGCAGCCAAACAAAAAGGCATTGCGGTCGCGCACGCTATTGGCAAGCGCGCCGGTGCACTCCAGCAAACGCTCCGTCTGAGCGATATGAATGTTCCAGCTTGGCATAGCCACCCCCATAAAAACCTGGATAACTATACCATCACGGCAAAGCCGCGCGGGCCGCTACGCACGCTCTACGCAGCAACTATTCCGCAGCGCCGCTCTCGGTTCCATACGAAGACACCGGCGCCTCGACCACATGGTGATATCGATCGATATAGATGGCGCGGGCACCCAGGCGTCGTACCAAATCCTGATGGTGCGTGCTCATCAAGACCGTCTTACCGGCAGCAACATAGGCCAGTAGAAAGTTGACCACGATGTCGCACGAGTCCTCATCGAGCCCGTTGGTGGGCTCGTCGAGCACCAAGATATCGGGGTTCATCGACACCACCGCAGCCAGCGCAACGCGCTTCTTTTGCCCGCCCGAAAGCTGATAGGGCGAGGCATCGACCAGATCGGCAACCTGGAACAGCTCCATGGCATCGCGGACGCGGCGCTCGAGCTCGTCTGTCGGCAGCCCCATCTGCGCGGGGCCAAAAGCAACTTCCTCGCCCACCGTAGCGCAGAACAGCTGGGCGTCGGCATTCTGGAACACAAAGCCCACGCGCTGATGAAAACGCTGAGCGGCTGCGGAATCCTTGAGATATGCCGCATCGATCACGTGCCCGTCAAACAGGTACGCACCCGCGTCCGCTAGTTCAAGACCGTTGATAAGGCGCATAATCGTCGTCTTACCGCAGCCGTTGGGACCGAGTAGGGCAACGAGTTCACCACGATCGACCTGCAGCGACACACCATCGACAACCGTATGCCCCGCATAGGAGAACAGCACGTCGCGAAACTCGATGAGCGGCACGCTCTTGGCGCCAGTAGCACCGCTCGCGCCCATCACGCCATTCGTATCGTTTGCCAAAACGTCGCCCTTCCCTATCCACATCGAAGGCTCGGCCGCCCGCGCTACAGCACCGCGCACAACACGGCGAGCAGCACCACGACGACCGCATAGACCGCATCGCGCCAGCCAAAGCCGCTCCGCGCGGGAGTCGGATACGCACCGGCAAAGCCACGGCAAAGCATAGCCTCGTCCATCGCGCGGCTGCATTCCATCGCCTTGATAAAGGTCATGCCCATGATACCCGCGATCGAATCGGTACGCGAAAAACCCGCAGGCGCGGAACCGACGCTGCGCAGCATGACCGATTCGCACAGATCGTGCGCTGTGCGTCCCAGCACCTCGATATGCTTGAGCGCCATATCGAAAGTAAAGATGACCTCGTCGGGCAGGTGCAGCATCTTAAGCGCCGCCGACATGCGGCTCCAGGTGAGCGTCCACGAAACACCCAGCACCAGCGACACGTTAATGAACGTCTTGAGTGCAATCTTGAGCATGGCGCCCGAGGCAGAAGCACCCAGCAGCAGGGCAGGCAGCGCCAGAACCACGGCAAACCCCGCGGCAGCCAACGCCGGCACAAAGGTAGCGCGCAGCCCGCGTACGGGGCGCACCGCGACCAGCACCAACGCGATCGCCGCCATCAACATCAGGTACAGCGGGCTTTGCGTCAGACACACGCACAGGACGCAAACGAACATCCCTAACAGGCGCACCGGAGCCGAAACGCAAGAAAGGGCGCGGTCGACCATCGACCCGCCCTTGTTCGCGCCTCCACCCAGGCGAACCCGCTCAAGCAGGCTCGCCAGGTGCAGGACGTTCTTTTGCATCACACGATGCCGAGCCCCCGCGGGCTCGTATCGCTCCTCGGCCGCAAGCCAACTAGGCAGCTCGGCTATTGCCATGAGCACCGCTTTCCTTGACCGTCAGCGAGACCAGGCGGAATGCGATGGTGAGCACCGCCACGCCAATCACGCCCGAAAGAATATACATCGCGGCCTGGCCGGCAAAGCCAAGGCCCTGCTCCTCGGAATAGGCCTGCAGATAATCGCCCGTGGGCAGGGCATCGGCAAAGGTCGGAGTGTCGAGACCGACCGAAGCCTGCAGACTGTCGTCACCAGCCTCCTGAACGGCGATCGCGGCGCCCTCGGCGTCCCACTCACCCCAAGCGTCACCGGTGGCAAGCAAGCCGAGCGGCGTAGCCACGACAAGCACGGCGACCAGGATGAGCGTGGGGACCAGCGAGGTCTTCTTGGCGGTTGTGCCCTCGGCAGCAAGCTGGCCATCGACGGCCTCGGGCCCGACGATAACGCTCGGCGCCGTCTTCTTGATAAAGCCGTAGATCGCGGCAGTCGCCACGCCCTCGACCACGCCGGCAACCAACATATGCGGAATCATCATGGCCGGAATGGCAATGGACAGCGGGAAGGGGCAGTACAGCGGCGCGCCCGAAGCGTTAGTAAAGAGCATGGGCTGAATACCAAACTCGACCGCCGCGCACAGGGCCGCCAGGCACAGGCCGACCCAGCCGCTTACGATGGCCGAAACCGAGGTGCCCCAGCTCTTGTCGTGCAAACGGCTGTTGAGCGCACGGAACACGATAGCAGCGGCAAACGGCAGCACGAAGGCCATGTTAAAGCAGTTGGCGCCAAAGGACAGGATACCGCCGTCGCCAAACAGCAGCGCCTGCAACGCCAGCGCGACCGAAACCGCGATGGCCGCGGCCTCCGGGCCTAGCAGCAGCGCGATGAGCGCGCCGCCGACGGCGTGACCAGTGGTGCCGCCGGGCAGCGGCACGTTGAACATCATGAGCAAAAAGGAGAACGCAGCGCAAATACCCAGAAAGGCCATATGCTCGCGATCGAGCGTGGCGCGCACTTTCTTGATGCAGTGAACCCATACGGGCACCATCGCCACCGCCATAACGGCATCGGTCTGCGGGGACAGGTAGTTATCTGGAATGTGCATATACGCCTCCCGGTTGCCGCACATGGGATTGCAGCGCCGCTTGAACCATTTCATCAGTGTTACGAGCTAGATGATTCGTAACACGCCGCAGGCTATGATAGCAAAACGGCGCGCCGCCACAAAAGCAGCACGCCGTTTTGTAATGCGCGTGTCATATATGCAGGGTCAGCGATGCCTTATTCCGAACACCGCGGTCGCGCAGAGCTCCGCAGCAACCGCCATCAGGCCCTACGCCCCCCATCGCAAGCCCTAGCCGCGGACTTCGCCGTTTACGCCTTTGCATACCTTGGTGACAATCTTCTGGTGCGCTTTCTCGACCTCTTCGCTGGTAAGCGTGTGGTCGTCGGAGCGATACGTAAGCGCAAAGGCCATGGACTTTTTGCCCGCTCCGATGCGGATGGGATCGCGGTAGACGTCGAACAGGCGCACGCCCTCGAGCAACTTACCGCCGGCGCTCGTAATGCGGCGCTCAAGATCCTCACAGGTCACGGAGTTGTCAACCACAATGGCAAGGTCGTGCTCAACGGCCGGGTACTGCGAGAACTCACGGTAGTTCTCCTGGTTGCGGGCGCCCTTGATCAGCTTGTCCAAGTCGAGCTCAAAGGCAACGACGACCTCATCGATGCCCATCGCCTCGCGCGCCTCGGGGTGAATCTCGCCGACCCAGCCCAGCACGGTTCCGCCGGACAGAACCTCGGCCGCACGACCCGGCTGCAAAAAGGCATAGCCCTCGCCCTCGACGGGACGGAAGCGAACCTTCTCGATGCGCAGCTGGGCAAGCAGCTCCTCGACGATGCCCTTGCCAAAGAAGAAGCGCAGCTTGCGGTACTTCATGTTCCAGGACTGCTCGCTCCACTGGCCCGAGAGCACACCCGCGACGGACTTGGTCTCCTTGGGCAGGCTGGCATTCTCGCGACCATGGAACAGGCTGCCGACCTCGTACAGGTGCACGTTGGGCGTGCCGTGGGCCTCGTTATAGGCAACGGACTGCAGTAGGCCCGGCAACAGCGAGCGGCGCATCTCGGTCTGCTCGGCCACCAGCGGGTTCATGAGCACCACGGGGCAGCCGCGACCCTCGGTGGGCATGCCGATCTTCTCCAGGTCGCCCGGGGCGGCAAAGCCAAAGGTCGTGGTCTCGTTGAGGCCGCAGGCGCGCAGGATCTCGCCGACCTTGCGGGTGAGCTTCTGCTCGCGGGTCAGGCCGCCGATGTGGTTCTTAGCGGCCGGGATGGTCGCCGCCACACGGCCCATGCCCCATAGGCGCAGGACCTCCTCGATCAGGTCGATCTCGCGCGGCAGGTCGGGACGGAAGCTCGGCGGGGTAACCATAAAGTCCTCGCCGTCGCGCTCGACGGTGCAGCCCAGACGGGTGAGCGAACGCTCGATAAAGTCGGGCTCGATGTCGGCACCGCAAATGGCGTGCACGCGGGCCAGGCGCAGCTTAATGCTGTCGATGGTCTTGGGCGCGGGGAAAACGTCGACATAGCCGGGAGCAACCTCGCCGCCGGCGATCTCCTCGATCAGCGCGCAGGTAACGTTGGCGACATCCACGCAGCCGGTCTCGTCGACCTGGCGCTCAAAGCGAATGGAGGCGTCGGAGATCAGCGACAGATCGCGGCTGGTGTGCGAGGTGCGACCGGCGTTGAAGCAGGCGCTCTCGACCATCACGTCGACGGTATCGTCCTCGATCTCGGAATCCATGCCGCCCATAACGCCGGCCAGCGCCACGGGGCGCTCGCCGTCGGTGATAAGGCCCATGCCGGCGTCGAGCGTACGCTCCTCGCCGTCGAGCGTCGTGAACTTCTCATCCTGCTGGGCGGCGCGAACCACCACGCGGCGGTGGCCATCGCGCTCGGCAAAGGTGTCCAGGTCAAAGGCGTGCAGCGGCTGACCGGTGAGCATCATCACATAGTTGGTGATGTCGACGATATTGTTGTGCGGGCGCACGCCCAGGGCGTTAAGGCGCTTGACCATCCAGTCGGGCGAGGGGCCGACCTTCACGTTACGTACGATGCGGGCGACGTAGCGGTCGCACAGGCCCTCGTCGGCAATCTCGACGGAAAGCTCGTCGTCGGTCGCGCGGCCGGTCTCGGCCTTGATGGCGGGCAGCTCAACGTGGAAATCGCGGTCGAAGATGGCGCCGGTCTCGCGGGCCATGCCGATCATGGACAGGCAGTCGGGGCGGTTGGGCGTGATCTCGCAGTCGAGCACAGTGTCGCTCGAACCCACGTACTCGGCAAACGGCATGCCGCAGGGCGTATCCTCGGGCAGGATCATAATGCCGGAGTGGTCGCCGCCCAGGCCGAGCTCGCGTGCGGAGCAGTTCATGCCCATGGACACGACGCCGCGGAGCTTGCTCTTCTTGATTTTGACGTCGCCGGGAAGCACGGCGCCGATCATGGCCGTGACGATGTGGTCGCCGGCCTCGAAGTTCTGCGCGCCGCAGACGATTTGCAGTGGAGCGGGATTGCCGTCGGCGTCGAGGTTCTTGTCACCCACGTCGACCGAGCACACATACATGTGGTCGCTATCGGGGTGCGGGGTCTTGGTGAGCACCTTGGCGGTCACCACGTGGTCGAAGGACTCGCCCACGGTGTCGATCGCCTCGACCTCGGTGCCGGTACGGATATATTCGTCCGAAAGGGTCTTGGGATCCTCCGGAATATCGATCATGGTCTTGAGCCAGTCGTAAGAAACGCGCATCTAACTGGTCTCCTTTCATAAATGCGGCTTTGAGCCAAAAACTGCAACGGAGACGGGTTTTCCAAGTGCCGCAGATTGCCTTGAAAGAGGAGGGCCGCGTACTTAGGTACGCAACCGACGATTGAAAGGCAAGGTGCGGTGCTTGGGAAAGCCGCCGGGCCTAGAACTGATTTAAGAAGCGCATATCGCCCGTCATAAGCGTTCTGAGGTCGGGCAGGTCGTAGCGCAGGGCCGCGACGCGCTCGGCGCCAATACCAAAGGCGAAGCCGGTGTACTTCTCGGGGTCGATGCCGCAGTTGATCAGGACGTTGGGGTCGACCATGCCGCAGCCCAGGATCTCGATCCAACCGCTGTGCTTGCAGAAGTTGCAGCCCTTGCCGCCGCAGACGTGGCAGCTCACGTCCACCTCACAGCTGGGCTCGGTGAAGGGGAAGAAGTGCGGGCGGTAACGCGTCTTGCGATCCTCGCCAAACATGCACTTAACAAAGTAGTCGAGCGTGCCCTTGAGGTCGCCAAAGGTGATACCCTCGTCGACGACCAGGCCCTCGATCTGGTTGAACTGCGGCAGGTGGCAGGCGTCGGCCGTGTCGGGACGATAGACGGTGCCCGGGCAGATCATGTAGATGGGCGGCTTCTGCGACTCCATAGTGTGGATCTGCACGCCCGAGGTCTGGGTGCGCAGCAGCACGTCGGACTCGCCGTGGGCGTGGGCCTCGGGGTGCGCGACGCTGCCGGGGTTGTTGTCGACCACGTAGAAGGTATCGCGGGCCGAGCGGCTCGGGTGATCCATGGGGGCGTTGAGCGCGGTGAAGTTGTAGTAGGAGGTGTCGACCATGGGGCCGGACTCGACGGTGTAGCCGATACCGCAGAAGATGTCCTCGGCCTCCTCGATGATCTGCTTGATCAGGTGCTGGTGGCCGATCTGCGGACGGATGCCCGGCAGCGTGATGTCGACGGCGTCGTGCTCCAGTGCGCGCTTGAGGGCGGCGGCCTTCATCTCGGTGTTGCGCTCGTCGAGCATGCCCTCAATCAGCTGGCGCATCTCGTTGGCTCGCTTGCCCATCACGGGACGATCCTCGGGGGCGAGCTTGCCCATCATGCGCATCAGGCCGGTGATGCGGCCCTTGCGGCCGAGCAGCTCAACGCGCGCAGCCTCGAGCTTGGCTGCGTCGTCGGCGCCTGCGACGAGCTCCTTGGCCTCTTCCTCGAGTTTGACCAGATCATCAATCAGACTCATGTCTTCCCTTTCGTCTCTCGCGCTCTCCGTTTGCCGAGGCGGCTGCCGCCGTCTGGCGTTGTGAAAACGCGGCCCGGTTCGGTAATAAAAAACCGTCCTCGGGCGTGTGCATTGCCCAAGGACGGTTGAATTCCGCGGTACCACCTTGTTTGACCCGGCGGATGTCTGGCCCGCCGTGCCCACTCTGCGCCCCTTATCGCGAGGCTCACGGCTTCCCTACTGGGGCTTCGCCGCCGCTAGCCGCGCGCCCGTTGAGGTCGCTGCTCGGGAGTGAACGCTTGGCCCTTGCCACCGCAGGAAGGCTTGCAGCCCATGACCTTCCCTCTCTTGCCGGCGACGCGGCGGGCAAAACCCTCTCCGTCAACGCATTGGGCTACAGGATACCACATTGTGTGGGCGTATCGCCGCGTTCCGTTTTGTTCGTGCTGGGTACAAGGCAGGTAGCTGTGCAAACTGGCCGCGCGCCCACCCGTGGCGCTCGACCTGCGAGATCAAGGATATAGGTATGGGAAAGAAACTCGATAAGAAGGCCAAGGCGGGCAAGAGCATCAAGAAGCTCCGCAAGCTCGAAGGCAAGCTGTGGACTCGCGAGTACCTGCTCAAGATTGCCGAGTTCGATGGAGCGACGATTGCTCCTGCCAACGGCGCAGCAGCGCGTGCCGACGCCATGGGCACGCTTGCCGGCGAGCATCACAAGCTGCTGACCAGCGAGAAGTCCGTTGAGCTCGTGCGCTCGCTGGCGCGCGAGACCGTCGCCGGCGGCAAAATCGACGACCCTCAGCTGCTCGACGAGATCCGTGTGCTCGGCCGCGATCAACGTGAGGCCAGTGCCATCCCCACCGAAGAAGCCGAGGCCTGGACCAGGCTCACCTGCGAGGCGGACGCCGTGTGGCACAAGGCCAAGGCAGCCAACGACTGGGCGAGCTTTGAGACCTATGTGGATAGAATCGTCGCCCAACTTAAGCATCAGGCCGAGCTCATGGACCCCAAGCGCGATCCATACGACGTTTGGCTCGACCAGTACGAGCGCGGCCTTTCCGCCAAGAGCTTCGATGCGTTTTGCGATGAGGTCAAGGCCACGGTCGTGCCGCTCGTGCACGCCATCGGCGAGCGCGGCCAGCAGCCGGCTGCCGACTTTTTGCACGCCCACGTGCCCGAGGCTGCCCAGCGCGCCATGAGCTTCGACCTTATGAAGCTTGTCGGCCTGGACCTGGACGACACCACGCTTGCCTTTACCGAGCATCCGTTTAGCGAGGGCTTTGCCGTGGGTGATGCGCGCATCGCGACGCACATCTACGAGGACGACTGCATCTCCAACGTCTACAGCATCATCCACGAGGCCGGGCACACCATGTACGAGCTGGGCGTCAATCCCGCCTATGCGCGCACGTGCTTGGAGGGCGGCACCTCCATGGGCATCCACGAGAGCCAGAGCCGCTTCTTTGAGAACACCGTTGGTCGCAGCCGCGCCTTTATGGGACCGCTGCTCGAGGTGCTGCGTCGTCACGCGCCCGAGGTCTACGGCGACGTCGACGAAGACACGCTCTACCGCGCCGTGAACATCGCGCAGCCGTCGTTGATCCGCACCGAGGCCGACGAGCTCACCTATCCGCTGCATATTATGGTGCGCTACCAGATTGAGCGTATGCTGTTTGCCGGCGAGGCTGCGGCCAAGGACATCCCCGCGCTTTGGAACCGCTTTATGGACGAGTACCTGGGCATTCCCGTTCCCGACGACACGCACGGCTGCCTGCAGGATACGCATTGGAGCGGCGGTTCGTTTGGCTACTTCCCCACGTATGCGCTGGGTAGCGCCTACGATGCCATGTTTGTGCCGGCCATGTGCCGCGACGGCGTCGACCTTACCGGTGCCTGCGCGAGCGGCGATCTGGCGCCCGTCCGCGCGTGGCTGGGCGAGCACATTTGGCAGTGGGGCCGCGCCAAGGACGCGCCGGAACTCATCAAGGGCGCCTGCGGCATGGCCTTTGACGCCCGCTACTACTGCAGCTACCTGCAGGACAAGTTCACCACACTGTACGAGCTGTAAGGATTGACCAGCACGCCATCGCCAACGCCAACTATGTTGACGCCAATGTCTTGGCAACGTCAGCGAAAACGACCCTAAGCGAGCAAGGTGACGTGAAATGAAAGGGCGCTGACCTTCTGGTCGCGCCCTTGAAATTGAACGTCAGATTGCCGCTTAGGGGCGTTTGCAGCGTCGAGCAGTTACGCGGTTTGGTAAAACCGCGTAACTACAGAGCCTCGAGTGCGTTGGCGATGCGCTTCATGGCGGCATCGGCGGATGCTTGGTCGGGCGCCTCGGCCAGCACGCGGATAACCGACTCGGTTCCGCTCTTGCGTACGAGCACGCGGCCCTCGCCTGCCAGCGCAGCCTCGGCCTCGGCGATGGCGTTCTGCACGCCCATGTTCTCGAGCGCGGCGTCCTTGTCCGCCACGCGCACGGCCACCTGCGCCTGCGGTAGCAGCTTGCACGGAGCCGTGAGCTGCGAGAGCGTCTCGCGCTCGGCGCGGATCACTTCCATCACGCGCAGCGAGGTCATAATGCCGTCGCCCGTGCGCTCGATATCGCCAAAGATCGTATGGCCCGTCTGCTCGCCGCCCAGGCTGTAACCGCCCTCGCGCATCTTGGCATACACGTGGCGGTCGCCCACACCGCTGGTCACGGCACTTAGGCCGGCAAGCTCCAACGACTTGATCAGGCCAAAGTTGCTGGCAATCGTCGGAACCACGGTACCGCCCGAAAGGCGACCGTGCTTGTTCAGGTACACGCCGCACACGTACAGGATCTGGTCGCCATCGACCACGCGGCCGCGCTCGTCCACGGCCAGGCAGCGGTCGGCATCGCCGTCATAGGCAAAGCCCACGTCCAAGCCCTGCTCCACCACGTGGCGCTGCAGACGCTCCATATGCGTGGAGCCGCAGTCGACGTTGATGTTAAAACCATCAGGCGCGGCATTGATCACGCGCACGTCGGCGCCCAGCGCGTCGAACACCGGCTTGGCCACCGAGGACGCCGAGCCGTTGGCGCAGTCGATGCCGATCTTGACGCCCTGCAGCGAAAAGTTCGCGCTGGCGATGAGCGAGGCAATGTAGCGGTTGCGGCCCTGCATGTAGTCCACCGTGGCGCCGATGTGGTTGCCCGTGGCCAGTGGCACCTCGCTCTTGCCATCGACGTAGTCCTCGATGAGCTCCAGTACGTCCTCGTCCATCTTAAAACCGTCGCTATTGACGAGCTTAATGCCGTTATCGCAAAACGGGTTGTGGCTCGCGCTGATCATGATGCCGCAATCGAAGCAGCCTTCCACGGTCTGATGTGCTACACCCGGCGTGGGGATCACGTGCAGCATATAGGCGTCCGCACCGCTCGCGACCAGGCCACTCACCAGCGCCGCCTCGAACATATAACTCGAGCGACGCGTGTCCTTACCCACGATGACGCGCGCCTTGCGCTCGCGGTTGGCGCCGTAATACCAGCCCACAAAACGGCCAATCTTATAAGCGTGCTCTACCGTCAGCCCAACGTTAGCCTCACCGCGAAAGCCGTCGGTGCCAAAGTACTTCATGCGCTCTCCTTACAAAATAGGGGCGAACAGATTGCCTGTCCGCCCCAAAATGGTACTCGATTATCTGCGCTACCAGAAAAACCCTACGCCGACGCGCTGTCGCGAGCCGCCTGGCATGTAGGAGTCTGACGCAGCGTAAGCGGCTTGTCCCCCGCCTCGGCTGACGTGGTCAGCGTATATGTGATCGTCGTCGTCTCGCCAGCATGCAGGTCAACGGTGCCCGAATAGAAGGGGATTCCATGCCACGTAGCGGCGCCAAGACCAAACTGGGTGCCCTCGACGGTCAGATCAGTAATGATGCCGCCCGTCGGGGCAAACAACGAGACATTCAGACGCTCGTCGTCGCGCGCGGCATCGGGCGCGCTCGCCGCGACGTAGTCGGGCAGCTTGCCGGCCTCCTCCTGCGTCATGATGTTCGTCAGGGTAACGGTGATGCGATACGAGCATGTGCCGTCACCGTTCTTGATGCCCTGGCCAATCTGCGTATCGGCATTCAGGTACCAGTCGAGCTTGGAGAAGCTCAGGTTGTTAAAGTAGACACCAGCAACGGGATCTTCACTCGGGTCATCCGGATCGGGCAGCGAGGCGTCGATGTTCATCTCCTTGATAGCGTTCTGCTCGTCATCGTTTTTCATCCACGCGATCAGGCGGCCCTCTTCGGCACCGCGCTCAACGGCGCTGACAAGCTTCGTAACATCGACATCGCCGATACCGCCAAGGATCTTGTCGAAGGCAGCGCTGGCGACGGATGCAAAGATGCCGTCCGACTCCTCGACCGGATAGTTCCAGTACACATCGTGCATGAGGACCTTTGCGGCGTTGGTGCCGTCGACAACCGTTCCGTCGGGCAGCGACACGTTACCGACCAGGCCCAGCAGATACTGCAGGAACACCGGGTCGATACCCACGACGCCGTCAACGTCCTGGCCATATTGAGATTTCCACAGGGCTGCGACACGCTGCGAGTTGCGGGGCCAATCAGGCGAATAGGTATTGCCCGAGTTGTACAGGTTACTGTGGTTGCCGAACAGCGCCTCATCCTCTTCGTCGACGCTCTCGACTGCCTCATCCTCGCTGAGTCCAATGCGGGGAACAAACTCGCCAATCGACATCTGGCCGTCGGTGACCGAAATCAGGCCCTGCGAACCGCCAAAGCCGCCGCAGGCACGAATCTCGACGTTGTTCATGGCGTACACAAGGTAGTTGCGCGTCTGGCCGTTGGCGCCGAGCATCTGCGGAAGGACGGGGGCGACCTTCTCCGCCGCGTCAACCGCGCCGTTGAGGGTGGCAAAGCCGTCCTTGGCCTTATCGACCAGCTCGGTCACCTGGGAAATATGAGTATCGCCAATGCCCTGGACCTTCTCGTTGGCGCTCTTGAACACCTTCGAGCTGCTGGAAAGCGAATCGGCGACCGCCTGCAGCGCGGACACGTTAATCATGCCGTCCTGAAACAGCTTGCCGGGCGTGGCCTGCGAAAGGTTATCGGCCATGGGAACCAGCGCATTGCTCGAGACATCGGACAGGGCGTCGATCATGGTGCGGGCCGCATTGATGTCGCTGCCATACACCGGGATAAACGAAGCCGCTGTCCACAGCGGGCTCGAGGTCTCCGCCTTCATGCTGTCGCAAAGCTCATCAATCTTCTTCGCGTCGTCAGGCAGCGTCGAAAAATCGCCCGACGTGACCTTGTCCTTAAGGCCACCGACAATCTCGACGGCCTCCTTCGCTTCACTCTTTACGGTCTTTGCCGAGTTAAGCAGCATAAAGCCGCTTGCGCCAAGCGCAACGAGAAGCACCGCGACTACAGCGGCAATAATGGCGCCGGTGTGACGCTTTTTGCGTTCGCCCTTGCGATGGCGATGACGGACCAGACCGTCAGAGGTCGAACTCGACGAAGCGTCGCTACCGTAGTTCAAGCCAAAATCGTAATAATCTTCCTTGGAACCCGAGCCCGCAAACTCGGCACCGCTATCATCCAGGCGGGCGAACGTGCCAGTCTCGGAGGCACCGGTGTAAATCGTGCCAAGGTTACCCGTAAGCCCCGCGCCACCGGCAGAGGGAGTATTGTTGGCGGCCTTGCCGGCATTAACGTTGCCGGCGGCATTTGCGGCGTTGGCAGCACCTGCGTTGTTCGCAGGTACCGAAGGAGCCCCGCTCGGCTGCGACGCGGAGGTTGCACCGCCCGCAAAGACATTCCCTCTTGCACGGCCGGTCTTTTTTGCCTTTTGAGACTGCTCGTACAGAGCGGTAAACATCGCCGTCTCGCCCGGGGACACGCGCTTACTGGAACCGCCCTGTCCAGCGCCGCCCGGCGTGCCGGCCTTACCAGCCCCGTTCGGACGCGGCGGAACTGCAGGACGGCCGCTATCGCTGCCCTTAAAGTGATTACCAGCCATAAAGAAATCCTCGCAATTGAGTCGCAATGAAAAAATCCATAACATTACTAGTTTATGGCATTTTGAGCATCGACAGCTAAACTCCAGACACGGACGTCAATTGGCGAAAATGCGGCACAACACCTTTTCTGTCTTGGCGGCGGCGCCAGCTACACCGTGAGGAACATCATCACGATGATCATGGCAAAGCCGATAAGGTCGGTCGGCAAAAACACCGTGCCCAGCATAACGGCGCTGGTGATGGTCGCCGAAACCGGCTCCACAGTTCCGATGAGGCTCGCACGCACCGAGCCGATGTCCTTAACGCCCTGCATATAGAGCATGTAAGCAAAAAACGAGCCGATAACCACGAATACCGCGAGCGCCTCGACGCCGGCAGCGTCGAGTGCCGGCATATGCGCCCAAGGCTGCACGAAGACGCACGAGACCACGCCCGCCGTGAGCATTGCCGAGCCCGTGACGATGGGGCTGCCGTATTCGGGCAGGATCTTGGCGGGAATCACCGCCATACACGTGGCGCTGACCGCACACATAAGGCCTGCGACCAGGCCAAGCGGCGATATGCTCAGACTGGTAGGGTCGCCGCCGGTAGCGATTAAAAAGGTGCCGCCCAGGGCCAACCCAATGCCAACGGCCTCACGCACGCGAGGCATGCGGCGATCGGTCACGCAGGTGTAGCCCATGACGATAACGAGCTGCAGGCACTGGAGCACCGTCGCGGTTCCGGCGTTCGTCAGGCGCACGGCCGAAAGATAGCAAAACTGGTTGAACAGCAGACCAAAGGCGGTAAAGAGCAGCAGCTGCTTGCGATCGGCGGGTGTGGTCCAGAGCTTAATCAGGCGCTCGCGGTCGCGCGTAACAACCACGGCCATAAAGAGTAGACCGGCGAGAATCTGACGCACGCTCATAAGCCACAAGGTGTCGACGTGGTAGGTATCGAACAGAAAGCTCGCGCTGGTGCCCGAGAAGCCCCAAAACGAACCGCCCACCAGCGTAGCCAAGACGCCCGTGATCATCTTGCGCGTCGAAGCGCTGTTCAGGCGCTCGCGCCAAGCGCGGCGGGTGCTACGGCTGAGCTCATCGGTGCCCTCGGGCACATCAATGTTCGATATATCGGTCATCGGCACCGAAGCCCCTGCGCCTTCGACCTGCTCGACACGCTCTTTGCTCATTCCATTCCCTCGAAGCAGCCTGGAAACAATTCGGCTTACCTTACCACGGCGAAGGCACCAGCCGAAGGCTTGTCCGCTTATCGGTAGGACAATTCCGCAGACGTCTTTCCATAGCTCGATACCGCAATGGCCTTGCATTATGCGACAGTCAAATCGCGGCAGCGGGCTCTTTTGAAATGGATATGACAAAGCCCCCGAATTCCACAATGTAAGCGATTTTTAAAAATGTTCTTGCCACCGAGTTCAGGCTCCGTTATATTATCCCTTGCGCGCTTGCGCACCCTTGATCGGGCGTTTAGCTCAGGGGGAGAGCGCTTCCCTGACACGGAAGAGGTCAGAAGTTCAAATCTTCTAACGCCCACCAAATGTTCGCAGCTCAGAGGCTATGTCCTCTGGGCTGTTTTGTTTTATGTCGCCAAATCCACTGGCAGCTCCAACCGTCATCGCAACGTAACACCAATTCACCTGACAAATGGCTGCCAAACAAATTCAATACCCCAACACCAACAATAGCCAGACACAAAACTGCGCCACAAGCTGCTCCAACCGCCCAACTGGCCAAAAGCCGACCATCTACTTACCAATCTATCCATCGGCATAACCAATCAGTCCGCACCGCAACTTCTCAGCAAAACGCCGCGATGTCTGCGCCCTGCGGTATCCTTGAGCCACTTGCACCCGCAGCACCAAGGAGCCGCCATGCGCACCGAGCTCGATGTCCCCTTTTCGCACAAAGAAGAAGCCAAAGCACTGGGCGCCAAATGGGACCGGACCAAGAAGATCTGGTATGTACCCAGCGGCGTCAACCCCGAGCCCTTTGCCGAGTGGCTGCCCGGTGTTGACCGATCCGACCCCTCAGCGCCGTATATATATCTAGTACTGGGCAAGCGCGAGTGCTGGAAGTGTCACAAAGAGACCTCGGTCGCGGCCTTCGGCATTCCCTATCGAACCGATAACGACCAGAGCATCGCCATCGCGCACGCGCCCAACAAGGCCGGGCACATTGCCATCGACACGGCCAACGCCAACGCACTCGCCATCGTGCCCGCTCTTGGCTGCGCGCCGGGCGAGATCCGCGACTACCTTCATAAGCGCTGCGGCTACAAGCCCGTAGGCGCGCGAGCCTCCAAAACCCCGTCGCTCGGCAACACGTGCACCAGTTGCGACGCGCTGCAAGGCAGCCGCTATCTGTTCGAGGAGCCCTCGTCCCCGTTTGCCCTCACTGCCATCAACAAGCTGCCGGCACTGGAGTTTGTGCGCGTCGAAGTTGCCGGCGTCTTTGGCGTCCCGGCCACGCGCACCGACTTTGACCAGGCACTCTTTACTTGGGCACGCGACCATCACGCCGAGTTCCACAAGCAGCTCGGTGAGGGGGTTTATTTATAGGGACAGAGATGCCTTCACAGCCAGCTCCTCCGCATCACCTATCCCTCGTCGCCGGCGTCATACACGATATCGAGGCCACAAACAGGGCATTTCTCCTGATACACCGGCATATGAACGCCTGTCCGTTTTCTCACTTCGTCGCTAAGTCTGTCGCACGCATCGATGAACCGAATGTCGAGGCACGGTATTTGCGAGCCGCAGCAAGGACAGGCGACGACAAACGACCCGCAATCAACTTCTACGCTCGGAAACATTTTGTTGTCTATAAGGGCGCACGGCAGTTTTCCGTACTTCCCCATCGCAATATCGCCTCGCCAGCTCACGCTCGCTCCCCTCTCGCTATACAAATCAGGAAGAGCATGCACCGGCAGGCGTGCGCGAGATTGCATCGCCACGCGATCCGATCAAACAGCACGATCGTAAAAGACCGCCAAAGCCAAATTTCATCGTCGGTCGCACCCTGTCCGGCAAACTCAATATCGACGGGTATGTGCTTCAGATAACTCATGTCGGGCGCAAAACGAGGGTCCGGTCCGCCTTTATGAACAGGACCGTGCAGAACAAACCATCCGTTTTCGGGCTCGAACCGCTCAACAAACGCAAGGCCGAGCACCTTATAGCCCACCTCAGTTGCAAATATGACTCCGACTGGGACGCCACATTCCATGCAGTTGAGCATTTTACGGTTGTAATTCTGGTCTCGAAAACCAACGGTACCCGGCGCTTGAACCGAGTACTTAATGACCCACGTACCATCGTCCAAATAGAGCGGAGGCACATTGTTGATGCTCTCGGTTTGCCGCTGGCGCGCTTGTACCCCGCTACCCCACTCCCCTGTATACTGATGTAGCAAGTGTTTCATCCGGGCTTGTTGGGCCGGATTGTTCATGGGAGGGTCTTATGGCTGCTTCGAATCCGCCTAAGGGGAGCGTTTCTTCTTCGTCCATCAAGCCGGTTACGCGCAAGGCCGTGCGTTGCCAGCGCGAGGTCGCCTGGCTTGTCACGCAGGCGGCGGGCAGGCTTGTGGCGACCACTCAGGACGTCAATGCGCCTACGCCGAGCTTTGTGTTAGCGGCGGCGCTGGATTTTGTGCGCCAATTGGAGCTTGCCGCGCAGGATGCCAGCGGCCACCTCGACTACCAGAATGTTATGGCGCCCGACCTGCAAACGTTCTGTCACATGGCCAAGTTGCCCGCCGCGCCCAATGCGCTTTCGGACGCAGGCTACATGTTTACGCTTTCGGGCGCGGACCTTATCCGCGATATCTACGCATACTGCAGCGAGCTCGCCGAGCGCAGCGTCTTTGGCACGGCTGAAGTCAAACCGGGAAATGTCATCAAGCTGGTTCTCAGGCTGTTCCTGATGGACGGGTTCGGGGCCATGCCGGCGTAAGCCGAGTCTTTAGCATCACCGTCGACTGGGCAACAACCGCTTTACCTTAGTGGGCGCCAATCGAGGGTCGATTATTGGGTCGCCTCGTCCACTAACGCATTTATTCCACGCGCTCTGACAGTCGATATTTGCGGTTGCGGCTTGTCGACGGCGCCGTGGGCTCAAGCTCGCCTTGAGCAATGAGCGCGTTGACGCGCGACCTAACCTGGGAAATTGTAAGCCCCGTGCGTTTTGCCAGCTCACGCGTCCCCAGCTCGCCGTAGTGTTTGAGTGCCGTCACAATTAAGCCTCCGCCATGATCGACCGGCTCGATCTTTGAACGGTAAAGTACGACCTTGAACCGATCGAACCCCGGGCAGAACAGGGGCTCGGCCAGACCATGCGCGCGCATGGCATCGATCATCATCGGGATGCCCGAGCCATTGCCCTCAGCCGGCGAACCTGCGCCATCCGGAAGCGGGACAATCGACATGAGTTTCACGATCGTCGCGTTACGGCATCGGGAGCTGCCGTCAAACAAGTTCTCTCGAGTCTTTCCCCCGTAAAGGCCGCCAGGATTCGTCACCTCGACACGATCGTCAAAGACGTCGACGGCGATCGATTGCCCACAGAACCGATCCCCGTATTCCCTGTGGATAACCGCGTTGGCGACTGCCTCGCGCAGGACCTCCTCGGGGATCTCCAGCGAGTCGATACGCGAGACGCCTTGGACGGTCGAGATGCGGCGCAGGTTTTTGGCGACAGCTGCGACGGCATCCGAAATCATCTCGCCCAGGGTGCCCTCGCAGACTGTGCGGTCCATAAACCTTAGTGGCCCCGCAGCTCCCTTTTGAGTTCCCACGTGGACAGCCACATCAATGAAGAGCTTGGGATAGAACTGCTGAGGGTAAACGCCCGCGGCAAGGAGGCCGGCCTTGGTAACATTGCCCTGGAAGTCGAGGAAATTCAGACGCTCCATCTTTGTCTTCTTGTCCGCCGCACCGCGCATCGCTCGAGGCGTCAGCGAATAGGCACGCTCTATCGTGCGGTCGACCATCGACTCGTCGAGATCGCCCACACTCGTACCGGGCACCGCATCGCGATCGCTAGGACTCGTCCGTTCATATGACGACAGTGCCAAAACCTCGGTCGACGAAAGCGGGACATCTTTGTCATCGATGCGTTTGTAGCTGCCACCTTGAGCGCCCCGCTCCATGACATAGCAAGGCTTGCTCGACGGGTCGAGCTCCTCAATCGTGATGACCAGAACCACGGTGCCCTGGAGCTCCACGCGCTCAATGGTGTATTTGGGCGGATTGGCCAGCTTTCCACGACCGCCGGCATCGCCCATGCCCGCCACGAATTGGTTGAGCACTTTCTCGGTCTCAAAGTTTGTAACTGGGACAAAACCCGCGTGCTCGCTCACTCCGAGTACGATGATGCCGCCGGCGGTGTTTGCGAAAGCGCTGACCGTTTCCCATACGTCGCGGGAAAGTGTCGTGGCGCTCTCCTTGACCTCGACGTTAAGATCGTCCGAGCCCATGCGCCTTAAAGACTCGAGCAGACCGGTCAGTTCGTTTTCGTTCATCTGCACGTCCTTTCGCTCGGTTCTGCGAAGAATGCCGCGGATAGATTTCCCTCGTCTCTCAGTTATCTCTCGTAATTATCTCTCATCTTTCTGTTATCTCTCATATTAGAGATGAGTGAGAGATGAAAGATAAGATGTCTGTCATCTGTTTCATTTAAACATGTTGTTGCTGGTAAAACAATCTATATTGAGACAATACCATGGTTGCCCGTCTCTTTGCAGCATTGTTATCTCTCATATTTATCTCTCATCTATCTGTTATCTCTCGTATTAGAGACGAATGAGATATGAGAGTTGTGCGGGCGGCGGATGAGCGTGGATTATGAACGGTCGGATATCGAGAGTGGATATTTGGACGGTTTTTGGGCTTTTGGCGGCCGATTTCGTCCGAAAATCCACGCTCATTCGGCATGCGTCCGGAAATCCACGCTCGTGTGTCCGAAAATCCACGCTCGTGCGGCAGATTGGTCGAAGGCCCCATATGGGTATACTCTCGAGGATTCGACTCGATTCGCCCCCGTTGGGGCGTCAAAGGAGACTGCATATGTCCACTACCTCAACCGACCCGCGCGCCGCTGCTGCCGCGCTGCTGGTGCCCGGCACTACCTGCCACGGCTTTACCGTCGAGCGCTGCGAGACCGTGCCCGAACTCGACTCGGACGCTTACGTACTGCGCCATACCACCTCGGGCGCGCGCCTGCTGTACCTGGCGTGCGACGACGAAAACAAGGCCTTTGCCATTGGCTTTAAGACGCCGCCGGCCGATTCCACCGGCGTGTTCCATATTCTTGAGCACTCGGTGCTGTGCGGATCGGCCAAGTTCCCCGTCAAGGAGCCGTTTGTCGACCTGATCAAGAGCTCCATGCAGACGTTCCTCAACGCCATGACCTACCCAGACAAAACCATCTACCCCGTCGCCACCACCAACGAGCAGGACCTGTACAACCTGATGGACGTGTACCTGGACGCGGTGTTCAACCCGGCCATCTATACCAAGCCCACCATTTTTGAGCAGGAGGGCTGGCACTACGAGCTGGACCTGCCGGAGGGCGCCGAGGGCGAGGGCGACGGCAGCTCCGCAAGCCTGCGCGAGGGCACGCTACGCTATAACGGCGTGGTGTTCAACGAGATGAAGGGTGCGCTGTCCGACCCCATGAGCGTGCTGGACGACGCCGTCAACGCCGCGCTCTATCCCGACACCGCCTATGCGCACGAAAGCGGCGGCGATCCGCGCGCGATTCCAACGCTCACCTACGAGCAGTTCCTGGACACGCACGCGCGCCACTACAATCCTTCCAACTCCTATATCACGCTCTACGGCGACCTGGATGTGGGCCGCGCACTGGCGTTTTTGGACGAGCGCTATCTGTCGCAGCCGAGTGCCGCGAGCTGCCGCATGGACGCAGCCGTTGCCGCCGGCGAGGACCCGTCCATGCTGGCGCCCAATCCGCTGGTCGTGCAGGCACCCGTGACCTGCGAGTACAAACGCATCGAGATGTCCACCACGCCCGAGAACGCCTTGGTGGGCCTGGGCCTTGTGCTGGGCAGCGCGCTCGACCGCAAGCGCACGATCGCGGCGGATATCCTGTTTGAGGCACTGCTGGGCTCCAACGAAGCACCGGTTAAGAAGGCCATTCTGGCCGCCGGCCTGGGCGGCAACGTGGTGAGCTACACCGCGGCCGAGTGCCTGCAGCCCTACGAGCTCATCATGCTGCAAAACGCGCAGCCCGGCGTGGCGCGCGAGCTGCGTCGCGTGTTCCAGGACGCCTGCCGCGACCTGTGCGAGCACGGCGTTCCGCGCGAGCGCCTGGAAGCTATCATCAGTAGCAACGAATACGACCTGCGCCAGCGCGACTACGGTATCGCCGACGGCGTGGCCATTGCGTGCGACGCGCTGAGCACCTGGCTCTACGATGACGACGCCGCAACGCTGGCGCTCAAGTACGGCCCGGTGTACGAGGAGTTGCGCGGCGAGCTGGACGGCAGCTATTTTGAGGACCTGCTGCGCGAGCTCGTGCTGGAAAACGACCACATGGCGTTGGTCGAGCTGGTGCCGGTGGACGCCGCCGAGGGTTCGGAGGGTGCCGAGGCCGCCGAGCTGACAGCCAAGCGCGATGCCATGACCGATGCCGAGTTGGCCGATGTGGTCGAGTGCACGGCCGCGCTGCGTGCCGCGCAGGAGGCGGAGGACACGCCCGAGGCCAAGGCCACGCTGCCGCGCCTGCGCGTGTCCGACATTGGCGAGGCGCGCCCCGAGCCGCCGCTCGTTGTGGACACGACCGCGCCCATCCCCTGCCTGCGCCACGACATCCCCACCAACCGCCTGGCCTATGCCATGCAGTATTTCGACCTGGGATGCGTCGCGTTTGAGGACCTGCCCTACGTGACGCTGCTCTGCCGCCTGCTTAAGCAGCTGTCCACGCGCGAGCACTCGGCCGAGGAACTCGACAACTTGCTCGCTGGCAAGCTGGGCTTTTTGAGCTTTACGACCGAAGTCATGACCCAGCCCGACGTGGACGGCGTGCGCCCCTACCTGCTGGTGAGCGCCGGCGCCCTGTCCGAGAAGATTAATGCACTGGCGAGTCTGCCGCGCGAGGTATGGTCGAGCACGCTTTTGGCAGATGCCGACGCCGACCGCGTGCGCGACGTGCTCACGCAGATTCGCATTGGGCTTGAGCAGGGCTTTATCAACAACGGTCACTCGGCGGCGCTCGGTCGCGCGATGAGCTACAGCTCGCCTTCGGCCGTGGTGCGCGAGCAGCTTTCGGGCGTGGACTTCTACCTGTTCCTGCGCGATCTGCTCGACCACTTTGACGAGCGCCTGGACGACCTGCGCGCCAAGCTTGCCGAGCTGGCAGGCCACATCTTTGTGGCCGATGGCTGCATGGCGAGCTTTACCGGCAGCGATGAGGACTTTGACGCGTACTGGGATGCCGCGGGCAACCTGGGGCTGGGTGCGGGCGATGGTGCCGGCCGCGACGCGCTCGTGGTGCCGGCGCCGTGCGACCGCCACGAGGCTTTCGTGATCCCCAGCGACATCTGCTTTGCGGCAAGCGCGTGTGACCCGCGTCGCCTGGGCATTGACGTGACAGGCACTTGGGCCGTGGCTGCCAACGCGCTCTCCTACGACTACCTGTGGAACGAGATCCGCGTGAAGGGCGGGGCGTACGGCTGCGGATTCCGCGCGGCAGGTGAGCGTCAGGCGGCGTTCTACACCTACCGCGACCCGGCGATCGATCCTTCGATTGAGCGCGTGGAGCGCGCGGGTGCATGGCTTGGCAGCTTTGAGCCCGACGAAGCCGCCTTTGAGGGCTTTATCGTGAGCTGCGTGAGCGGCATGGACGCGCCGGTGAAGCCGTACGCGCTCACCAAGCGCCGCAACACGACCTACCTGGCCGGGCTCGATCCGCATGCGCGCGAGGAGCGTCGCGCCCAGATGCTCGCCGCCACGCCCGGTGAGCTGCGCTCGCTCGGCGCCGACGTGACGCGCATCGCAGCCGAGTCGCCCACCTGCGTCTTTGGCGGCCGCGACGTCATCGCCAAGAGCAACGCCAACTTCAACGTAGTCGACCTGCTGGGCTAGCCACAGCAAGCAAAACCACCACAAAGGGGACAGGCACCTTTGTGGTGGTTTCGACATTTGCCCAGATAAAACCTGCCAAAAAAAACCTGTCCCTTTTTGGTAGGTTTGGGAGAGGGGGCTGGAATGGATAAGGCTGAGTTGCGGCGGGCGGTGATTGCTCGGCGCGATGCTCTTGATTTGGACTTGCGGGCAGCGAAGTCTGCTGATATCTGTGCACGGCTGGTTGAGCTGCTGGGCCGCTTGGATGCCGCGGCGCCGCGCACCGTTGCCGTCTATGCCGCGATGGGTTCCGAGGCAGACCCTGCCGCGTTTGCCGCTGCGGCCGCCGCGCGCGGCTGGCGCGCAGCCTATCCGTGCATGCTCTCGGCAGCCGAAGCCGCAGCTTGTGGCCAGCGTATGTGCATGCGGGCAGTTGCCGCCGACGATGCGTCCGCGGCTCCGTTTATCACTCATCCCACGCGAGCCTTCGCTGCCGCGGACATCGGCAGCAACCGCTTCCCCATCGTGCCTGCCGAAGCACTCGACATGATTGTTGTGCCGCTCGTGGCCTTCGACCAAACCGGCGCGCGCCTGGGCTACGGCGGCGGCTGCTACGACCGTTACCTGTCCATGCTCTCGCCCGCATGTCAAATCGTCGGCATCGCCTTTGACGAACAGCGCATCGACCACGTCCCCACCGACGTCCACGACCCGCCGCTGCCCAACATCGTCAGCGCCTAAATGTCGTTGTATCGCACCCGCAAGATAAGCGTGGAAAAACTCCCACTTTGGGACTGTTCGGGGGCAAAAAACGGGAGATTATCCACGCTCATTATTCAAACGTCCGATAATCCACGCTCAATCAACGCGCGTCCAGATTTCCGCGCTCGTGTGTCCGATTATCCGCGCTCGTGCAGCTTAACGCCCCGCAACCGCCTCAACATGCACGCGGCACGCCGGCAACTTTGAGCTTGCGATCGAGCTTTGCCGGATCCCTCAGATCATCCCAGCACAAGCGCACGATCCTGCAGTTATCAAGCAGCGAAAGCCTCGACTCGCGCTGGCGCTCATCAAACTGCGCCTTTGCGAGCTTGCCCTCCTCCGCTGCCTTCTCGCTTTTAACGAATCCGTCAAATTCCCCGATGATCAGCCGATCTTCCACGCGCCACAAGTAGTCGACGCGATACGGCCGTCCCGGCTCAACCGGGTCGAACAGCTCAATTTGCAGCTCCGGCGTCTGCCAGCCGCGCTCGATCATCAGGGCGCGCGCCTTGGACTCGCCACCGCTTTCCGACAGGCCATCGGCATACCGTGCAACCCTGCGCGCCGTCACAACACCGCGACGATTTAAGCCAAGCTTGTTGACTGCCTCAACGAGATGCTCCTTCGACAACAGCTGCTCATGAAGCGCCGAGTCCGCAATGATCAGTCCCTCGACAAACGATGCATCGACCAGGCAATCCGTAATCGTTTGATCGATATCGGTCACGGCAATGTCCATCTGGGTGGCCCGTGTTTGACGAACATAACGATGGCGAACGACCTGAGAGTCCGGCGTCGTTGATTGTGCCGGTGCCACGGCGATATGGATGTGCGTCAAATTGGCATGCGAAACCGAAAGGCCATAGATAACAGCCGCCGTATAGGAGCAAAACGTCCAGTCGGGATGCTTTTGCGCAAGGGCCCGCACCCGATGCAGATAACGCTGTCGAAACTTGAGTTCGGACCAATATTCCGGACGCGCATACAGCCCTGGCATGACCGCCTCGAGACTTCCCGCCGCCACCCGTCGCTCAATCTGCTTTGCCTCCGCCGCAGTTCGCGCGTACACGCAGCTCATCTGCTGTTCGCATGCCTTAATGTGACCTGCAAGTCTTTGATTCGCCGTCATGTTTGCCATGTCGCCTCCAAACTCTTGGAACGGCGCCAACGTACCAGACGGTTTCATGCGAAGTCTGACCAAATGCTGTCCAGCAGCTGACCAAATGCTTGACGGTTTTGGACGTTTTAGGCCAATGCTCTATATCTGCAGGTAGAGCGGTTGTCCAGAGGTCCCTGTCTCCACATCTTTATGCCTCAAAAGCCGTCGATTTCCTTAAAAGAAAATATGCTGTGGCTCGAAACTACCTAGTTTGCGATGCTGTCCGTAAACACTCGACGCGTGGTGCTGCCGCCTACGACAGCCGCAGAAAAATCGAGCGTGGAAAATCTCCCACTTTGGGCCTGTTCCTCGACCAAAAGTGGGAGATTATCCACGCTCATTCAACATGCGTCCGATTATCCACGCTCGTCGCGTAGCGGCCACGATAACCGCCGCAGCCACAGCCACGACAGCGGCCTAGTGCTCCTCGCCGGCGCGAGCCAGGTCGTAGGGCGTGGTCTGGTAGACGTAGTAGTTGAGCCAGTTGGTGTAGAGCAGCTGAGCCTGGCTGCGCCAGACGTTGCGCGGCTCGGCGGTGGGGTCGTCGTTCGGGAAGTAATGCGCCGGCACCTGGGGGTTGAGACCGCGCTTCACGTCGCGCTCGTACTCCAGGCGCAACGTGTCGGTATCGTACTCGGGGTGGCCAAAGACAAAGAAGCGGCGGCTGTCGGTCGACTTGACAATATACAGGCCCACCTCGTCGGACACGGCCACGACCTCAAGCTGCGGCTCGGCCTCCACGTCCTCGCGGCGCACATCGGTGTTGCGCGAATGCACGGCATAGAAACGGTCGTCAAAGCCGCGGACCAGCGGGCTTTGCGGCTTGACCAGATAATGCTCGAACACGCCGCTCGCCTTTGCCGGCAGGTCATACTTCTGAATGCCGTAATGATGGTACAGACCGGCCTGCGCGCCCCAACAAATGTGCAGCGTAGAGTGCACGTGCGTGGTGGACCAATCCATGATCTGGCAGAGCTCGGGCCAGTAGTCGACCTCCTCGAACGGCATCTGCTCCACCGGCGCGCCCGTGATGATCAGGCCGTCGTAGTGGATGTCGCGGATGTCGTCGAACGTGCGGTAAAACGTCTCCAGGTGGCCGGCGCTCACGTGGGTGGCCTCGTGCGTTTTGGTGCGCAGCAGGTCCACCTCCACCTGCAGCGGCGTGTTGGAGAGCTTGCGCATGATCTGCGTCTCGGTGGCGATCTTGGTGGGCATGAGGTTGAGGATGAGCACGCGCAGCGGACGGATGTCCTGGTGCAGCGCGCGGTACTCGGTCATGACAAAGATGTTCTCGCTCTCGAGCTGCGCGGCGGCAGGGAGGGCGTCGGGAATGCGAATAGGCATGGATGCTCCTTACGAGTCAGTTGCAGTTATGGTACAACGAGCGGCCCCATCCGCGCGAGTACATCGCTCCGAGACACCGCCAGCGGCCCAAATCACTCCAAAAGTAGAGATTACGGCATGTCCCAAAAATCTATGGCGCTTTAGTCTGGCAAAGTGATAGCAGGAGGCTACAATGGTTCGACGCGAAAAACTCGGCCGAAAGGATACATATATGTACCAGACGCGTAAGATCGGTGTGGTCGGCCAGGGCCACGTAGGAGCACATGTCGCCAACAGCCTGCTCATGCAGGGCATTGCCGATGAGCTGTACCTGTGCGATATCAACGAGGCCAAGGTGACGTCCGAGGTCCAGGACCTGCGCGACTCCCTTTCGTTTGTCCCGTACAACACCAAGATCGTCAACTGCTACGACCACTACGAGGAGCTGGCCTGCTGCGACGTCATCGTCAACGCCGCCGGCAAGGTCGCGCTGGCCGCCGGTAACCGCGACGGCGAGCTGTTCTTTACCACCGACGCCGCCCGCACCTTTGCCAAGTGCATCGTCGACGCCGGCTTCGACGGCATCTTCGTGAGCATCTCCAACCCCTGCGACGTCGTGTGCACCGAGCTGTGGCACCTGACCGGCTACGACCCCAAGAAGATCATCGGCTCGGGCTGCGGTCTGGACTCCGCCCGTCTGCGTACCGAGATCTCCAAGAAGGTCGGCGTGAGCCCCAAGTCCATCGACGCCTACATGATCGGCGAGCACGGCTTTAGCCAGCTGGCCGCCTTTAAGGCCGCGACCATCGCCGGCAAGAGCCTCAACGAGCTTCAGGCCGAGGACCCCGACAAGTACGCCTTTGACCACATGGAGGTCGAGGAGCTCGCGCGCAAGGGCGGCTATGTGACCTACCAGGGCAAGCAGTGCACCGAGTACGCCGTCGCCAACTCCGCCGCGCGCGCCTGCGCCGCTGTGCTGCACAACGAGCACGCCGTGCTTTCGGCCTCTACGCTTATGACCGGCCAGTATGACGAGGAGGGCATCTTTACCTCCCTGCCGTGCGTGATCGGTGCCGAGGGCGTCGAGGAAGTCTACACGCTCGACCTGTCCGAGCACGAGCTCGAGGGCTTCCACAAGAGCTGCCAGCACATCCGCGACAACATCGCCCAGCTCGACTGGTGGGATGCCGAGGCCTACGACGCCAAGTAAGCGTCGGTTGCCACAACACCTCGCGAATCTATGCGCGATACCAAGCGGGGGGGGGGGGGGGGGGGGGCGCCCGGGGGGGGGGGGGGGGGTGGGGCGGGGGGGGGGGGGGGGGGCGGGGGGGGGGGCGGGGGGGGGGGTTTTTTTTGGGGGGGGG
>CAMQHT010000016.1 GCA_947001705.1 uncultured Collinsella sp.
GGCCACCCCAGATCTTCTCGTGGAAGATCGGCGTCAGTTTAATCAAATCGGACATATTCATACCCCCATTATGTTGCGCGGGCGTTGCACAAAACAGCTCAAAACGAGCGCCCACGTGACTACAAAAACCTATGCCAACGTTACGTTGTGCAACTCAAAGCGGTCGCCAACGTTGCGCGAGACCGAATACTCAAAGGCGGCGCCGCTGTCCAAAAAGCCAATCTGGGTGAGTTCGAGCAGGGGAGAGCCAGGTTTGGTGTCCAGACGCTCGGCTTCTTCCTCGGTTGCTGCCACGGCGCGAATGGTACGGTGGAAGCTCGAAATCTTCAGCCCACATTGCTCGCGGATGAAGCGGTAGACCGATCCGTACAGGTCCTTCTTTTTAAGGCCTGGAATCAGCTCGAGGGGCATGTAGGTGTACTCGATAACGATGGGCTTCTCATCGGCCTGACGCACGCGCACGACGTGATAGGCAAAGTCATCCTCGGCAATTCCCAGCTGGGCTGCGATGTCCGCTGGTGGATTAACGATCGAGAAATCGTAGACCACCGAGGTCACCTTCTCCCCGCGGTGCTCATATGAAAAGCCTTGGGCACGGTCGTTTTTGCCCTGGAAAAACGCCTGGCCGGGAAGCCCCGCCGTGTCCTTAACGTAGGTACCCGATCCGCGTCGGCTGGTAATAAGACCTTCCTCGGTGATTTGTTCAATAGCTCGTTTGACGGTGATTTTTGAAACGCTATAGAGCTCGCAGAACTCAACGACGGTGGGAAGCTTGTCGCCCGGTTTAAGAGCGCCATCCTCAATACTTCGACGAATATCTGCAGCTATCGCCTCGTATTTGGGAATCATGGAACCTCCTTTCCGACTTATATGAATACAAAAGTAAGTATAACCCTCAACAGGGCACCCATATTACTTTTATCTAAGAAGTTCGAGAAAGAAAAAAGAAAAAGACGCTTTATTTTTAAAATTAGAACGCTATAGTTTAAGCAACGAACGGAATCCTTCCGCAGAACAGGATCGACCGTTTGGGGACGGTTTTGTTTTGGCGGGTTGGATATCGGTATGACCGGTGCGCGCCCGCGCCGGATAACCTGCCAAAGCAAACCCGTCTCCAACCGAAAGCTCTAGAACACGAAAGCGAGGACTTTGATGGCACAGTATCAGCTGCCCAACGACTTCTTCTTTGGCGCTGCTATGTCCGGCCCGCAGACTGAGGGTCAGTGGAACCAGGGCGGCAAGCTCGAGAACCTGTGGGACACCTGGTCCATCCAGGATCTGGGTTCGTTCTACAACTGTGTTGGCTCTTATGCCGGCAATGACTTTATGGCCAAGTACCAGGAAGACTTTCGCATTTTGAAGGACTTGGGCCTGAATACCTATCGCACTTCCATCCAGTGGAGCCGTCTGCTCGATGCCGACGGCAACCTTAATGAGGAGGGCGCTGCGTGGTATCACGAGCTGTTCCGCGCCTCTCGCGAGGCCGGCCTGGAGCCGTTTGTCAACTTGTACCACTTTGACATGCCCACCTATCTCTTTAACCGTGGCGGCTGGGAGAGCCGTGAGGTCGTCGAGGCTTACGCGCATTACGCTGACGTCGCCTTCCACGAGTTTGGCCAGGAGATTAAGTACTGGTTCACCTTTAACGAGCCCATCGTCGAGCCCGAGCAGCGCTATCAAGAGGGCGTGTGGTTCCCGCAACTCCACGACTTCAACCGCGCTCGCACCGTGCAGTATCACATCTCGCTGGCACACGCGCTGGCCGTGGCCAACTATCGTCGCGCCTATGACGAGGGCGCTATTCGCGCCGATGCCAAGATCGGCATGATCAACTGCTTTACCCCGGTCTACACCAAACAGAACCCCAGCGAGGCAGACCTCGAGGCCGTGCGTATGACCAGCGGCATCAACAATCGCTGGTGGCTCGACCTTATTACCAAGGGCGAGCTTCCCGCCGACGTGCTCGACAGCCTGGCCGAGGGCGGCGTTAAGCTCCCGTTCCGTGCCGGCGACCAAGAGATTCTCAAGCAGGGTGTTGTCGACTGGCTCGGCTGCAACTACTACCACCCCACGCGTGTTCAGGCGCCGGCGAGCAAGGTCGACCAGTACGGCCTGCCGCACTTTGCCGACGAGTACGTGTGGCCCGACGCCGTTATGAACGAGAGCCGCGGCTGGGAGATCTACCCGCAGGGCCTCTACGACTTTGGCATGGACTGCGCCAAGAACTACCCCGATCTTGAGTGGTTCGTTTCCGAGAACGGCATTGGCATCATGGACGAATACAAGAACCGTGACGCCGAAGGAACCATCCAGGACGACTACCGCGT
Source organism: uncultured Collinsella sp. (assembly GCA_947001705.1). Lineage (GTDB taxonomy): Bacteria > Actinomycetota > Coriobacteriia > Coriobacteriales > Coriobacteriaceae > Collinsella. The sequence goes on from CAMQHT010000016.1 coordinate 2,328, forward strand.
CGACTTTGTACGCCAGCACCTGGAGTGGGTTGCCAAGGCAATCGCCGAGGGCGCCAAGTGTCGCGGATACCATTATTGGGCCGTCATCGATAACTGGTCTTGGGCCAATGCCTTTAAGAATCGCTATGGCTTTGTCGAGGTCGATCTGATGGATGGCTACAAGCGCCGTCTTAAGAAGTCGGCGGCCTGGCTCAAACAGGTCGCCACGACCCACGTGGTTGATTAGCGACCGGGCGAACGCCCAGACCGCGCGCCGCCGCGCGCAACACATGGCACATCTGGTGGCAGAGGGCGACAGACCACCGTGCGCATAGGAAAAGGCCGGATTTGAAAGTTAGGAGCAATCATGGCCAGTGACAACGGAAAGAGCTTCCTCGACAAGTTTGCCGAGGTCTCTGCGAAGGTGGGAAACCAGGTTCACCTGCGTTCCCTGCGAGACGCCTTCGCGACCATCACGCCGCTCTATATCCTTGCGGGTATCGCGGTTCTTATTAACAACGTCGTGTTCCCTCTGTTCCCGCTCGATGCGGCGGGCCTTGCCAACCTTCAGACGTGGGGCTCGGCAATTACGCTGGGCACCCTCAACGTCTCTGCCATTATCTTGGCCGGATTGATTGGCTACAGCCTCGCCAAGAACAAGCGTTTCGATAACCCGCTCGCTTGCGTGGTCGTCGCCATCTCTGCCTTCGTCATCATGATGCCGCAGCAGATTACCGCCTCGCTTGCCGCCACGAGCCCGCTGCTCACCGACAAGATCACCTCCGCCGAGGTTACGGGCGCCCTTTCGACTGCCAACACCGGCACTAACGGTCTGTTCTCGGCCATTATCATCGCTCTGCTCTCCGTCTCGCTCTTCATCAAGATCTCTGGCGTCGAGAAGCTCAAGGTTAAGCTGGGCGAGGGCGTGCCTCCCGCGGTCTCCAACTCCTTCAACGTCATGATCCCGATGCTGCTCAACCTCGCGATCTTCGCTCTTGCCGCAGCCCTGCTCGCCGTGTGCGCCGGCACCGATCTGTGCGCCATCATCTCCACGTGCATCTCCAACCCGCTCAAGAACATCATGAACGCCGGTCCGTGGGCTGTTATCCTCATCTACACCCTTGCCAACCTGCTGTTCTGCGTCGGTATTCACCAGTCCACCATCTCTGGCGCTACCGTCGAGCCGATCCTGACCATGCTCATCGTCGACAACATGGCTACCTTTGCCGCCGGTGGCACCATCCAGCCCGATCACTACATGAACATGCAGATCGTTAACAGCTTCGCCCTCATCGGCGGCTCGGGCTGCACCCTCATGCTTCTGCTCGACACGCTCCTGTTCTCCAAGAACAAGGCTTCCGAGACCGTTTCCAAGATGGCTATCCTGCCTGGTCTGTTCAACATCAACGAGCCGGTTATCTACGGTTACCCCATCGTGTACAACCTGCCGCTCATGATCCCGTTTGTTCTTCTTCCCGACCTGTTCATCGGCATCACCTATGGCCTTACCTGCGCAGGCATCATCAGCCCCTGCATCGCCCAGGTGCCCTGGACCATGCCTCCCGTCATCAATGCCCTGCTCGCTACGGGCTTTGACTGGCGCGCCGGCGTGTGGCAGGCTCTCGAGATTGTCATTGGCATGGCCGTCTACCTGCCCTTTATGAAGATTTCCGAGAAGGCAATCGCCAAGCAGGAGGCTCTCGCCGAGTAGAACGCCTAACGTTCGTCCCTTTCACCTTTGCGGGCACCGGTACGTGGTGTCAGTGCCCGCATCTCTCTTCTGCGTAAGGGCGCAGAAAGAGGGCACAATAACCGCAAGGAATACAACCAGTCGTCGTCTGCGCGCCGCGCAGTTATAAGGAGGAAACCATGAAGAAGATCATGCTCTGCTGCAATGCCGGTATGTCCACGAGCCTGCTGGTCCAGAAGATGCAGGCCGAGGTTGCAAACCGTGGTCTGGATATCGAGATCGAGGCTCGTCCCATGAACGAGGCCCACGATCACCTGGACGAGTGCGACATGTTGCTGCTTGGCCCGCAGATCGGCTACACCAAGGGTGACTTTGAGAAGGAGGCCGCCGGCCGTTTTCCGGTCGAGGTCATCAACATGGTCGACTACGGCCGCATGAACGCTGCCGGCATCATTGACCACTGCGTCAGCGTGATGGGCTAGGTGCTCCGCATGGAGGATATGAACGAACTGCAGATGACCTGCTTCGAGATCATCAGCTACGTCGGTACCGCCAAGAGCATGTACATCAATGCCGTGCAAAAGGCCAAGGAGGGCGATTTTGACGCCGCCGAGGAGCTTATCAAGCAGGGCGACGAGGCCTATAACGGTGGCCACGATGTTCACATGGGGCTTCTGAAGAAAGAGGCCAACGGCGAGCGTAACGGCGAGGCCCCGTTGATTCTGCTGCATGCCGAGGACCAGATGGCCGGTACCGAGACCATGCGCGTCATGGCGACGGAGCTCATCGAGGTTCACAAGCAGCTGCAGGCACTTAAGGCCTAGTCAGCGTTATCGCCGCGAAGGACCGTGCGGTCCGACAGACAACATAGTCCCTTTGACGGGCGCCGGGAGTCTCCGCCTCCCGGCGCCTTTATTTTTGGGGATGGTCTTGCGCGGCCTGTTGAGCGGCCATTTGCGTTTCCCCAGTTAAAACCTGCCAAAACAAACCTGTCCCTTTTTGGTAAGTTTTTGCCTTGGGAGCGGTACCATACAGGCAATGTTTAAACGAGAAAGGTGGGCTCCCATGGAACCTAAGCAGTACTACATCGGCATTGACGTCGGCGGCACTTCGGTTAAGGAGGGTCTGTTCGACGAGGACGGCAACCTGCTGGCCAAGGCCAGCGTTCCCACGCCTCCCATCGTTGACGCTGCGGGCTTTGCCGCGGTGACCGAGGCTATCGACCAGGTGGTCGCCAAGGCCCAGATTCCGCGCGCCTTTGTGGCGGGTATTGGCCTGGCCGTTCCGTGCCCCATCCCGGCATCGGGCGATGCCAAGGTCAAGGCCAACATTGCCATTAACCTGCCCGAGCTGAGAGTCGCCATTCAGGAGCACTGCCCCGACGCGGTCGTTAAGTACGAGAACGATGCCAACGCCGCCGCCATGGGCGAGGCCTGGCTCGGCTCTGCCAAGGGTGTACAGAACGTGGTGATGGTCACCATCGGTACCGGCGTGGGCGGCGGCGTTATCGTCAACGGCGACGTGGTGTCGGGCGTTGTGGGTGCCGGCGGCGAGATCGGCCACATGTGCCTGAATCCGGCTGAGGAGCGCACCTGCGGCTGCGGCGGCCATGGCCACCTGGAGCAGTATTCCAGCGCCACCGGTGTGGTGAGCAACTACCTTGCCGAGTGCAAGAAGGCGGGCGTCGAGCCCATCGAGCTCACCGGCCCCTCAGATTCCAAGGACGTGTTCCAGGCCTGCCGCGAGGGCGACAAGCTTGCGCTGGCCGCGGCCGATACCATGGCCGACTATCTCGGTCGCGCCCTGGCGCTTATCGCCAACGTGGTCGACCCCGAGATGTTCCTGATCGGCGGCGGCGCCTCCGCCTCGGCCGATGTCTACCTCGACAAGGCTCGCGAGTACTTCCAGCGCTACGCGCTTTCCGCCTCGCGCGAGACGCCCATTAAGGTCGCTTCGCTCGGCAACGACGCCGGCATCATCGGCGCCGCCTACGTAGCTCTGCGCGCCGCTGGCAAATAGCTGGTGCAGGGGGGGCGGGTTACTTTGCACCAACATGGTGCAAAAGGGACAGCCTTGGCCCCCATACCTGCCCCAAAATATGCCGTGGCTCTTCCGTCTGCGAAGGCTCGGCATCGGCGTGCTACCATAGCTACGTCTAAGTACACATATCAAGTGGAGGATATCCATGGCAAACGTTCTTGTCTTTGGTCACCAGAACCCCGATAACGACGCCATCATGAGCGCCGTCGTTCTGTCCCAGCTGCTCAACCAGGTTGAGTATGCCGGCAACACCTATGAGGCCTGCGCCCTGGGCCAGCTTCCGGCCGAGTCCGCCAAGCTGCTCGCCGACGCCGGCATCGCCGAGCCCCGCGTGATCGAGTCCGTCGAGGCCGGTCAGCTCGTCGTCCTCACTGACCACAACGAGTCCGCCCAGTCCGTTGCCGGTCTTAAGGACGCCACAGTCTTTGGTGTCGTCGACCATCACCGCATCGGCGACTTCGAGACCGCCGGCCCGCTGCACTACATCTGCCTGCCCTGGGGTTCCAGCTGCACCATCGTCACCAAGCTCGCCGGCGTGCTCGGCGTTGAGCTTTCCGACGTTCAGGCCAAGCTGCTGCTCTCGGCCATGATGACCGACACGCTCATGCTCAAGAGCCCCACCACCACCGATGTCGACCGCGCCGTCGCCGCCAAGCTCGGCGAGCAGGTGGGCGTCGACCCGGTCAAGTTTGGCATGGAGGTCTTCCTCACCCGTCCGTCCGGCTCCTTCACCGCTGCCGAGATGGTCGGCAACGACATCAAGATGTTCGAGCCCGCCAGCAAGAAGCTGCTCATCGGCCAGTACGAGACCGTCGACAAGAGCCGCGCGCTCGGCATGATCGACGAGATTCGTGAGGCCATGCGCGCCTACGCCGCCGAGAAGGGTGCCGACGGCATCGTCCTGTGCATCACCGACATCATGGAGGAGGGCTCGCAGGTCCTGCTCGAGGGCGAGACCGAGGCCGCTCAGAAGGGCCTGGGCATTGCCGACGAGCACGACGGCGTCTGGATGCCGGGCGTCCTCTCCCGTAAGAAGCAGGTCGCTGCCCCCATCATGGCCGCCTGCTAGGTTTAGTTGACCAAACGCCACGACCGGATCGCGGACGCCCCGCGCTCCGGTCGTTTTTTGTGCACGGCGTCGCGTCGTCTCTTGGACAGGCGTGCCCGTGCCGTTGAGCAAATAATGTTCAACCTGTGGTTCCGCTTTTCGGCCACGCCTGCGTGCTTGTCGTGCAGGGTAGGCTAGATGCAAGCGTAATACGTTAGAGCGCGGCGCCGCCACTTGGGCGGGCCGTGCTTTTTTAAGACGGGAGCTTTCCCGTGAAAGGAGCCGCCCATGGCAGCAACTGAGCAGCTGTTTAACGTTCGTGAGCGCAAACGTTTTGAGCGCCATGACATTTGGGAGCGCATCGCCGAGAACGGCACGATTTCCGCCGCCGTCATGGTCTTCGCCGCCATCGCCGCCGTTATCTGCGCCAATACCGATGCCTACGAGGCCATCCACCACTTTTTGGAGACCCCGCTGTATGTGGGCTTGGGCAACCTTACGGCTGGCCTCACCGTCGAGCTTTTCGTCAACGACTTCCTTATGGCGATTTTCTTTTTGTTGGTGGGCATCGAGCTTAAGTACGAGATGACGGTCGGTGAGCTCAAGAATCCGCGTCAGGCCATGCTTCCCATGCTGGCGGCCGTGGGCGGCGTCGTCGTTCCCGCCTGCATTTACCTGATCTTTAACCATGCCGGCGCCCGCAACGGTTGGGCCATCCCCATGGCAACCGATATTGCCTTTGCGCTGGGCGTGCTGTCGCTTTTGGGCAATCGCGTGCCCAACGGCGTGCGCGTGTTCTTCTCGACGCTTGCCATCGCCGACGACCTCATCTCTATCGCCGCCATCGCCATCTTCTACGGTCAGAGTCCCAATCCGTTTTGGCTGGGTGCCGCCGCGCTTGTGACCTGCGCGCTCGTGTGGCTCAACAAGACGCAGCATTACCGCCTTGCCCCGTACTCGGTGCTGGGCCTGCTGCTGTGGTTCTGCATGTTCAAGAGCGGCGTGCACGCCACGCTCGCCGGCGTCATCCTGGCCTTTACCATCCCGGCCAAGTGCGGCGTCAAGCTCGATAGCCTTACCGATTGGCTGGGCGAGTGCCTGCCGTTGCTCGATGACCGCTACGACGACGAGGCACACATCCTGGGCCAGCATGACTTTACCGTCTCGACCACCAAGGTCGAGCGCGTCATGCACCGCGTGACCCCGCCGCTCATCCGCATGGAGCGTCTGATCTCCACGCCAGTCAACTTTGTGATCCTGCCGATCTTTGCGTTCGTGAACGCACAGGTTCGCCTGGTGGGTGTGGATATGAGCACGTTGCTCACCGACCCGGTGACGCTCGGCGTGTACTTTGGCATGCTGCTGGGCAAGCCGATTGGTATCTTTGGCATGACGTTTGCCCTGGTCAAGCTCAAGGCCTGCGAGCTGCCGCACAATGTCAACTGGCACATGATTGCCGGTGTGGGCATTCTGGGCGGTATCGGCTTTACTATGTCGATCCTCATCAGCGGTCTTGCCTTCCCGACGGCCCAGTTTGAGGTTCTGGCTGCCAAGGCCGCTATTCTTGCCGGCTCTGTCACCGCGGCCGTGCTCGGCATGATTTACATGAGCGTGGTCTGCAAACACCCCGCGCCCAAGAACGAGTAAAGGCACATACAAAAGCACCTACAAGTTTGAAAACGCCGCCTGTGAACACCATCACAAGCGGCGTTTTAGTCATTGGGGACGTTCTTAAATGACTAGGTTTATTCCACGGTGCCGTAGACGGCGCCCCAGCCGTGGGCGGCCAAGGCGGAGTTGAGCTGGTCGCAAAGTGACTGGCGGTCGTAATAGCCGGGCGGTAGCAGGTTGACGATCTCCATGAGATCGGGCGCCAGGTCCAAGATTTCGGCCTGTACGATCAGATCCAGGCGGTCGATGGCGTGGCGGTCGTAAAACAATCCGTCGACCAGGCGCTGCAGGTCGCCGAATTCCTCGGCCTGGAACGATCCGTACTCCATAGTGCCTCCTTGGGCGTTCCACGCCGGCATGCGCGGCGATTCGTAATTCATTGCGATGGACTTAATCTATCACGGCTTCATAACGTTGCGACGGTGGCGGTCTATACTTAGAAGAATTGCAACGTACCGCTTCGTGAAAGGTCGCACCCATGCAGACGATCTACCAGAAGATGGAAACCACCGAACTCGATGCCGCCATCGAGGCGCTCAAGGCCGAGGTCTCCGAGGTCAAGGCCAAGGGCCTGGCGCTCGATATGGCCCGCGGCAAGCCATCGCCCGCCCAGGTGGACATCTCGCGCCCCATGCTCGATATCCTCAACGCCGACGCCGATCTGCACGATGGCAACGTCGACTGCTCCAACTACGGCTGCTTTGAGGGCATTCCCTCGGCACGCAAGCTAGCGGGGGAGTTCCTGGGTTGCCCCGCCGAGCAGACGCTCGTGCTGGGCTCGTCGAGCTTGCTGATCGAGCACGATATCGCCGGTATGTTCTGGCGTTGCGGCTCATGTGGTAGCGATCCTTGGGAGGCTTACGAGGCAGCACACGACGGCAAGAAGGTCAAGTTCCTGTGCCCGGTTCCCGGCTACGATCGCCACTTTGGCATTACCGCCGACTTGGGTATCGAGAACGTTCCCGTCGCGATGACCGACAACGGCCCTGATATGGACGAGATCGAGCGCCTCGTTGCCGCCGACGATTCCATCAAGGGCATCTGGTGCGTGCCCAAGTATTCCAACCCCACGGGTATCACTTTTAGCGAGGACACTGTGCGCCGCTTGGTCGAGATGCCCACGGCCGCGCCCGATTTCCGCATCTTCTGGGACAACGCCTACTGCGTGCACGACCTGTACGACGAGACCGACGAGCTCGCCAACATCTTCGATCTTGCCCGCACGGCGGGCACCGAGGACCGCGTGGTGGCCTTTGCCTCGACGTCCAAGATCACCTTCCCGGGCGCCGGTATCGGCTTTATCGGTGCGAGCCCCGCGGTTATCGCGGAGTTCTCCAAGCGCCTGAAGGCCGGCCTCATCAGCGCCGATAAGCTCAACCAACTGCGCCACGTGCGTTTCCTTCCCACCATCGAGGCGGTCAAGGAGCACATGAAAAAGCATGCCGAGTTCTTGCGCCCGCGCTTTGAGGCCGTCGAGCGCAAGCTCACCGAGGGCTTGGGCGACACGGACTGCGCCACCTGGACGCACCCCCGCGGCGGCTACTTTGTAAGCTTCGATGGTCCCGAGGGCTCGGCCCAGAAGGTCGCCGCGCTCTGCGCCGACCTGGGCGTCAAGCTCACGCCGGCTGGTGCTACCTGGCCCTATGGCAAGGACCCGCGCGACACCAATATCCGCATCGCGCCGAGCTATCCTACGGTCGAGGACCTGGAGGCCGCGCTCGATGTGCTGGTGCTGGCCGTTAAGCTTGTCGCTGCCGAGCTTGCGCGTGCCGAGCGCGCCTAACGCGCGGCTTCCCGTACTATCCGCACTTTCGATACGTAAAGGAGCGTATACATGGATTTGGGTATTTCCACCAATCCCACGCCGGAGCTCTACACCATCAAGGTGACCGGCGAGATCGATATCTCTAACGCCGATAGCCTGCGCAATGCCATCGACCTGGCGCTCGAGCAGCCCACCGAAGCCGTTGAGCTCGACTTTGCCCAGGTGAGCTATATCGACTCGACGGGCATTGGCGTGCTCGTGGGCGCCGCACACCACGCGGTCGATCACGGCAAGCGCTTTAGCTGCACCAATGTGCAGCCCCCGGTGATGCGCGTGGTTCAGCTGTTGGGTGTCGACCAGGAGATTTCGATCACCGCAGCATAATCTTTGTCCCCAAAAGGGCGTGCCGTTTGGCATATGTTTGTGATGCGCTCGGACGTTTTGGCGTCCGGGCGCTATACTTGACCGAATGAATAGACGAGTTCCGGCCGAATGGCGCGGTGCGGGCTCGACTCACATCGAGCCTTGGAGGTATGTGTGTTTGGTATTGGAGAGGGTGAGCTCGCGATCATCGTGGTCTTCGGCTTTTTGCTGTTTGGCCCGGATAAGCTCCCGCAGATGGGCCGCACGATCGGCCGTGCCATCCGTCAGTTCCGCGAGACGCAGGAAAAGATGACGGCCGTTGTTCAGTCCGAGATTATCGATCCGGTGAGCGAGGCCGCGTCGGCCCCGGTCAAGCCCAAGAAGGCTGCCGTCGATGACGATTCCGATGCGGACGAGGATGCCGTCGTGACGGCTGCGCCCGTAAAGAAGGAGACCTTTGCCGAGCGCCGCGCCCGCCTTGCCGCCGAGAAGGCCGCGAGCGAGGGTGTCGCCGAGGGCGAAGGTGCTGCTGATGAGGCCGAGGGCGCTGAGCCCGCCGAGGCCGAGCCTGCCGCTGCCGCCGTTGCCGCCGCCGAGTCCGTTTCCGCTGCAGAGCCGGAGCCCGAGCCCGAGCCGGCAGAGCCCACGACGGCCGACCTCTACGCCCGTCGTCCCCGCAAGCGCAAGGCCGTCGTCGACCAGCTCGCTCGCGAGCTCGAGGCCGAGGACGAAGCCGCTGCCGCCGACGCCCCGAAGGGAGGCGATGAGTAATGCCTATCGGACCTGCGCGTATGCCGCTCTTCGATCACTTGGGAGAGCTCCGTCGCCGCCTGACCATCGTGGTCGTGTCGGTGTTTGCCGCCGCTATCGTGCTGTACTTCGCCACGCCCGTGGTGCTCGATATCCTGGAAGATCCCATCCGCTCGTTTGTGCCGGACGGTAAGTTCTACATCACCACCACGCTCGGTGGCTTTGGCCTGCGCTTCTCGCTGGCCATCAAGATGGCCGTGGTCATGTGCACGCCCATGATCATCTGGCAGATTCTGGCATTTTTCCTGCCGGCACTGCGTCCCAACGAGCGCAAATGGGTCGTGCCCACGGTGCTCGCCTCGACGGTGCTGTTCTTCCTGGGCGCAATCTTTTGCTACTTCATCATCATCCCGGCGGGCTTTGAGTGGCTCATCGGCGAGACCTCGGCCGTCGCTACGGCGCTGCCCGATCTGGAGAACTACGTCAACATGGAGCTGCTCTTTATGATCGGCTTTGGTGTGGCGTTTGAGCTGCCGCTCATCATCTTCTACCTGTCCGTTTTCCACATCGTGTCCTATGCGGCCTTCCGCAGCGCCTGGCGCTACGTGTACGTAGGCCTGCTCGTGGGTTCGGCTGTGATTACGCCCGACGGCTCGCCCGTTACGCTGGGTCTCATGTATGGCGCCCTGCTCTCGCTCTACGAGATTTCGCTCGCCATCGCTCGCGTGGTCATTACCGCGCGCGAGGGCAAGGAGGGCCTGTTCGTGAGCCGTCTGGACCTGTTCTCGGACGACGAGGACGACGAGGAGTAAATCGGTATGCACGAGGTTGGCATTGTCAACGGCATACTCGATACAGTGATTCGCGCGGCGCGTGGGGCGGGGGCCTCGCGCGCCGTTTTGGTAACGCTGCGTATCGGGGATATGACCGAGGTCGTGCGCGAGGCGCTTGACTTTGCGTGGGAGACGTTTCGCGACGAGGACCCGCTCACGCGCGGCTGCGAGCTTGCCGTGGAGGAAGTCCATCCACAAAGCGAGTGTCTGGACTGCGGTGAGGTCTTTGAGCACGACCGTTTCCATTGCCGTTGTCCCCAATGTGGCGGTGCCAACGTGCGTCTGCTGCATGGCCGCGAACTCGACATCGCAAGTATCGAGATCGAGACCCCCGACGATTAGCACGCTCGCCATCTAGCGATGGGGTATAAAAGGGCCAAAGTAAGGAGCGCTAAGTATGGCCGAGAAAACGATTGATATCGCGTCGCCGATTCTGTCGCGCAACGAGCGCCTGGCAGATCAGCTGCGTAAGCGGTTTGAGCAGACGGACACCTACGTGATCAATGTGCTGTCGAGCCCTGGCTCGGGTAAGACCACCACGATTCTGGGCACCAACGAGCGCCTGCGTGACAAAGCCAGCCTGCGCTGTGCCGTTATCGAGGGCGATATCGCCTCGGACGTCGACGCCATCACCATGAAGGAAGCCGGCATGCCCGCCATCCAGATCAACACGGGCGGCCTGTGCCACCTCGAGGGCAACATGATCATGGAGGCCGTTGACGCGTTCGACCAAGCTGTGGGTCTGGAAAACATCGACGTCATCTTTATCGAAAACGTGGGTAACCTGGTCTGCCCAGTCGACTTTGACCTGGGCGAGAACCTGTCCATCATGATCCTCTCGGTGCCCGAGGGCGACGACAAGCCCATCAAGTACCCGGGCATCTTCCAACACGCCGGCGCGCAGCTGCTCAACAAGGTCGACGTGGCCCCGGCTTTCGATTTTGACATGGATAGGTATACTAAGACCCTCGATGACCTCAATCCGCAAGCGCCGCGGTTTGCCGTGAGCGCGCGCAAGGGCGAGGGCATGGATGCCTGGTGCGATTGGCTCATCGGGCAGATTGAGCAAGCAAGGGCGTAAGTCGGCCGCCAAGAGGGCGGGCGCAGCCGCAGGCACACGAGATAGGAGCCTCTTTTGAAGCTCATCATCGCTGAGAAAAACGACGCCGCGCGTCAGATCGCCGAGCGTCTGTCCACGGGCAAGCCCAAAAAGGACAAGGTGTACAACACCGCTATCTACCGTTTTGAGTGGAAGGGCGAGGAGTGCGTGACGATCGGCCTTGCCGGTCACATCCTGGCACCCGATTTTTGCGACAGTGTGCTGTTCGATAAAAAGTTGGGCTGGTATTCGGTCACGGAGGACGGCGAAATGCTGCCGGCCGATATGCCCGATGGCCTGGCCCGCCCGCCGTACGACACCAAGCGCAAGCCGTTCCTTGCCGATGGCATTTCCATCAAGGGCTGGAAGCTCGAGAGCCTGCCCTATCTCACCTGGGCGCCCGTCATTAAGCTTCCGGCCGAGAAAGAGCTCATCCGCTCGCTTAAGAACCTCGCCAAAAAGTCCGACAGCGTCATCATCGCCACGGACTTCGATCGCGAGGGCGAGCTGATTGGCTCGGACGCCCTCAACAAAGTGCGCGAGGTTGCGCCTGACTTGCCGGTCGCCCGTGCCCAGTATTCTTCGTTTACCAAGGCCGAGATCACGCACGCCTTCGATAATCTCGTCTCGCTCGACCAGAACCTGGCCGACGCCGGCGAGAGCCGTCAGCACATCGACCTTATCTGGGGCGCGGTGCTCACGCGCTATCTGACGCTCGCCAAGTTTGGCGGCTTTGGCAACGTGCGTTCCGCCGGTCGTGTGCAGACGCCGACGCTTGCCCTGGTGGTCGAGCGCGAGCGCGAGCGTATGGCGTTTGTGCCCGAGGACTATTGGCAGATTCGCGGTATGGGTGCCGCGCAGGGTGCCGCCGAGGACGACCGCTTTAAGATCGCGCACAAGACAGCGCGCTTTACCGACAAGGATGCTGCCGAGACGGCGTATGGTCACGTCGACGGTGCCAAGACGGCGACCGTTGCCGCGGTGACCAAGCGCTCGCGTAAGCAGCAGCCTCCCACGCCGTTTGCGACGACCTCGCTGCAGGCTGCCGCTGCGGCCGAGGGCATCTCGCCTGCGCGTACGATGCGAATCGCCGAGTCCCTCTACATGGCCGGTCTCATCAGCTACCCGCGTGTCGACAATACCGTGTACCCTGCGACGCTCGATCTGGGCGCCGTGGTGAGCGACCTGGCAAAGATCAACCCGGCGCTGGCGCCCGTGTGCAAAAAGGTGCTCGCCGGTCCCATGAAGCCCACGCGCGGCAAGGTCGAGACTACCGACCATCCGCCGATCTATCCCACGGGCGAGGGCGATCCGTCCACGCTCGACGGCGGCCAGCGCAAGCTCTACGACCTCATTGCCCGCCGCTTCCTGGCAACGCTCATGGGGCCCGCGACCATCGAGAACACCAAGCTCGAGCTCGACGTCAACGGCGAGCCGTTCGTGGCTTCGGGCGACGTGCTCGTGACCCCGGGCTTCCGCGAGGCGTATCCGTATGGACTTAAGCGCGACGAGCAGATGCCGCCGCTGGAGCAGGGCGATACGGTCGACGTTTTCGACATTAAACTCGAGGCCAAGCAGACCGAGCCGCCCGCGCGCTACAGCCAGGGCAAGCTCGTGCAGGAGATGGAAAAGCGCGGACTGGGCACCAAGTCCACGCGCGCGAGCATCATCGAGCGCCTGTATGCCGTGCGCTATCTCAAAAATGATCCCGTGGAGCCGAGCCAGCTGGGCATCGCCATTATCGATGCACTGTCGCAGTTTGCCCCGCGCATCACGAGCCCCGATATGACCAGCGAGCTCGACGGCGACATGACCCGCGTGGAGCGCGGCGAGGACACCGAAGAACATGTCGTGACGCACTCGCGCGCGCTGCTGGCCGGCGTGCTCGACGAGCTGCTCAAACATACGCAGGAACTGGGCGACGCCATCAGCGACGCCGTCACGGCCGATGCGCGCGTGGGCGCTTGCCCCAAGTGCGGTAAGGACCTGGTTATGAAGACGAGCGCCAAGACCCGCGGCAGCTTTATCGGCTGCATGGGCTGGCCCGACTGCGATGTGACCTATCCGGTGCCGAGCGGCGTCAAGGTGAGCCCGCTCGAGGGCGAGGCGGCCGTGTGCCCCGAGTGCGGCGCGCCGCGCATTAAGTGCCAGCCGTTCCGCCAGAAGGCCTTCGAGATTTGCGTGAACCCCACGTGCCCCACCAACTACGAGCCTGACCTTAAGGTGGGCGAGTGCAAGGTGTGCGCCGAGGCCGGACGCCATGGCGACCTGATCGCGCACAAGAGCGAGAAGAGCGGCAAGCGCTTTATCCGCTGCACCAACTACGATGACTGCGGCGTGAGCTATCCTCTGCCGGCGCGCGGTAAGCTCGAGGCGACGGGCGAGACCTGCCCCGAGTGCGGCGCCCCCATCGTGGTGGTCAACACGGCGCGCGGTCCGTGGCGCATCTGCGTGAACATGGACTGCCCGACCAAGGAGAAGAAGCCCGCCCGCGGCCGCAAGACCACAACCAAGGCGAGCACGGCGAAGAAGACAACGGCTAAGAAAGTCACTGCCGCCAAGAAGACGACCGCGAAGAAGTCGACTGCCAAGAAAGCGGCCACCGACAAGTAACAGCGCAGCCGAAACATTGACCAAAACAAAAACGAGCGAGGACCCCGCGATCCTCGCTCGTTTTCTAGGCAGTCATTGGGGACGTTCTTTAATGACTAGTCGTTTAAGAACGTCGCATGCGACTAGTTCACCTCGACAGGCTTAGCGCCGGGATAGCGCTCCTCAAAGTCTAGGCGGTACTTATTGTCATTGGTGCCCGCCACGTTGTCGCGCGACAGCGGCGCCACGATCTCATTCTTGTGGTCCGCAGGCTTGGCGTATTTCAGGCTGATCTCCCAGGCATCACAGATTGCGTCAATGCGGTGATCCAGGTCGTCGTACAGGGCGATGATATCCTTCCAGGAGCTGTAGTTCTTGGAGCTCGTCGGGACGTCCAGGTCCTCGACGATGTCGTAATACTGCTCGATGGTGTCCTCCGTGCGCTCGGCGACGTCGGCGAGATTTTGACGGGTGGTTCGATCCTCTTCCAGATAGTTGCCGTTGAAGTTCTGCGCGCAGCCACGGACCTGGCTGTCGAGATCTTCGAGCAGGTCGTAGTATTCGCTCAGGCGACGGTAGAGGTTCTGCTCGGAGAGCGTTGCTTCGCCGCCATCCTCGTCGTCATCGTCATCATCGTCGTACAGGCTGTTGGGATTGCCGAGAGGCTTTAGGTCATCGTCGTCGACGTCATGGTGCAGCTTAGCTACCTCGGCAGTCGTCTGCGTGGCGGCGTTGTCGAACGGTCTGATCGCAAAGAAGATGACCAGGGCGATGATGATCGCCACCAGCACAACGATAACGGCGATAAGCGGCCCGGTGCCGCTCTTTTTGGGAGCGGGGGTCTGTGGCGAAGCGGGCGCGTATGCGGGAGCCGGCTGCTGTTGGGGCGAGCCGCTCGCGACGGGTATGCGCTGCGTGGTCTCGACGGCCTCGGTCCTTGCGGCGGGGTCGGGGCTATAGGCGAGGGGGTCGTCCGCCTTGGCTTGCGGCGTATCAAGGGAGCCGGTCTGCTCAAAAGCGGGCTGGCTATCGCTCGCGGCTGTTTGCTCAACGGGTGCACCGCACGAGGTGCAGAACTTGGCATTATCTTCAAGAAGCTTGCCGCACGAGGCGCAATACCGAGACATTGCCACTCCTTTCGCCACATTTCAATGCAATACGACGATTATACCCACTGCCCCAAGAAGCCGGCAGTTAGGGACGTTCCTTATCTGCCGGCAGTTTAGGAACGTCCCTAACTGTCGGCTAATCGTTGGGGCGCGCCTGTCCCTGGGGTATCATGGCTTGGTTGATATATCCGCATTTACGCGCCTTGTAGGAAGGGGCTGCGTCCATGGCTTTTGAGCCCGCTCAACATAGCTTTATCACGCTCGAGGGCGTCGACGGTGCCGGCAAGTCCACGCAGGCGCGCCTGCTTGCTCGCGCGCTCGAGCTCGCTGGCCACCAGGTTGTGAGCCTGCGCGAACCGGGCGGCACCGCCATCAGCGAAAAGATCCGCGCCCTGCTGCTCGACCCCGCCAATATGGCGATGGGCGATACCTGCGAGCTGTTGCTCTACGAGGCCGCGCGTGCCCAGCTGGTGCACGAGGTCATAGCCCCCGCCCTCGCTGCCGGCAAGGTGGTCCTGTGCGATCGCTTCTACGATTCCACGACCTGCTACCAGGCGTTTGCCGACGGCCTCGATCGCCAGATGGTGCGCGACGCCAACAACCTGGCCGTCGCGGGAACGCACCCGGCGCTCACACTCGTCTACCACATCACGCCCGAGCAGGCGGCGCTACGCATGGCAGCCCGTGGCGCGGCAGATCGCATGGAGGCTAAGGGCATGGCATTCCAGGAGCGTGTCTACGAGGGGTTTTGCGCCATTGCTGCCGAGGAGCCAAACCGCGTAAAGCTCATCGACGCCACTACGACCGTCGAGGTAGTTTTCGAGAAGACGGTCGAGCAGGTTCGCGCGTACGGTCTCGATATCCCCCAGGATGCTGTCGCCGCCGCGCTTGCCAAGGAGGCCGAGTAACATGGCCCCCGCTCAGGCAAGCCTGCTGGCCAAGCTCGACACCCAAGAGCGCGTGCGCGACTTTTTGACCAATGCCGTCGCCAGCGGCCGTGCATCGCACGCCTACCTGTTTTTGGGCGCGCCCGGCGCGGGCAAGCTCGATGCCGCGTGGGCGCTCGCCCAAGCCTTCCTGTGCGAGCAGGACGGCTGCGGCGCATGCGACAGTTGCGTGCGCGTCTCTCGGCATACGCATCCCGACGTGCACTATTACACGCCCGAGAGCGCCACGGGCTATCTTATTGCCCAGACCCGCGAGCTGCTCGATGACGTGCCGCTGGCACCCATTCGCGCCAAGGCCAAGGTCTACATCATCGACCGTGCCGAGCAACTGCGCGCCAACACCGCCAACGCACTGCTCAAGACACTCGAGGAGCCGCCCGAGGGCGTTATGTTCATCTTGCTGGGCACCTCGGCAGACGTGATGCTGCCCACCATCGTGAGCCGCTGCCAGTGCGTGCCGTTTCGGCTGGTGTCGCCCGCCGTCGCCGCGCAGGCCGTGAGCCGCGCCACCGGCCAGGACCCCGCGCGTTGCCGCATGGCGGTCGCCGTGGCGGGAAGCCCCACACGCGGCATCGAGTTTCTTAAGAGCGCCGAGCGCCAGGACGCCCGCCGTCAGATGGTCCGTGCCATCGACTCACTCATTGCCGCCGACGAGGCCGACGTGCTCAGTCGCGCCAAGTCGCTCATCGTCGCCGTCAAGGCGCCGCTCGCCGAGGTCAAGTCCACGCAGGAAAAGGTACTCGAGCAAAATGCCGACTACCTGTCGCGTGGAGCATTGAAGCAGCTTGAGGACCGCAACAAGCGCGAACTCAACGCGCGCGAGCGTTCGGGTATCATGGAAGCGCTGGCGAGCGCGCGGACGCTCATGCGCGACGTGCTGCTGACACTTCAGGACGAGGCGGCCGACGTGGTGAACGAAGACGTGCGTGACACGATCGGTCGGCTTGCCGCTGCGACG
Source organism: uncultured Collinsella sp. (assembly GCA_947001705.1). Taxonomy (GTDB): domain Bacteria; phylum Actinomycetota; class Coriobacteriia; order Coriobacteriales; family Coriobacteriaceae; genus Collinsella. The sequence goes on from CAMQHT010000016.1 coordinate 19,172, forward strand.
AATGTTGCGGGTGCCACCCAGGCGCTCGAGGCGGTCGCAACCGCCGAGCACAACATCGCCAGAAACGTTACTCCCCAGCTGGCCATCGAGGTCATGCTGTTCGATATCAGGAAGGCACTGAAATGCCGTTAGTCGTACCCGTTAAGTTTACCTACGCCTCGCGCGACCTGTGGTTTGACCCGCAGGACCTGGATATCCTCGAGGCCGATTATGCCATTTGCTCCACCGAGCGCGGAACCGAGATCGGCTTGGTTACGGCCGATCCCTTCGAGGTGCCGCAAGACGAGATCGGTCAGCCGCTCAAGCCCGTGCTGCGCGTGGCGAGCGACATCGACCTGCAGCTTGCCGACGATCTGGCCATCCAGGGCGACGAGGCCATGGTCGACTTCCGCCGTCTGGTCAAGGAGCTCGACCTCGAGATGAAACCGGTGGGCGTCGAGTACCTGTTTGGCGGCGAGAAGGCCGTGTTCTATTTTGCGGCCGAGGAGCGCGTCGATTTTCGTCAGCTCGTCAAGGATCTGTCCTCGACGCTGCACATTCGCGTCGACATGCGCCAGATCGGCGTGCGCGACGAGACTCGCCTGGTGGGCGGCTATGCCCAGTGCGGCCAGGAGCTCTGTTGCACGCGCTTTGGCGGACAGTTTGAGCCCGTCTCGATCCGCATGGCAAAAGAGCAGGACCTGCCGCTCAATTCCTCCAAGATCAGCGGCGTTTGCGGCCGCCTGATGTGCTGCCTGCGCTATGAGTTCGAAGCGTACAAGGACTTTAAGAGCCGTGCGCCCAAAAAGAAGACGCTCATCGATACGCCGCTCGGCAAGGCGCGTATTCAGGAATATGACACGCCGCGTGAGCAGCTGGTGCTGCGCCTGGAGAACGGCAAGGTCTTTAAGGTCAACCTGGCCGATATGACCTGCTCGGAGGGCTGCAAAAAGAAGGCCGCCGAGCAGGGCTGCAACTGCCGCCCCGACTGCGTGACGCGCGACGTGCTCGAGCGCATCGAGTCGCCCGAGATGCGTCTGGCGCTTATGGAGCTCGACCGCGAGAACGGCGTCGACGTGGGCGATGGCCTGTCGAGCGCCGACCGTCTGGCCGGTACGTCGATGCCCAAGCGCCGTCGTCGCGATGCTGAATCCGATGCTCGCGCCGGTCAGGGGCAGGGCGAGGGCCGTGGCCGCGGAAAGGGCCGCAGCAAGGCCGAGGCGCCTGAGGTCGAGGATACCGCCGGTGGCCGTCGCCGCCGCAAGCGTGCGGGCTCTGCCGATGCCGGCGAGGCCGCAGCCGCCGGCAAGAACGGAGCTCGCGAGCGCGAGGTTCAACAGCCCCAGCAGCAAAACCGCGGCGGTGGCATGAACCCCACGCGCCGTCGTCGCCGTCATCTGTCGAGCGAGGAGCGCGAGGACGCCTTCCGCGCCGCAGCTGCTCGCGAGGCTGGTGCCGCTTCCAAGGGCGCCTCGGCCTCCGACGCGCCTGCCGACAAGGGCGGCAAGTCACGTGGCGAGGAGGAGCGCGCGCCGCGTTCGCGCCGTCGCCATTCCTCGGGCGCGCAGCAGAAGCCCTCAGTGCCCTCCGTTGCCGATCAGGTCTCGGATGGCGAGGTCAAGGTCACGCGCCGTCGTCCCGGAGATGGCGGGGGAGCGGCTGCCAAGGCTTCGCGTGGCGCCGCTCGCGACGAGCGCGAGCCGCGCGAGGATCGCGGTGGCGAGGGCTCGGCCGACCAGGGTCAAAAGCGCCGTCGCCGTCGCCGTTCCCGCAAGCCGCGCCAGGATGGTGGCGAGGGCTCGGCCCCGTCTTCGTCTGCACCACAACCGCCTGCCGGCGAATAACGCCCGCGAGCGGATTTAACCAGCCTTGCCCCAATCGCGTCGGGGTACCATAGCGCTGAATCAACAACCCTCCCTGCGATCGAACGTAGGGAGGGTTGTGTCGTGAAGAGACATTTGAATGTGTTGGGATGCCTGCAAGGTGCCGGCGCCCTACCGTTTGCGGACGGATTGCTACCGTTTGCCGAGCGGGCGGCACGCGAGGCGCTCGAGGCATTGTCGCCAACACGATGTGCCGGCTGCGAGCGCGCCGGTGCGCTTATTTGCCAAGACTGCCTGGCTGCGCTCACGCTCATCGACCCACGGCATAGCTGCACCCGATGTGGCGCCCCGTTTGGGGATTTGCTGTGCACTGAGTGTTCGGTCGAGGGCACGTCCTCGGCAATGGCGGAGGCACTCGACCGGTGCCTGGCGTGCTCCGTCTATGCGCATCCGCTGCCGCGCATCATTAAAGCGTACAAGGACGCGGGCGAGCGACGCCTGGCGCCGTATCTGGCGGAGCTGCTCTACGACACCGCCCTGCATGCCCAGGTCGTAGCGCCCGAACGCTTGGGAGGTGTGCTGTCCGGTGCGGATGCGGTGGTGTTTGTGCCTGCGACGGCGGCAGCGTTTCGGCGGCGTGGCTTTGATCATATGGAGGCCATTGCGCGCCCATTTTGCGAGCTGTCGGGTGTTCCCCTGCTCGATGCCCTCGTCAAGTACGGGCATGGCGACCAGCGCGAACTCGGTCGTGAGGAGCGTCGCGAGCGTGCCCAAGGCATGTACGAGACGGTTGAGGACGTGCACGGCCGCCGCTTACTGCTTATCGATGACGTTATCACCACGGGCGCGACCATGGCAGCAGCCTCGGCGGAGCTCAAGCGTGCCGGCGCTGCGGCAGTCGATGGCCTTGCTATCGCACGTGTTTGGTAGGGGTGGTTTTGTGGCAGTGAAGATTGAGCGGCGCAACGAGCCGACAGGCGAACAGCTAGCGGCTTCCGTAATCCTAACAGGCGCTTCAGCGCTGCGCATGATGCGCGCCGAGCGCCGGCAGATGGGCTATATCAGCTGGAAGGACCTTAATCTCGATGAAGAGCGCCGTGTGCTGCGCACGTCGTCGCCCTCGACCGAGGATATCTATCTTCCTGACTTGGTGCGAATTGGAGCCAAAAGTGGCGAGGTGCAAGAAGATCTGTGCTTGCTGGTGGGATCTGCGGCGCAGCGCCGCCGCATGCCTGGCGTAGGCTGGTCCGTGTGTTCCAGGTTGCCCGCAGGCTCGATTCTAGAGGTGGAACCGGGGGTGTACAGCCTATCTCCCGAGGCCCTTTGTGTTGCCGTTGCGCGCGAGGTCGGCTGCATCCAGGCGTTTGCCCTGGCCCAGGAGCTGTGCTCCAAGATTTCACTGAGCGATCGCGGGAAGTATCTGCCTCCCTACACCTCGCCTGTTACGAATAAACTTGCAAAGGACAAGGACCAGCCAGCAGACGTGGGCTACTTTGAAGTCGAGCCGGTGCTGATGCCCGATCGTCTGGCAGATTATCTCGCGGTATACAAGGGGAACACGGCCAAACAACTGCAGCGTCTGTGTCCCTATCTTTCGGAAAACCTGCGCTCACCCATGGAGTGCATCATGCTCGCTTTGTTTTCGCTTCCGTTTTCCTATGGCGGTTTTGCCTGCGGTCCCTTTAAGACCGACTACAAGATCGAGTTCGATGACCGCGCGCAGGCAATCTCGGGGATGCCTCATGCAGTTTGCGATGCGTATCAAGAGGCAGCCCGGTTTGACCTGGAATACAACGGTGAGCTGGGCCATTCCTCCCGGGGCGGGCGTATCCACGACGAAAAGCGCAATACAGGCTTTATTGCCATGGGAATCGAGGTTGCGACAGTCAACAACGAGATGCTCTGCGACATGGAAGCGATGGAAGCCCTCGCATGGCGCATCTACCAGCGCATGCGAAAGCGGTATCGGAATCGTGTCGATGCCCGCAGGAAGAAGCAAGAGGCGTTGCTTAACACGCTGCGGGCGTGTTTTGGGCTTAAGCCGGTCTAATTCACGTCGAAATTAGGGGGTTAATCATATGCCCTGGCCAAAATATGGCAAATATGAGTACTGCCACTAAATCAGTAACAGCAAAATCAAGGAATTTAGGACTCGGAGGCGGCATAAAGTAAGAAGATAATAAACAAATGTAGAATAACTAAGCATCAGGTTGGCGACACGGGGCGCAAAATCTGTCCGAGAGGCCAAAATTGCCTGTTGCTAAATTGGTGACAGTACTCATATTTGCCATTTTTTGGCCACAGCACCCTAGGAAGGGTGCCCCGGAGCTCCCCATAGGGGGAGCTCCGGGCTTCACAGGGGCACGAATAGCCCACTCCGACCTGCGAAATCTGTACTCGCGATGCGAATGACGCCCCTAACCTTAAACTATAGCTTGAACTTAGCTATAATGCGCTACGTTCCTACCAGGCTGTGGTTGCGGACGGACGAAATGCCCGTCCTAGTCCAAGACAGACGCGGTCAAAGGGATCCACGTAAGCGACCGCGTGCGCGCGGCGCGATCATGGCGCGTCCTAGATGTAAGCCGCACCGTCCGTTCTACTTTCTTTGGGGCAATACCGCCTCGCGGGCGAGCGGGCCAGTCGTGAAGGTGGCTGCGGCCTCCCGAGCAAACACCCCGGTGCGCAAGTGTGGGGTCAAATACCAGGTCAGCTGGTGGGAACAATCTGATATTCCGCGCAACACACGGATCGTATACGACACAGAAGGCAGGGTAGTGGACATGGTGAGGGGCAGCTTGATGCACGCGGCTCGGTTAGGTGCTGGGACCGCAGCGGTCATCGCCGTTTTGGGCCTGAGCGGATGCGCGTTCAACCCGCTGTCTACGTTCACGACTCCCACGATCGACCAGATCGAGTACGAGACCGTCACGCCCGCGGTGTCGGATGATGCCCTGGTCACCCCCGGTACCCTGACGGTTGCCCTCGATACCTCCGATGCGCCGCAGGCCATGCAGGGCGCTGACGGCGAGCTCACGGGGTATGCAGTCGACGCTGCCCGCGCCCTCGCAAGCCGCATGGGCCTTAAGGTCGCCTTTGTCGATGCGTCCTCGGCAGGTTCCGCGCTCGGTGACAAAAAGGCTGATATCTTTATCGGCGAGATCAACTCCACGGATGGGGACGTTAGCTCGCTCGGCACCTGCCTGTACGATGCCGCTTCCGTGTTCGGTAAAACCAGCGATGGTGGGTCGCTGAGCGTTTCCACCGATACCCTTAACACGTCTACTCTGGGTATCCAGATGTCCTCGGCCTCGCAGGAGGCGCTTGCTAAGCAGAGCATCACCGCCAACCAAAAGACTTACTCCAACATCAACGAGTGCTTTGAGGCGCTCGAGTCCGGCGAGGTCGACTATGTGATCTGCGACTCCACGGCCGGCGGCTACCTTGCACGCCTGATGAGCGAGATCTCCTATGTCGGTGCGCTCGAGGCGCCCTCGACGCTTGGTGTTGCAGGCCTTTCGTCCAATGACGAACTGTGTCGTGCCGTGAGCGATGCCCTCGACGGTATTACGGCCGACGGCACGCTCGAGGCGGTCCACTGCGTCTGGTACGGCACGATGCCCTACGACCTCACCACTAAGACGGTTTCGGGCGCTAACGTGCAGCCGGGCGACTCTGAGTCCAGTGAGACCACGTCTTCCGGCAGTGAGTCCTCCGATTCCAACAATGAGACCGCATCCTCCGAGGACAAATCGTCCAGCCAGGAAGGCACCATCACCGACGACGACATTAACAAGCTTAATAGCTAGTTATTGCTAGGGGTGGTGTCTCCTATGCGCTAGGAGAGATGCCCCTTCACGGTTTCAACACGCACTGCCGGGCTTCCCCAATAGGGGAGCCCGGCTTTTTCATCTCTATAAAACCAGCAGGTCAAAGCCAATTTTCGGGACCAAATACAAAGTCGCCGGCTCCCTCCTATAGCGCACTTTGCCACAGAAAAGTGCGAGACTTCGGTATGCGGTATCAAGCAATCGTTATTCGGGTCTTTGGGAATCCGCGTGATTAAATGCACGGCAATGGGTACATAGCCAGTACAGTAAGTCCCCGAGGCAGATTGGAGCCACGTATGGATATCAAGGTTTCTGGACGCAAGACGACGGTAACCGATGCTCTGCGTGCGCATGTGGATGAGAAGATCGGCGAGGCGCTCAAGGTTTTCGATATCGAGCCCATGACGGTCGACGTTGTACTTCGCTATGAGAAGAACCCCTCGAACCCCAACCCGGCAATCGTCGAGGTTACGGTTCGTGCCCGCGGTTCGGTGATTCGCGTTGCCGAGCACGGTGCAGATATGTACGCCGCCATCGACCTCTCCGCCGATAAGGTCACCCGCCAGCTGCGTAAGTTCAAGACCAAGGTCGTGGACAACCGCCAGGGCGGTGCCAGCGCCGCGGATGTCGCGCCGGTCGAGCGCGTCGAGGATCTGGCCGACCTGCTGCTGCCCGAGGAGGAGGACGACCTGCTCGTCCGCGAGAAGGTTATCGACGTCACCCCGATGACTGAGGAGCAGGCGCTGGTGCAGACCGATCTGCTGGGCCACGACTTCTACGTGTTCGAGAACGCGACGACCGGTCTCATCAATGTGGTGTATCACCGTAAGAATGGTGGATATGGCATCATCAAGCCCCGCATCGAAACACTTGACGAGTAAAATACGTTAACTTGCATGAGTTAACGGTTGGCGGCCATCCCATGCGGGTGGCCGCCTTTTTACGTAAGGAGTCGCTTTGATGGACAAGGCCGCATCCGCCGGTCATTCGGACCGTTGCCGCATCGTCGTCGATACCTGCTGCGACTTTAGCCCCGAGGTCGCCGCGAACCTCGATGTCGATATCTTGGGTTTCCCCTTCATTATCGATGGCGAGGAGCGCACGGATGACATCTGGTCGAGCATCACACCCAAGGAGTTCTACGACCGCATGCGCGCCGGTGCCCGCGTGTCCACCTCGGCTGTGTCGCTCGGTCGCTATATCGAGTTCTTTACCGAGTGCGCCAAAGAGGGTACGCCCACGGTCTACCTGTGCTTTACCTCGGCGCTGTCGTCGAGCTACAACTCCGCGTGCCAGGCGGCGGACGCCGTGCGCGCCGAGTATCCCAACTTTGAGCTGTACGTGGTCGACAACGCTCTGCCCTGCGCGACCGGCGAGCTCCTGGCGCTCGAGGCCGTGCGCCAGCGCTCGGCGGGACTGACTGCTAAGCAGCTGGTCGACTGGGCAAACGAGGCCAAGACCTATGTCCACGGTTACTTTACGCTCGAGAGCTTTGACGCGCTGGCTGCCGGCGGCCGCATTCCGCCCGCGGCGGCACAGCTCACGGCAAAGCTCGACGTCAAACCCGAGCTGTCCTACGACCTGGCCGGCTCGCTGTCGCTGATCGGCGTCAACCGCGGTCGCAAGAAGGCGCTCAAGTCCATTCTCAAGTCGTTCCGCGAGAACTATGTGCCCGATCGCACCATGCCCATCGCCATTATGACGGCCGATGCCGAAAAGGACGGCGACTGGCTCGAAGCCGCCATCCGCAAGGAGGAGGGTTGCGCCGACGTCACGATCATTCGCAGCTCCGTGGGTCCCACCATTGGCTCGCACGTGGGCCCCGGCATGGTGGCCTGCGCGTTTTGGGGCAAGAACCGCGCCGACAAGGCGTCGCTTTCCGACCTCATCGCCCGCCGCGTGCGCGGTCAGTAGGCAAGTAACGCGGCCGTAATCGATCCCAACTCACAGCCCAAACGCTGGCACCGAGTACTCAACCTGGTAATAACACCCAACCCAAAAGGAAAGGTTTCATGGCAAACAAGCTCTCTGTCGCATTTATCGGCACCGGAATCATGGGTGCCCCCATTGCCGGCCACATCCTGGATGCCGGCTATCCCGTCACGGTCAACAACCGCACTAAGTCCAAGGCGGCGGCGCTTATCGAGCGCGGTGCCGTCTGGGCCGATACGCCGGCAGATGCCGTGGCGAACGCCGACGTCGTCTTTACCATGGTGGGCTATCCCTCCGAGGTCGAGGAGCTCTACCTGGCGGGCGACGGCCTGCTCGCGTGCACAAAGCCCGGCGCGGTGCTGATCGACCTCACCACGAGCTCGCCCGAGCTCGCCCGTGACATTGCCGAGGCTGCCCAGGTTTCCGGCCGCATGGCGTTTGACTGCCCCGTCACCGGCGGCGAGTCGGGTGCTATCGCCGGCACGCTCACGGCTATCGTTGGCGCCACCGAGAACGACATCGCTCCGGTCCGCGATATCCTTTCCACCTTTGCGGCCAACATCTGCTGCTTCGACGGCGCCGGCAAGGGCCAGGCTGCCAAGCTCGCCAACCAGGTGTCACTGGGCGCCTGCATGGTCGGCATGGCAGACGCCATGGCATTTGCCGAGCTGAGTGGCCTTGACCTGGAGAAGACCCGTCAGATGATCCTGGGCGGTACCGGCAAGTCCGGCGCCATGGAGAGCATGGCGCCCAAGGCGCTCGACGGCGACTACAAACCCGGCTTTATGGTCGAGCACTTCATTAAGGACCTGCGCCTGGCGCTCGCCTATGCCGACGACCGCGAGCTTGCGCTGCCCGGCGCCGACGTGGCCTTTACGCTCTACGACATGCTCGACGCCATCGGTGGCGCCAAGCTGGGCACTCAGGCCATCTTGGTCCTCTACAAGGAGGAGGCCGATGCCATCGCCGCCGGTCTGGACTGGTCGCAGTATCGCCCCGAGGAGCACGGTGCCCACGAGGACGGTTGCGGTTGCGGCGAGCACGGCGAGGACCATGAGTGCGGTTGTGGCCATCACCACGGCGAGGACCACGAGTGCTGCGGCGGCCACGGCCATGACGACGGCCACGAGTGCTGCTGTGGCCACCATCACGGGGAGTAGCGCCCATGAGCTGGACGTTCGTGGTGCTTGCGCTGGTGCTCTTTCTCTTTGCGATCTACATCGGCTTTCTGTGCGGCCAGTGGGCGTGCGAAAAGCGTGTCATCACCAAGCGCGACTACTGGATTGCCAACTTTGCAGGAGCGGCGGCAGTCGTCCTGCTGACCTGGGTGTTCTCGCTGTTCCCGCTGGTGCAGTTTGCGCCGATCGGCTGGCTCGGTGGCTTTATCGCCGGCCTTAAGATGAGCTTTGGCGAGTCCGTCGGTCCGTGGCGCAAGCACGACGAGGTCTTTAACGTCAACAAGGCTCATCGAGCCGCCGCCGACGCGGGCGATGCCGAGGAACGCCGCCGTGCACGTCGCAATGGCGCGGCCGACCGACAGCTCATCTCGGTCACCGATGACAGCAAGGGTGCTGGCAAGCACGCCAAAAAATAAAAAGAAGAGGTAACTATGGCAGAAAACAAAGACGAACAGCTCACCGACGAGGAGCTGGCACAGCTCCAGCTGGCAGAGGAGAACGAGAACGCCGTCGATCGACTGGTCCAGGAGCTCGGCTGCCCCACGCGCCGCATCCGCCAGTTTGCCGCCCGCGTGCTGCACCTGCTTGCCGAGCGCGATCCGCAGCGCGTCGAGCCCTGCGTACCCGCGCTGATCGAGGCGCTCGACCGCCCCGAGGCGCAGACCCGCTGGGAGGCCCTCGATGCCCTGACGGCGCTCGCCACCACCTGCCCCGAGCAGATGGAGGACGCCTTTGAGGGCGCCGAGACCGCGCTGTTCGACGAGATTTCCTCCACGCTGCGCTATGCCGCCTTCCGCCTGCTGTGCGTGTGGGGCGCCACGAGTGTCGAGCGTTCGCGCGAGGCTTGGCCCATCCTGGACGAGGCCATCCAGTGCTACCACGGCGACCTTGAGTATCGCGATATGCTCGGGTGCCTGTACGAGTTTGGCCAGGGCGAGATCGACGCCGAGGTCGCCGAGAAGCTCGCGCTGCGCCTTAAGTTCGATGCCGAGAACGGCAAGGGTAGCTATCTCAAAGCCCGTTCGAGCGAGATTTGCGAAATGCTTGTTAAACGCTTTGACTTGGATCTCTCCAAAAAGAAGAAGCGTGCTAGCGTTAAAAAATCTGACGACGCCGAAAACGAGGAGTAACAGATTATGGCGCACGATGTAGTCCTGATTCCCGGTGACGGTATCGGTCCCGAGATTACGCGGGCCATGCGCCGCGTGGTCGAGGCCGCCGGTGTCCAGATCAATTGGAACGTCCAGGAGGCCGGTGCCAGCGTCATGGACGAGTTTGGCACGCCGCTGCCCCAGCACGTGCTCGACGCGGTCGCCGAGACCAAGGTTGCCATCAAGGGTCCCATCACCACGCCGGTCGGCACGGGTTTCCGCAGCGTTAACGTCGCCCTGCGCAAGCATTTTGACCTGTACGCCTGCGTGCGCCCCTGCCTGTCGCAGCCGGGCGACGGCTCGCGCTTCCGCGACGTCGACCTGGTCATCGTGCGCGAGAACACCGAGGACCTCTACGCCGGCATCGAGTTCGATGAGGGCACTGCCGAGGTCGAGGAGCTCTCGCAGCTCGTTGAGCGCTCGGGCCAGAAGACCTTTGCCGCCGATTCCGCCATTTCAATTAAGCCCATCTCCATCGCCAAGAGCCGCCGTATTGTGGAGTACGCCTTTGAGTACGCCCGCCGCTGCGGCCGCAAAAAGGTGACGGCCGTGCATAAGGCCAACATCATGAAGGCGACCGACGGCCTGTTCCTGCGCGTGGCGCGCGAGGTGGCCGCCAACTATCCCGATATCGAGTTCAACGACAAGATCGTTGACGCTACCTGCATGGGCCTGGTCCAGAACCCCAACGACTTCGATGTCCTGGTGCTGCCCAACCTGTACGGCGACATCGTGAGCGACCTGTGCGCCGGTCTGGTAGGCGGCTTAGGCATGGCCCCCGGCTCCAACATCGGTGCCGAGTGCGCCATCTTCGAGGCAACGCACGGCTCTGCGCCCGATATCGCTGGCCAGGATATCGCCAACCCCACGGCCGAGATTCTCTCTGCTGCGATGATGCTCGATCACCTGGGCGAGAACGACGCTGCCAATCGCATCCGTGCCGCCGTGTCTGCCACGCTCGACGAGGGCGAGCAGGTTACCGGTGACGTGCGTCGTGCCCAGACCGGCTCCGTCGAGGGGGCCGTGGGCACGCAGGCCTTTGCCGATGCCGTTATCGCGCGCCTGGCCTAAGACATGCAGGCTGCAAATGCCTAAATAGTACTTAAGTGTTTGCGTATAACCTAAGAATCAATACGCCCGGCACTCTGTCGGGCGTATTCTATTGAGGACTATGTTTCCTAACAAGGAGTAACTGATATGGGTCTGATTCAAAAGAAGGACGAGAAGGACGAGATCGACGGCATCCAGATCATCGAGCGCGGCGAAGGCCCCGACGGTGACGAGGACGAGAAGATCGATCTGGTCGCCGGCACGTCTGCCGAGCATATTGCTGCCGGTACGACGGCCGAGGAGGAGGACGCCCGTCTGGAGGCTCAGATTGCCGCGGATGCCGCTGACGAGAATTTGATGCCCGAGGCCCAAGATGAGGACGACGATATCCTGGGTTCCGACGAAGACGACCACGCATCCAAGCACAAGAAGATGATGATCGCCGCCTTCGTGGTTGCCGTCGTTATCGCGGCCGTGGTCGGCTTCTTTATTGGCAATGGCGGCTTTGGCGGCAAGGGTGTCGGCTCGGCTACCCTCACCGAGGACCAGCTCGATTCGACCGTGGCAAGCTATAGCTACAACGGCAAGAAGAGCGATATCACCGCGCGCGAGGCCATCGAGAGCCAGTACAGCCTCGATACCGTCAAGGATAGCGACGGCAACTACACCGCTCCTTCTGCCGACGTCATCCTGTCCTACGTGCGCAACAAGATTCTGCTCGATGCTGCCGAGGACGAGGGCATTACCGTCTCTTCTAAGGAGATGAAGAAGTACGCCGAGGATTCCATCGGCACCTCCGACTACAAGACCATGGCAAAACAGTACGGCGTGTCCAAGGACCAGGCCAAGCAGATCGTCCGCCAGTCCGCGACGCTGCAGAAGCTCTACAAGAAGAAGGTCGGCGACACCTCCGCAAGCATGCCGACCGCCCCGACCGAGCCTGCTGACGGCAACGAGGAGACCGCGAGCAAGGATTACGCCGACTACATCATCAACCTTGCCGGCGACGAGTGGGATAGCTCAAAGGGCACTTGGAAGGATGCCGACAGCACCTATGCCAAGGCCTTTGCCGATGATGCCTTTACGGCCGATAGCGCAACCTATAAGCAGGCAATGACCGCCTACTACACTGCCTATCAGCAGTATTCCTCGCAGGCTTCGAGCGCCAGCTCCAAGTGGACCGAGTACGCTAACGGTCTCTACGCCAAGGCCAACATCAGCATCTACGGCCTGTTTGCTTAAAGGTTGCCCGAGCTTTCGAGCGCGAGGCCCAAATACCTGATTAAGCCCGCTAGAACGACGTTCTAGCGGGCTTTTTGTTACCGAAACCACTGGGGTAGGACTTGCGCCCGCGCAAGTGCTTCATCGGGTCTCCCCAATTCATCTAGGAAAACGGCTGCAAACGATTGCAAATAACCGGTGAACGGTCAAAAACTACCGTTCACCGATAATTTCTAAACTGGTTCTAACTGGTATTAAGTCAAAAAGACCAATTCACAAATCTTCACAATGACCTGCATTTTTTCTACACGCCATTTTTAGCCACCCTGCGTTGTTTAGACACAAAAAAAGTTCCGATCTTTCGTCAAATCATTTCGAAACGGTTTCAAAACCGCAGGTAGAAGTGTTAATGAGCGGTAAACGGTCGATTTTTCACCGTGAACGGTGCAAAAACGTTTTACTGTATGAATCAACGAAAGCAACCTCTTCTGTGGTGATATAGTGACAACAACACATCACGTGGTTACTACCAGTTGAGAGACCACTGGTCTTCAAAGAACGCTTTCCAAGAAGCTTTAAGGGCGAGTGCCCGCTGGCTTCCGAAAACTATCGGACTCAGATCGTACACACCTTCGGAAGGGAAATTTGAATGGTTGGCTTTATTCTTACCGGTCATGGACAGTTCGCACCCGGCCTTGCAAGCGCTATCGCTATGGTCGCTGGTGACCAGCCCGCTTTTACCGTCGTTCCTTTTGAGGGCGACCAGGCTGCTTCCTACGGTGAGGATCTCCGCGCCGCTATTACCGCCATGCGCGAGGAGTGCGATGGCGTGCTCGTCTTTACCGACCTGCTTGGTGGTACCCCGTTCAACCAGGCAATGATGATTGCCCAGGATGTCGACAACGTCGAGATTCTGACCGGCACTAACCTTCCCATGGTTATTGAGCTTCTGTTCCTCCGCGGCAACGCCACGCTCGCCGAGCTTGGCGAGCAGGCCGTGACCGTTGGCCAGACGGGCATCACCGCCCAGACGGTCGCTTCCGTCGCTGGTGCCGAGGAAGAGGATATCTTCGGCGACGAGGACGGCATCTAATGGCCGATTTCGGAGCTAGCGTCCTGAGCTCCTCGGTTGCCCTTTTAGGCCTGCTTGTCATCATGGGCTTGATTTACACCATCTGGTCGCAAATCAACATGAAGAAGAAGCAGAAGTACTTCAAGGAGTTGCACACCGAGCTCAAGCCGGGTCAGGAGGTTCTTTTCGCCGGCGGTATCTACGGAACCGTCAAAGGCATCGAAGGCGAAAAGGTCCAGATCAAAGTCCGATCCGGTGCCGTCGTAGATGTTTCGCGTTACGCGATTCAGGAGATCAAGTAACTGTCGTCAGCAAATAACGAAAGGAAGCTGATCAACATGGCAGAACCCAACATTCTTCTTACCCGCATCGATAACCGACTGGTTCATGGTCAGGTCGCTACCCAGTGGAACTCCACCCTGGGCTCCAACCTTATCCTCGTCGCCAACGACGACGTGTCGACCAACACTATGCGCCAGAACCTCATGAAGATGGCTGCTCCCACCGGCGTCGCTACGCGTTTCTTCTCCCTGCAGAAGACCATCGACGTCATCGGCAAGGCGAGCCCGCGCCAGAAGATCTTCATCGTGGCCGAAACACCGGAAGACGTGCTTACGCTCGTCAAGGGCGGTGTGCCTATAAAGAAGGTAAACATCGGCAACATGCACATGTCGGAAGGAAAGCGCCAAGTCGCCACCTCCGTCGCAGTTAACGACGAGGATGTCGCTGCGTTTAAAGAGCTGCAGGAATTGGGGGTGGAGTTGGAGATCAGGCGCGTTCCGAGCACGCCTGTTGAGGACACGAGCAAGCTCTTCTCGTAATCCTCGTGATCCACGTTGTCAGGAGTGAAACCCTGACATTCTGTACGTGAAATCCAAAGTGCGTACATACATTTTGAAAGGAGGAGCAAGATGGAATACACGATCTTCCAGGTCGCTCTGGTCTTCATCGTCACGTTCGTCGCGGCAATCGACCAGTTTAACTTCCTCGAGTCTCTCTATCAGCCCATCGTCACCGGCGCCGTCATCGGTCTTATCCTTGGCGACCTCAACACCGGTCTTCTCGTGGGTGGTACTTATCAGCTCATGACGATCGGCAACATGCCGATCGGAGGTGCTCAGCCGCCTAACGCTGTTATCGGCGGCATCATGGCAGCCATTCTCGCTATTGCTACGGGCCTCGAGCCCAACGCGGCAGTCGGCCTTGCCATTCCGTTCGCTCTGCTTGGTCAGCTCGGCGTTACCCTGGTCTTCACGCTTATGTCGCCGCTCATGTCCTCTGCGGACAACATGGCTCACAACGCTGACACCAAGGGTATCGAGCGTCTGAACTACTTCGCCATGGCTCTGCTCGGCCTGATTTTCGCCGTCGTCGTCACCCTGTTCTTCATCGCTGGCGCCACCATCGGTCAGACCATCGCTTCCGCCATCCCGACTTGGCTGCAGACCGGTCTCTCCGCTGCAGGCGGCATGATGCGCTTCGTCGGCTTCGCCGTCCTGCTCAAGGTTATGATGAACCGCGATATGTGGGGCTTCTTCCTCATGGGCTTTGGCCTCGCGCTCATCACCGTTGCCAACGATTCTCTGGCAACCCCTGCTCTGCTCATCCTCGCTCTCATCGGCTTCGGCATCGCTTTCTGGGACTTCCAGCAGCAGACCGAGCTGAAGGGTGCAGCTGTTTCTGACGGAGGTGACTTCGAAGATGGCATCTAATGAGTATGTGATCCCGGAGCACTACGAGGATCTCACTCCTGCTCCGCAGCTCGACCAGAAGACCCTCAACAAGATGGCCTGGCGCTCCTGCTTCCTGCAGGCCTCGTTCAACTACGAGCGTATGCAGGCCGCTGGCTGGCTCTACTCCATCATCCCCGGTCTGGAGAAGATCCACACCAACAAGAACGACCTCGCGGCTTCCATGAGCCACAACCTGGAGTTCTTCAACACTCACCCGTTCCTCGTCACCTTTGTTATGGGTATCGTGCTTTCGCTCGAGCAGAACAAGGTTGACATCCCCACGATCCGCGCCGTCCGCGTCGCCGCAATGGGCCCGCTCGGTGGTATCGGTGACGCCCTGTTCTGGCTGACGCTTGTGCCTATCACGGCCGGCATCACCTCCAACATGGCCATCAACGGCAATGCCGCTGCGCCGATCATCTTCCTGGTGATCTTCAACGTCGTCCAGTTCGCTCTGCGTTTCTGGCTCATGAACTGGTCCTACAAGCTTGGCACCAGCGCTATTGACGCTCTGACCGCCAACATGCAGGCCTTCACGCGTGCCGCTTCCATCATGGGCGTCTTCGTCGTCGGTTGCCTGGTCGTCACCATGGGTGGCACCCAGATCAACCTCCAGATTCCCAACGGCACCACCCGTGGCCTCTCCGCCACTACCGTGATCGTCTCCGAGAAGGAGGCCGAGAACTTCACCGGTATGGAGGGCATCGATACCGAGACC
The DNA here is from genome assembly GCA_947001705.1 of uncultured Collinsella sp. Lineage (GTDB taxonomy): Bacteria > Actinomycetota > Coriobacteriia > Coriobacteriales > Coriobacteriaceae > Collinsella. The sequence goes on from CAMQHT010000016.1 coordinate 34,859, forward strand.
GCTGAGGCCGGTACCATCGCCATGACCGATAAGGACGGCAACGCCCTTACCGCTTCCGATGCCGACGGCAACGCTGTCGAGTGCGGCGTCACCGATCTGGGCAACGGCATGGAGTCCGTGACCTACGGCACCGTTACCGAGGATCCGGTCAACTTCTCCGTTGCCGACACCCTCAACACCATCGTCCCGAAGCTCGTCCCGCTTATGCTTACGCTGCTGCTTTACTACATGTTCGCTAAGCACAGCTGGACCCCGACCAAGGGCATTCTCCTGCTCTTCGTCCTTGGCATCCTGGGCGCTGGCCCGCTTGGTCTCTGGCCGAGCATCTGGTAAGGCTCTAGCTTGAGGGGTGTGTCCCTACGCGGCTCACACCCCGACCCCTTAAGCCATGTGTATGTTAAAAGCCGCGTGCTCGAAAGAGCGCGCGGCTTTTGTTTTCTTAATGATTCGGGTGTTGCGGACAGATAATGCTAAACACCCAAGGTAGTAGCCGAGTTTGAGCAAAAGGGAGGATAGGATGGCGATCGGAGCGCGTAAGCAACCGCTGTACGATCAGCTGGTCGATATTCTGACCGAAAAGATTGACCATGAATATCGCGCCGGTGACATGATTCCTTCCGAGCGCGAACTTTCGGAGCGCTATGGTCTCTCGCGCACTACGGTACGCCTGGCTCTGCAGGAACTGGAGCGTTTAGGACTGGTGGTTCGGCAGCACGGTCGCGGTACCTTTGTGACTGACCGTTCGGCAAAGGCAACCAATCTTATGCAGTCCTACAGCTTTACCGAGCAGATGCGCGCGATGGGTCGCGACCCCGAGACCACGATTCTCGAGTTTTGCGAGATGGAGGCCGATAAGAATCTGGCCGAGCATATGGGATTACGTATCGGTGATCGCATTTTTAAGCTCAAGCGCCTTCGTTCTGCCGATAACATGCCCATGATGGTCGAACGCAGCTATCTACCGGTTCGTCAATTTCTGTCCCTAAAGCGACCGCTGCTGGAGCGTAAGCCGCTTTACGATGTGATTGAGCAAGACTTTCAGCAAAAGATACGCGTGGCCGAAGAGGAGTTCTATGCGAGCATAGCCCGTCCCACCGATGCCCACCTTTTGGGAATTGTCGAGGGCTCGCCTGTGCTCGATTTGGTCAGGACTACGTATAACGAGTCTAACGAGGTCGTGGAGTATACGCTCTCGGTTGCTCGTGCCGATCAGTTTAAATACAAGGTTTACCACCAGCGTAGCGACTAGTGTTCGCATTGTTTCCATATGATGATTCTTTGCATTTAACTGGTTACTACCAGATAACCAACCGAAGTGTATAATTGCACGTTAGAGGATTACTTCTAGAGAGAGGTATTAGAAATGTTCGAGAAGAGTGTCGAGGAGCTCACCGAGCTCGGCGCCCAGATCACCACGGCCGAGATTGCTCAGCAGCCCGAGCTTTGGCGTGATACGCTCAACATCTATCGCGAGAACAAGGAGGCCATCGAGGCCTTTCTGGCCGAGGCTCGCGCTATGGGCGAGGGCCGTCTGTCCGTTGTCTTCACCGGTGCCGGTACGTCCGACTACGTTGGCGATACCTGCGCCCCGTACCTGCGTCACGCTGGCAACACTGATCTCTACGACTTTAAGCCCATCGCCACGACCGACATCGTGAGCGCACCGCGCGACTTCCTGCGTGCCGAGGATCCCACGCTCGTGGTTTCCTTTGCCCGCTCCGGCAACAGCCCCGAGAGCCTTGCTGCCGTCGCCGTTGCCAAGGAGCTCGTCCACAACGTCAAGTTCCTCAACATCACCTGCGCTCCCGAGGGCAAGCTCGCTGTCGAGTCCGCTGATGACCCCAATGCGCTGACGCTGCTCATCCCGCGCGCCAACGACAAGGGCTTCGCCATGACCGGTTCCTACACCTGCATGACCCTGCTCTCTACCCTCATCTTTGACGAGGCTTCCGACGAGCAGAAGGCCGAGTGGGTCGAGACCATCGCCAAGATGGGCGAGGAGGTCATCGCTCGCGAGTCCGAGGTTGCCGATTACCTGGCTGGCGACTTCAACCGCGTGACCTACTTGGGTTCCGGCTCCTTCGGTGGCCTTGCCCAGGAGAGCCAGCTCAAGATCCTCGAGCTCGCTCACGGTCTGGTCGCTACTTCCTACGACACCTCTATGGGTTATCGTCACGGACCCAAGTCCTTCGTCGACGACAAGACCCTCGTGTTCGTGTTCGTCAACAACGATGCCTACACCCGTCAGTACGATATCGACATCCTCAACGAGATCGGTGGCGACGAGATCGCTCAGCACACCGTTGCCGTTCAGCAGGATGGCGCTACCGTCTACGAGGGCGAGTCCTTCACCTTTAAGGGCTATGAGGCACTCCCCGAGGGCTACCTTGCCCTGCCGTTCGTGATGTTTGCCCAGGCCATCAGCCTGCTCAACTCCGTGCGCGTGGGCAACACGCCCGATACGCCGAGCCCCACCGGCACGGTCAACCGCGTGGTTAAGGGCGTGACGATTCACCCCTTCACCGCTTAATCGCGTCCCCCCTGTAAGGGCGCCCGTCCGCTCATAACGGCGGGCGGGCGCTTTTTGTTTTATGTGAACTGGGTATAAGCATCACCACAGTCAACTGCTTTAGAAGCGAGGAGTGCATATGAGCACGTACGCAATTAAGGCTGACAAGTTCTTCTTGCCGGCAGGCCCGCAACTGGGCGGCTATCTTATGGTCGAGGATGGCGTCTTTGGCGCCTGGCAGGCCGACGAGCCCTCTTGCGAGATTAAGGACTACACGGGATCGTGGATCGCGCCGGGTATGGTCGACACCCACATCCATGGCTTCTATAACCACTCGACTACCGATAACGACCCCGAGGGCATCGATATCAGCTCGACCGAGCTCGCCCGTCGCGGTACCACCAGCTGGCTGCCCACGACGTTCACCGATGGCGTCGAGCAGATCAAGGACGCCTGCGCCGCCATCGCCCAGGCTGACGAAGGCCGCGGCCCCGACTTCTGCGGTGCTCGCATTCAGGGCATCTACCTGGAGGGCCCCTTCTTTACCATGAAGCACGTGGGCGCGCAGAACCCCGCTTATCTGATTGACCCCTCCGAGGAGGTCTTCGATCAGTGGCAGGAGGCTGCGGGCGGACGTATCGTTAAGAGTGCCATGGCCGCCGAGCGCGACGGTGCCCCTGCTTATGCGGCTGCTTTGAACGCCAAGGGTGTTGTGACCAGCATCGGTCACTCCGACGCCACCTACGATGAGTGCATCGCCGCCATCAACGCCGGTGCTAGCTGCTTTACGCATACCTATAACGGCCAGCGCGGGCTTCATCACCGTGAGCCCGGCGTCGTGGGTGCTGCCATGTCCACGCCCGAGACCTACGCCGAGATCATCTGTGACGGCAAGCACGTAAACCCTGCCGCCATCAAGGCACTGCTGCAGGCAAAGGGCTGGCAGCACACGGTGCTCATCACCGACTGTCTGGGTTGCGGCGGCATGCCCGAGGGCAGCTACACCAGTGGTGGCATGGACGTCATCATGAAGGACAACCTGTGCTGGCTCGCCGACGGCAAGAGCATTGCCGGCTCGGTGCTCACGCTTGCCCGGGGCATCAAGAACATCGTCGACTGGGGCATCGCCAGCGCCGATATCGCCATTCGCATGGCAACCGAGGTGCCGGCACGCTCCGCGCACATCGAGGATAAGTGCGGCAGCATCATGCCGGGTCGCGACGCCGACTTTGTCGTGTTCGACCACGAGCTCACCCTCGTCGAGACGTATGTTGGCGGCCAGAGCGTCGGCAACGCCTTTACCGAGTAACGATAGAAAAAGACGGCGGGCCCGAATCTGCTCGGACCCGCCGTATGGGTTAAACGCTCAAAAGCACCTTCACAGTTACAGCTTGTTAGCAATCTTCTTTGCCGTGCGCTTAACGCCGGCCACCAGGCCTCCTGCAGGATGCTCCTTTTCGTAGGCAAGACGCTTCTCGCGCTTGGCGTACTCTTCGACGATGATCTCGCCATACTCGTCTTCGATCTTGTCGAAGAAGTCGACGGCGCCCTTAATTTCCTCAGCGGTCGGGTGTCCCTTTTGGACACCGCCGGTGAGTTTGAACGGCCCCCACGTATCAAAGCCGGGGCAGCCGTAGACACCCATAAAGATGGCCTGCCTCATGCGGCAGATGCCATCGATATCCTTGCCGTACCACTTGTTTTTGCCACCGTAGGTCATAAGGCCAAATACCTTGTCCTGCGGCTGCAGCACGTTAGTGAGCACGCGCGCCATATCTTTGTCGATCTCGGAGTAATAAATGCCCGTGGCGACGCCGATCAGATGGTATTCGTGCAGGTCGGGGTACTCGTTTTTACCGAGTGACTTCACGTCGAGGGTATCGATTTCGGGGTGCGCCTCGACGATGGCGTCCACGAGCTTTTTCGTATTGCCGTGGTGGCGTGAGGCATAAAGGATGATGGTTCGCATAAGAAGGCCTTTCAGCTGTAATTAGATCAATGTCTGTATGGTACCCCGTTGCATGGCTGGGATACCGGACGCATCGATGAACGTGCGGGTTTGTCCTTTGGTCAGGGCCGAGACGGGTACTTGCGAGCAAAAAGCAGTTGTTCGAAAGGATGGGCAATGGAATACGCTCTCTCCAACGATTCGATTTCTATTAAGGTGTCCACGGCTGGTGGTTCGTTTACCTCGATTGAGGCCGACGGTCGCGAGTATCTGTGGCAGGGTGATCCCACCGTGTGGTCCGGCCAGGCGCCGATTTGCTTCCCGATTTGCGGAGGCTTGCGCGACAACAGCGCCATGACGTTTGCCGGGCATCATGTAAAGCTCGCTCGCCACGGCTTTGCGCGCAAGCAGGAGTGGAAGCTGCTGAGCCAAGGCGAGAACGAGTTGGCTATGTGCCTGGCTTCGGAGGATAACGCCGCGCTGCTGAGCGATTATCCGTATCCGTTTAGGCTCGTCGCCCGTTATACGCTCGAGGACAGCGCCGTGCGCGTCTCCTATGAGGTGACCAACGAGGGAACCGAGGACATGCCGTTCTTTATCGGTGGGCATCCCGGCTTTAGGTGCCCGCTCGACGAGGGCGAGGCCTACACGGACTACGAGCTGCGCTTTGAGAAGGATGAGGCTGCAGAGCTCTGCACCGCCGTTCCCTCGACCGGTTTGATTGACGTTGCCAACCGCTCCAAGAATCCCATGACAGGAAAGACGCTGCCTCTTTCGCATGAGCTCTTCGATTTTGCGGAGACCATCTTTGACGTGCTCGAGAGCCGTCAGGTCACGCTTTCCAAGAAGGGCGAGGATAAGGGCGTTCGCCTGAGCTTTGAGGGTTTCCCGTATCTCATTGTGTGGAGTAAGCCCGAGGGTGATTTTGTGGCAGTTGAACCCTGGGGCGGCCTTTCGACCTGCTCTGATGAGGACGACGTGCTTGAGCATAAGCGCGGCTGCCTTGTCGCTAAGCCCAAAGAAACCATCGTTCGTTCGTTCACGATTGAGATTCTGTAATTCCGTTTTGTCGACTCGTATCGCGAGGCACAAGGAGCCTGCGAGATAAGGAGCTATAAATGATCCTCACCGTTACGATGAACCCGTCTGTCGATACGCGCTATCAGCTCGATGAGCTCGTTATCGACGACGTCAACCGTGTGACGCCCGAAAAGACCGCCGGCGGCAAGGGCCTTAACGTGGCCCGTGTCCTGGGTCAGCTGGGCGACGATGTTGTGGCAACCGGTCTGCTTGGCGGCCACATGGGCGCCTACATGGCTGAGCTCATGGACGCCAACGGCATTAACAACGACTTTGTGCCCATCAAGGGCGAGACCCGTATTTGCCTCAACATCCTCCACGCCGGCAACCAGACCGAGCTGCTCGAGAGCGGCCCGACAATTGCCCCCGAGGAGCTCGATGCCTTTACCGCCAAGTTTACCGAGCTTGCGGGCAAGGCCGACGTCGTCACCATTTCGGGTTCGCTGCCCCGCGGCGTCGAGGCGGACTACTACGCCAAGATCACGGGCATTGCCGAGAACGCCGGCGCCAAGGTGCTGCTCGATACCTCGGGCGCATCGCTTGAGGCCGCCCTTAAGTCCGAAGTTAAGCCCGAGCTGGTCAAGCCTAACCTGACCGAGATCAACGGCCTTTTGGGCACGAGCTTTACCACCGACGATGTTGACGAGCTCCGCGCCGCGCTCGCCTCTGATGCCCGCTTCTCCGATATCCCCTGGGTCGTCGTGTCCATGGGCGCTGCCGGTTCCGTGGGCTTCCATAACGGCCGTGCGTTCCGCGCCAAGACCCCCGATATCCCCGCCGTTAACGCTACGGGCTCTGGCGATTCGACCATTGCCGGCTTCGCACATGCGATTGCTGCTGGCGCGGATGACGAGACGGTACTGCGTACCGCCAACACCTGCGGCAAGCTCAATGCCATGGATCCCATGACCGGCCATCTGGTCATGGACCGTTGGGACGAGGTCTACAACGGCGTTGTCGTGACCGAGCTGTAAGAGCTTGGGCGTCGGCCCCGGCATTGCTTGCTAGCTCATGCCGACGACAAGTGCATTAGCATTATGCCGGGGCGCGACGCCGACTTTGTCGTGTTCAGTCCCGACCTTACCCTGGTCGAGACGTATGTGGGTGGCAACAGCGTCGGCAATGCGTTTGCCGAGTAGCCGCCAAAGAAACGATCCGAGAGGGGATTTAGATGATTTACGGTGCATTGGGCGATATCGAGGAGTACCGCGGAATGCTCAAGGGCCTCGACGTGTTGATTGACTGGCTCGAGGAGAACGACCCGGCGCAGCTCGAGGTCGGCAGCCATCCGATTCTGGGCGACAAGGTCTTTGCGAACGTCATGGCTCCCACGACGCGTCCCGAGGCCGAGGCTCACTACGAGACGCATCAGCGCTATCACGACTTGCAGATTGACGTCGAGGGTCGTGAGGCCTTTAAGGTCGCCACGGGCAGCCTGACGCTGGTCCAGGAGTTTGACGAGAAGGACGACTACGACCTGGTCGATTCCGACGCTTCGATCGCCGGCGATCTTGCTGACGACAAGTTTGCACTGTTCGTTGCCGGCGAGCCTCACATGCCCACGCTCGAGTTCCCGGGCGATGGCGCACAGCCGGTCAAGAAGATCTGCTTTAAGCTGCTTGCAGACGCTTACTGGGAGGAGTAGCGAACTGCTCGGCTGAGCTGTTCGTCTGATGGCGTGATCTCCCTTGAGGAGCGCGCTTGAGCCCCGTTAATCGCGGTTCCCTTGGGGATTGCGGTTGGCGGGGCTTTTTGTTGAGTAGGGGAGTTGCCGGCGGCGTTGTGTTTGGATTGGCGGATGTGCGCCCGAAATCGGCAACAAAAAAGCCGCCCGAAGGCGGCTATCTTGTGCAATGGAGCCAGCGACCGGGCTCGAACCGGTGACCCCCGCTTTACGAGAGCGGTGCTCTACCAACTGAGCTACGCTGGCGGCCATGTGGTGACGCAAGTGAGGCGTCAACGGCTGTCTATGATACGGGACATCGCACATCCGCGCAAGTGTTCTGACGGCTTTTCTCACTTTAAATGCACCCTTGATTATCAACTTCATCCGAACACTTCCCACATTCATCCGCACATGTGCGG
>CAMQHT010000017.1 GCA_947001705.1 uncultured Collinsella sp.
TGTGACCTCCCGGTTATCAGCCGGACGCTCTAACCAACTGAGCTACAGGTCCATCATGGTGGAGGTTAGGGGGATCGAACCCCTGACCTCAGGCTTGCAAAGCCCGCGCTCTCCCAGCTGAGCTAAACCCCCACGGAGACAGTAATAAACACCCCAGCGGCGACTCGGCTCTCGCTGGGGTGTTTATTGCGAAAGAAAGTGGTGGACCTGACAAGATTCGAACTTGTGACCTCCCGGTTATCAGCCGGACGCTCTAACCAACTGAGCTACAGGTCCATCGCGCAAGGGATATATTAGACGAGTCGTTACGCGCGCGTCAACAACTTTTTTGAAAATCTTTGAGGGGTGTCGGCCCCGGCTGCCCGGCGGCATGCGAAGTCGCCTGCTCGGACAGTCCTGCTCGCACGGAGAGCACATTAAGTGCTCTCCGGCTCGTGCGGAACTCGCGATCGACTTCGCATGCCGCCGGGCAGCCGGGGCCGACGCGAGGTTCTAGATTGTCAAAAAAGCGGTCGGCGCGCAGTGCGCCGACCGCCGATATATGGGGTCTGATATTTTCTACCAGCTAGTTCCTCTTACTCGTCTAGGAGATCCTCTGGCATGTCGTTGCCGTCGCCTAGATCGACAGGGGTTTCTTCGGGGGCAGAGCCGTCTTCTGTGGCTTCGCCTTCGGGCTTCTCCTTGGCGGCCGTCATGCGGGCTACGGCGCAGATGCGGTCGTTGTCGTCGACGGTCATCATCTTGACGCCCTGGGTGGCACGGCCGGTCTGGCTGATCTCGTCGGTCTTGACGCGAATGACCGTCGCGCCCTCCGTCACGATGAACAGCTCGTGCTGCGGGCCCACCGTCTTCATGGCCGCGAGGTTACCCTTACGCTCGGTCATTTGGATGGTGTAGACGCCCTGGCCGCCGCGATTCTGCTCCGGGTAGTCCGCGACCGGCGTGCGCTTGCCGTAGCCGCGCTCGGTGATGACGAACAGATCGCCGTTGCCGTTAGTGACTTCCATGCCCAGAACGCTCACGCCGTCCTTCATACCGATACCGCGAACGCCGCTAGTATCGCGGCCGGTGGCGCGCACCTGCTCCTCGGAGAACATGATCGCCTTGCCCGCGGTGGTGGCCAGGATAATCTTGTCGCCCTCGCGCACGCGGCGCACGTTCAGCAGCGCGTCGTCGTCACGCAGGTTGATAGCGATCAGGCCGTCGCGACGGCTGCGGTCATATGCGCTCATCACGGTCTTCTTGACCATGCCGCTCTTGGTGGCAAACATCAGATACTCGTCGGCAGGGAACTCGCGGCAGCTGATGACGCTCGCGATCTTCTCGCCCTCCTCGAAGGGCAGCAGGTTGACGATCGCGGTACCGCGCGCCTGGCGCGTACCCACCGGCAGCTCGTGCACCTTCAGGCGATAGACCTTGCCCTTGCTCGAGAAGAACAGCACGTACTCGTGCGTGGACGCGATGAACATCTCGTCGATGACGTCGTCCTCTTTGAGGTTGACGCCCGAGACGCCCTTGCCGCCGCGCTTCTGGGCGCGGTAGGCGGCCACCGGGATGCGCTTGACATAGCCGGTGTGGGTGATGGTCACGACCATGTCCTCGTCGGCAATGAGGTCCTCGACGTCCAGGTCCTTCTCGACATGGCTGATCTCGGTGCGGCGCTTATCGCCGAACTTCTTGGAGATCTCGCGCATCTCTTCCTTAATGACGCCCAGGATCTTCCCCTCGTGCGCCAGCAGGTCCTCGTAGTAGGCGATGGCGCGGCGCAGGCCGTCCAGCTCTTCCTGAATCTTGTCGCGCTCCAGGCCGGTCAGGCGGCGCAGCTTCATCTCGAGGATGGCCGTGGTCTGCTCGGGCGTAAAGCCAAAGCGCTCGATCAGGCGGCTGCTGGCCTCGGAGTCGGTCTGCGAGGAACGGATGATGCTGATGACCTCGTCAATATGGTCGAGAGCCATCAGGTAGCCCTCAAGGATATGCGCGCGGGCCTGGGCCTTCTTAAGGTCGAAGCGGGTGCGGCGGGTGACGACGTCGACCTGGTGGTCGATGTAGTGCTGCAGCATCTCGCGCAGGCTCAGGCATTTGGGAACGCCGTTGACAAGCGCCAGGTTGTTGGCGCCAAAGGTCGTCTGCAGCGAGGTGTACTTGTACAGGTTGTTGAGCACGACCTGCGGGATGACGCCCTTCTTGAGTTCGATGACCAGACGGATACCCTTCTGGTTGGACTCATCGCGCATATCCGAGATGCCCTCGATGCGCTTGTCGTTGACGAGCTGGGCGATCTTCTCCTGCAGGGCGCCCTTGTTGACCATGTAGGGAATCTCGGTAAAGACCAGGCGGCTGCGGCCGGTCTTGGTGGACTCCACGTGGGCCTTGGCGCGCACGGTAATGGAGCCGCGGCCGGTCTCGTAGCTCTGCTTAATACCGGCACTGCCCATGATGATGGCGCCGGTGGGGAAGTCCGGACCGGGCATGATCTGCATGAGCTCGTCGACAGTGGCGTCGGGATTATCGATCAGGTAGCAGGTTGCCTCGATCGCCTCGGTGAGGTTGTGCGGGGCGATATTGGTGGCCATGCCGACGGCGATGCCCTGGCTGCCGTTGACCAGCAGGTTGGGGAAGCGCGCAGGCAGCGCCTGAGGCTCGGCGAGCGATTCGTCGTAGTTGGGCTGCCAGTCGACGGTATCCTTCTGCAGGTCACGCAGCAGCTCCATGGCGGGCTTTGCCAGGCGGCTCTCGGTGTAACGCATGGCTGCCGCGCCGTCGCCGTCGATGTTGCCGAAGTTGCCGTGACCGTCGATGAGCGGCGTGCGCATGGAGAACCACTGCGCCAGGCGAACCATGGCCTCGTAGACCGCGAAGTCGCCATGCGGGTGGTACTTACCGATAACTTCGCCGACCGTCCAGGCCGACTTCTTGTGTGGGCGGTTGGGGTAGATGCCGCTCTCGTTCATTGCGTACAGGATGCGGCGGTGCACCGGCTTTAAGCCGTCGCGCACGTCCGGCAGGGCGCGGGCCGTAATGACCGACATCGAATACTCGATGAACGACTGCTTCATCTCGCGGCCAAACTCCGAAATCTGGAGCTGGCCGCCGTTGATATCCTCACCGGCCGAGGCACCACGGTCGACTTCGCCAAAGCTCTCCTCGAGCTCGGCGTCGTCGTCCTCTTCCTCATCATCATCGGCATCGGGGTTATAGGCGTCCGGGTCGCCGTCCTCGCCCTGCTCAGCACGGGCAAGCAGGCGCTTCAGATCATCGGGCATACCGGCGTCGCCGGCCTCGTCCATACCCTCGTTATTGTTGATATCGTCTGCCACGTTACCTCCTCTTAAGCGTCAAGGAATCGTGCATCATGTGCATGCTTCTCGATGTACTCGCGGCGATAGCCGACCTCGGAACCCATCAGCTCACGCACGGCGCGGTCCGCCACCACGGCGTCCTCGATCGACACGCGCTGCAGGATGCGGGTCTTGGGATCCATCGTCGTCGAGGCGAGCTGTTTGGGGTCCATCTCGCCCAGACCCTTGTAGCGCTGGACGGTATAGCCCTTGCGCTTCTTGGTGATCTTGCCATCCTTGGCCTTGCCGTCTTCGTCGTTATCGTCGGGGTTCAGGCCCAGACTCTGGATGGTGTCGCGCAGGATCTCGTCTTCGGGCTGGCGGCCGTTGGGATACACGTAGTGGATCTTGTTGCGCACCTTAATGCCAAAGATGGGCGGGCAGGCAACATAGACGTAGCCGGCATCGATCAGCGGACGCATGTACTTGTAGAAGAACGTCAGCAGCAGGATGCGGATATGCGCACCGTCGACGTCTGCATCGGTCATGATGATGATCTTGTGGTAGCGCGCCTTGGTGATATCGAAGTCGCCGCCGTCGCCGGCACTCGTCGTGACGCCGCAGCCGATCGCGGTAATCAGCGACTGGATGGTGTCACTCGAGAACGCGCGATGGTCACCAACGCGTTCGACGTTCAGAATCTTGCCGCGCAGGGGCAGAATCGCCTGGATGTCTCGGCGACGGCCGTCCTTGGCCGAACCGCCTGCCGAGTCGCCCTCTACGATGAAGAGCTCGGTCAGCTCGGCATCGCGCACCGAGCAGTCAGCGAGCTTACCGGGCAGGGACGCCGTCTCGAGCAGGCTCTTGCGACGGGTCGCCTCGCGCGCCTTGCGGGCGGCGTTGCGCGCCTTGCAGGCCTGTTGCGCCTTCTTGACGATCTCGCGAGCGGGCTTGGGATGCTCCTCGAGGTAATCGGCGAGTCCGTCGGTCACGATCTTGAGCGTGAGCGCGCGCATATAGGAGCTACCGAGCTTGGCCTTGGTCTGGCCCTCAAACTGCGGATCGGGCAGCTTGACCGAGATAACGGCCGAAAGGCCCTCGCGCACATCGTCGCCGGTCAGGTTGGCGTCTTTTTCCTTGAGCAGGTTCTGTTTGCGCGCGTAGTCGTTGATCACGCGGGTGAGCGCGGTGCGGAAGCCCTCAAGGTGCATGCCGCCCTCGGGAGTGTAGATGTCGTTGGCAAACGACATGACGTTCTCGCCGTAGCCGCTATTCCACTGCAGGGAAACCTCGACCTCGCCCATCTTGGCCACGGGAGCGTCCGGGTCCGATTTGCCCTCGATGTAGATGGGCTCCTTAAAGGCCTCGGGGACGTCCTTGCCCTCGTTGAGGAACTTGACGAAGTCGATGATGCCGCCCTCGTAGCAAAACTCCTCCACGTGGGGAGTCGCCTCGCGCTCGTCGGTCAGCACGATCTTGAGGTTCTTATTGAGGAACGCCGTCTCCTGCAGACGGTTGTGCAGCGTATCGAAATCGTAGATGCAGGTCTCGAAGATCTCGTCGTCGGGCCAGAAGGTGACGGTGGTGCCCGTCGAATCCGAGGTGCCCACGACCTCCATCTTCTTGACGGTCTTGCCGCGCGAGAACTCCATCTCGTAGGTGTTGCCATCGCGACGAACCTGAACGACCACGCGCTTGGACAGTGCGTTGACGACGGAGATGCCTACGCCGTGCAGGCCGCCCGAGACCTTATAGGCCGAGTTATCGAACTTACCGCCGGCGTGCAAGATCGTCATAACGACCTCGAGCGTCGGGATCTTTTTAACAGGGTGCTCGTCGACGGGGATGCCGCGCCCGTTGTCGACGACCGTGATGGAGTTGTCGGCGTGGACCGTCACCTGGATCTCGGTGCAGAAACCGGCCATGGCCTCGTCGACGGAGTTGTCAACGATCTCCCACACCAGGTGATGCAGACCGCTGGCGCTCGTCGAGCCGATATACATGCCCGGGCGCTTACGAACGGCCTCGAGACCTTCGAGAATCTTAATCTCGCCGCCATCGTAATCGTTTTCGTTTGCCACACGTCCTCCTTCAGTCAAGAAAATGTGTACAGCCTTACTAGTTTATCGTAAAAAATACCCTCGGGACCGAGGGTATTTGGCTCTACAAGGCCACCAGATGCGATTTAAGGCTCTTTTTTGCTTTGCACGCCCTTGGCCCACTCGGCACTGGCTCTCATGGCATTCTCGAGGGCCTCGCGCAGTTTTTGGTCTTCGATGGGCGCCACCTGGCGCTCGATCTCGGTGCGCTCGGCCTCACTTAGGTCGGCGTGCGGGGCCGGCGGGCGCTCGGTCGTCGCCGGGCGCAGGCGCTCCTTGGCGGCGGGCGGCGTGTGACCGGGCGCGGTGGTTTTGAACACCAGGCCGTCCACATGCGCACCGGCGCGCTCCATGCGCGCGCGGATGATCTCGCGCAACAACGTCATTTCCTGCGTCCACGAGGGCGAGTCGAGATACACCAGCAGCTCATTGGACTCGGGCAGGTAGCGCAGTCCCGTCACATGCCGCCCCTCGCGCGTGCCCGAGCACACCGCGTTCCATGCGCGATAGACCGTGCGCGACTCCTCGGCGGCCTCCATCTGCGCACGGCGCTCGGGGGTCGCAGCCGCCAGGATGCGCTGGCGCTCTGCGTTCAAAAACCCGCTGAAGGCGACTGTCTCGCTCTCGCGCTCGTAATTAGCACGTCTCACCCATGCTCACCACCTTGGCTCGATCAAGCAGGTCATCGGTAAAGTACCCCAGGTTGGTCGTAGTTATGACCGTCTGGATATCATCGCCAATCAGCCGCAGGAAAGCGCCGCGACGCTCGCCGTCGAGCTCGCTCATCACGTCGTCCAAAAGCAGCAGTGGGGCGGTGCCCAGGACATCGCGAGCCACGGCAACCTCGGCCACCTTCCAGGACAGCACCAGCGTGCGCTGCTGTCCTTGGCTGGCAAATGAACGGGCGGAGCGACCCGCCACGGTAAACTCAATCTCGTCGCGATGCGGTCCCACCAACGTCACGCCGCGGCGAATTTCCTCGTCGGCATGCTCGTCAAGGGCGGCCAGCATGCGCTCGTACGCCCAACCCTTCAGCTCTTCGCGATCCTCGACCTGGGGCAAAGCCCCCAGCGTGGACGCATAGGTCACGTTGGCGGCCTCACCTGACGCTACTTGCCCGTAGACAGTGTGCACATGGCCCGCCAGCCGGTCGAGCAGAGCCAACCGGTGCACGAGCAGGGCCGAGCCCGCGCGGGCAATCGAATCGTTCCACGCGCCGAGCATCTCGCGGCAGCACCAGGTCTCCTTGAGCAAGGCGTTACGCTGGGTCACGCAGCGCCCATAGGTGCTCGCAAGATCGGCATAGCGTGCGCTCAGTTGCATGCCAAAGTCATCGAGGGCGGCGCGGCGCACACTGGCGCCACGCTTAACCATGTCCAGATGGTCGGGGCAAAACGGCACGCTCGGAAGAACCCCGCGCACACCGGCGGCAGAGCATCTCTTGCCGTTGCGGCTAAACGAGCGCTTACCGTCCTCCGCGCTCAATCCCATATCAAGCACGCGGCCGTCGCCCTCGAGCCTCAGCTCGATCTTGCACGAGCCCACGCCGTCATGGACGAGCTCGGCTGCGGTCGGATGCCTAAACGAGGCGCCGCTCGTCAGCAGCTGCAGCGCCTCTATGAGATTGGTCTTTCCCGCCGCGTTGGGTCCCGCAAGTATCGTCACGCCCTCGTCCAGGGCAAGGTGATAGCTATCGAAGCTGCGGTAGTGCGCGACGGAAAGATCGCGGGCGAACATGGTCATGGCGCAGCGCTAGATGCGGACCGGCATGACCAGGTACAGGTAGTTGATCTTGTCGTAGGACTTAAAGATGCCCGCCTGCGAGTAGCTCTTGAGCTCCAGCGTGATCTCCTTCTCCTTGGACAGGGCATTGAGGCAGCCGAAGATGTAGTGGTAGTTGAAGGCGATGGTACCCGACTCGCCCTCGGCCTCGACATCGATCGTCTCCTGCGCAAGGTCCTGGTCATTGGAAATGGAGGACAGGCCCATCTGCCCGTTCTCGACATCGATCTCGAACTTGACGGCGGGGTTGGCGCTCGCGATAACGGCCACGCGCTTGAGGGCGGCGTTAAAGGCGGCGACGTCGATCTTGACGCTCGTCACGCACGAATCGGGGATGAGCTGCTTGTAGTTGGGGTACACGCCCTCGATGCGACGCGACACGTAGGTGGTGTTGCCGGCCTCGAAGACGACCTGGGTGTCGGTAGCCCCGATCATGATGGTCGCTTGGCTGGCCATGATGTTCAGCGCGTCGTTAAAGGCGTCAGCCGGAACGTTGAGCTCAAAGGAGCCCTCGAGGGTCGAGGTCTCGACCTGCGTGTCGCACACGGCCAAGCGGAAGGAATCGGTCGCCACCAGGCGTACGGTGTTGTTCTCGACCTTCATGTGCACGCCGCCCAGGATGGGGCGAGCCTTGTCGGTCGAGGTGACGCGCCACACGCGGCCGACCATTTCGGACAAGACATCGGTCGGCAGCTCCACGGCACTCTCGATGGCATAGGCCGGAAACTCGGGGAAGTCATTGGCATCGAGCGTGTTCAGGCGGAAAGAGCTCTTCTCGCAACCAATCAGCACCTGGCGCTCGGACAGCTCAAAGGTGACCGGGGCATCGGGGAGGGTCTTGGTGATATTGGAGAGCATCTTACAGGGAATAACCATCTCGCCCTCTTCTTCGACATGCGCCGCGATGCGATGACGGATCGAGATGGTGTAGTTAGAGGTCTGGAATTCCAAGATGCCGTCTTGGGCCTTAACGAGCACGCCCGACAGGATGGGGAGGGTGGATGCCGAAGCGACACCCTTCATAACGACGCCGATGGCTTGTGTAAGCGAGCTCTGGCTGACGGTGAACTTCATCTTTTAATACCTTTCTATAGATATAAATATCTTAATAATAGTAATAGCACTGACGAAACTGTTGATTACTCCCAAAGACGCAGGTCAGACCCAGAAAGAGAATCGACAGCAACCTGTGTGCAACAGGGGTGGTTTTCCACGTTCAAAACCTGCGCAAAACTTTTCATCACCGCGGGTTGGGTTTTAGACACCTTATGCCCGTGGTTTCGACAAGTTTTCAACAGGTGTCTCTATTTCCCTACGAGCGCAGTGTAATTTTATCGCGCAGCGACTTGAGGTCTTCGGTGACGGTGCGGTCTTCCTGGATCATCTTCTGGACCTTTTTGTAGCTCGTACTGACGGTCGAGTGGTTGCGGTTGCCAAATTCGGCGCCCACCGCCGTGGTCGTCATCTCGCACATCTCGATGGCCAGGTAGATAGCGATATGGCGTGCTTTGGCGATATTGGCGTTGCGACGCGGGCCGATGAGCTCCTCGTGCGTCACGCCGTACTGCTCTTCGATGACGGACTGAACCGTCTGGACGTTGATCTTTTTGGCCGATGTGTCGAAGTACTGGCTGGCGATGGCGTCGATATCGTCAAAGGTGAGCTCCCCGCCCTCGCGCTCGCGGTCGCCCGCCTCGCCGGCGCAGCGCTCGCAGAAGCTCTCGAGTTCGCGGATGTTGGTGCCCGAGACCTCGGCCATGTGTTTAAAGTGCTCGTCGGTCAGGTGCCCGCCGTCTCCCCCATAGGCCGCCAGCAGCGAGTCGTCGCCTGCCTCGGGAGCGGCGACGATGGTGTTCTCGTAATAGCGCTGCAAGATCTTGTATTTCATCTCGTAGCTGGGCTCTGCGACCAAGCAGAGCATGCCGGCGTTGAAGCGGCTGGTCAGACGCTCGTCCATGCTCAGGTCCTTGGGGGCGCGGTCTGCCGCGATGACGACCTTCTTGTTGTTGCGGATGAACTCGTCCATGAGCTGGAAAAAGTAGTCCACGCTCGCGCGCTTGCCGATGATGTTTTGGATGTCATCGATGATGAGCACGTCCACGCCGTGGTATGCCTGCATGATAGGGGCGTTGCTCTTCTTTTGGCGGTCGAACTCGGTCATCAGGTCGTCCAGATATGCCTGGGAGTTGGCATACTTGACCTTGATCTCGGGCGACTTCTCGGCGAGCTCGTTTTTGATGGCAAGCAGCAGGTGCGTCTTGCCCAGGCCCGATTTGCCGTAGATGAACAGTGATGTGCACGTGCCGCGCTCGTCCGCGAGGGCGGCAAACTTGAGTGCCGAGCGATAGGCATGGCTGTTCTCGGGGCCGTAGACAAAGTTCTCAAAGGTAAATTTTGAGTTCGCGGCGAGCGGGGCTCCATCCGCATTCTGCTCGGCCGGTACGGTCGGTGCCGGCATGGGTGAAGCGGGGGTCGCAGCTTGCGTGGACTTAGTCGGCGCTCCGCCCTTCATCTGGTTCATCATGCGACGAAAATCATCGGCCGAGAGCGTGTTCTTGATTGCAATGCCCGAATCCGCGCCCGCCGCTGCGTCGTGAGCGATAGGCATGTGCGTGACGGGTGCGTTCGTTGACGTCGCCGCCGCGGTCGGCAACGGTGCCATGGTTTCACGGGAAACATCGCCGTGCTGGTGCTCGATTGTCGGCACGTCGCCTGCGGAGGCCGGCACCGCCGGGGAAGCAGCGGGAGCCGTGGCGGGCGCCGTCGCAGCAGCGGATTCCGCCGCGGCTCCTTGCGGTGCCACGATGTCGAGCGCGATCGGTGCAAAGGCGATTTCTTCCAGATAGGCCTCAATAGTCGGCTGATGCTTTTTGAGCTGCGCGATGGCAAAGCGCGAGGGGGCCTCGATCGTGAGCGTATCTTCGGTCAGGCTTATGGCGCGCGATTGCCCCAGCATGTTGATGAGGCGTGCATCTTGGCCGTCGCGCTGGCAAAAGGCGATGGCATCCCCCAGGATGATGCTTGCTTCCTCGTCCACTGTCTCTCCCGTTCTTTAGCTCTGAGCTCGCACGCGAGCGGCGCCGAGTTCGGTCAGATGGTATTTCTGGCCATGCTTGATGACCAAGCCGGCCTGCGCCAAGTCATTGAGCGTGCGTGACCAAGTGGGGGCCGAGTTTCCAAACGCCCTCGCCAGATCGGTTGCACCGCACGCTTGATTTTGCGCCAGATAGCCCAGCGCGGCGTTGCCGCGATCGCTTACGAACACGTCCGGCTGTGGCTGCGCATACTGATTTGCTGCATTAGGATACATCATTTGAGCTGCTGATTGTTGAGAACTCTGCATCGGCGGCATTTGCTGTTGAAAACTTTGAGGCCACTGTTGGTAAGGCTGCGGAGTCATCTGCTGGGCCCAGGGGTTGTACTGCTGCTGCGGCATCTGCTGGTACGGCTGCTGATATCCCTGCTGGTGCTGCTGTGGGAACTGCTGGCCATACCCCAGTGGCGGCATCTGCTGATATGGATATCCCTGTTGGTACGGCTGATATCCCATTTGCTGGCCACCCGGTGCCCCCGTCGCCTGCTGCATTGCTGCTGCATCCTGATCCGCCAGCGGCATGGCCTCTGGCACGTTTGACGGCATCGACATCGACGCCGCCTGGGACTCTTGTGTAGGAAGCATTCCGGGCTGCTGCATCTGTCCCACGCGGGGCTGCATCTGTTGCGTTGCCATGGGCTGCTGCGCAAAAGCTCCCGGCAGGGGATATGCGGGCTGCTCCGTCTCGGGCCGCACGGCAGCACCGCGCCCGCCGGCGCGTTCGATTTCCTGCACGCGTTTAGGATCCAGGCTTACCGTAACCACGGTGCCGTTGCCCATGTTGTCCTCGATGGACACGGCCCCGCCGGCGTTTTCCAAATACTCCTGCACCATGGGAAACCCTGCTCCGGTTCCACGGATATAGCGCTTCATCTTGCTGTTTGCGCTGGTAACGCCAAAGTCGAAAGCGCGCTCCTTGTCGTCGATGCCGGGTCCTTGATCAGCAAAGCGGATGGTGTCTCCGCCGTCCAGAATCGAGATGATGGGCTCGGCAAAGTGCGCGTGGATAAAGTTTTCGACAATCTCACGGATGACCATGAGCGAGATATGGCCACCTTGTTCTTTCATGCACCGGTAGACGGTGTTGGCCGTCTCTTCCAAATACGTGCGGACATCTTGCGGATCAATGACGATCACGCGCGGTGTCGACAGCATGTCGTCATAGACGGCGATGCGCGCGGCGTACATGGCTTTTGGCGCCTGCGTGGTCGTCTGCTCGCCTTCCTCACGCTCTTCGCGCACGCCGGTGATGTGCTCGTTGTCGGGTGCCGGGTCTCCGGAATCGACCATGGTGTAAAAGTCGTCAGACATGCCGCTCGCAATCTTTCAAAAGGTTTCGAACAAATAGTAGCTCACCGTGCAATGTTTCTCATCTTTCGACAACTTTTCAAAACCTGTTGAAAACTTTGGAAAACGGACGAAAAGTTCTCAACATTGCCAACATGACCTGTTGAAAACCCGATGAAATATCGTGAAAAGTTGCCATGCACCGCTAAATCGAGCTCGGCTTATGGGGGAACCGTGTGAACTGCGCAACCTTTTACCTTTGATTTCTTGACATTTGAACATTGATTTCCCTACAATCTTCAAGCTCACGTGTCTATATCTGCGTCCGCGCCCCCGCGGACACTCGAAATGCAGCAGGAGGAACTTAAGATGAAGCGTACGTATCAGCCTAATAAGCGTAAGCGTGCCAAGACCCATGGCTTCCGTGCCCGTATGGCCACTAAGGGTGGTCGTGCCGTGCTCGCCCGTCGTCGCGCCAAGGGCCGCAAGCGTCTCACTGTCTAGCAGCGATACACACATCTCGCATGAAGACTATTAAGTCTCGGCAAGATTTCGAGCATGTGTTCAGTCAGGGGCGTCGTTTCAATCACCCTCTGATTCGAATGACCATATGTGAATCGGTTGGCGAAGGCGACTCCGGAAGGGTCGCCTTCGTTGGTGCTAAACGGCTCGGTTGTGCTGTCGTGCGCAACCGTTCTAAGCGTGTGATGCGCGAGGCCGCCCGCAGCTGTGGATTTCCCGTTGCGGGTTATGACATCATCTTGTTCGCAACTCCCAAGACGAGGGTTTCTTCGCCTCAGGAGATGGACAATGCATTGCGTTCGCTTATGAAACGCGCCGGCGTTGCCGGGGAGGAGCGATGAGCAATCACGTTTTGCGACGTGTTGCCATCGCTCCTATTCGCATATATCAACAGGTTATTTCGCCCTTATTGCCTGACGCCTGCATTTATTACCCAACGTGCTCGCAATACGCCGTCCAGGCGATTGAGAAGTACGGTGTTTTGAGAGGCTGCTGGCTTGCCGTGAGGCGCATCGCTCGCTGCAATCCCCTGCACGTCGGCGGTTATGACCCTGTGCCCTAGCGGGCACTCGCTATCGGAGGAAAACTTACATGTGGGATTGGATCGTTAACATCCTTTTCGAGCTGCTCAAGCTCATCCAGACCTTTGCGGTCGACTGGGGCCTGTCCATCATCATCCTGGTGGTCATCATCCGTCTGCTACTGACGCCGCTTATGCTCAAGTCGACTAAGTCGACGGCACGCATGCAGGTGCTGCAGCCCAAGATGCTCGAGATCCAGGAGCGCTATGCCGACGATCCCCAGCGTCAGGCCGAGGAAATGCAGAAGTTCTACAGCGAGAACAAGTTCAACCCGATGGCTGGTTGTCTGCCGCTGTTGATTCAGATGCCTGTCCTGTTCGCCCTATTTACGCTGCTGCGTAACCTGCCGGACTACTTTAACGACGGCGCGTTCTCGTTCTTTAATATTCTGCCCGACCTGACCACCACGCCGAGTGCCTCCTTTGCCGATGGCTTTATGGTCGCGCTGCCTGCGCTGGTCTGCCTGATCCTGTTCGCTGTCCTGACCCTGATTCCGCAGCTCTATATGTCGCGCAACCAGACCGGCCAGCAGGCTCAGAGCATGCGTATGATGGCCGTTGTCATGACGGTCATGATGCTTTGGATGGGCTGGAGCCTTCCCGTTGGTGTTCTGCTGTACTACGACGTCTCGTCTGCTTGGCAGGTTATCCAGCAGATTTTTGTGACGCAGAAGGTCATCGACAAGGCGAAGGCCGATGAGGAGGAGCGCCTTAAGAACGCGCCGCTGCAGGTTGAGGTCACTCGTCGCGAGAAGAAGCCGCGCCCGCACAAGAAGAAGTAGCGGGATATCAATCTTATTTAGGTACCTAACTTTTGGAGTACGTTATGTCTGAAGAGATCATCGAGGATATGCTTGAGGAGGTTGCCCCGCAGGTCGCGGGCGATTATCCCGAGATTGCACAGCGCTACAAGGCCGGTGAAGAGCTGACCGACGAGGAGCTCGACACCATTGCCGATGTCGCGATTTCCATCCTGCGTTCCATCCTTTCGCACTTCGATGCCGCCAACTCTCCTATCGATGAGTATGAGGGCGACGAGGGTGAGCTGATTCTGGATGTAACGGCTCCCGACCTTGCTGTTCTCATTGGCCGTCATGGTCGCACCCTTGATGCCCTTCAGGTTATGTTCTCTTTGCTAGTGAGCCGCAAGCTTGGCTTTAGGTATCCGGTTGTAGTGGACGTCGAGGGATACAAGAGCCGCCGTCAGGACAAGGTTGCCTCCATGGCTCAGTCTGCAGCCGAGCGTGCCATCCGCACTCATAAGAGTGTTTCGCTTCCGCCCATGAATGCCTACGAGCGCCGACTGGTTCATATTGCACTTCGTGGCAATGACGCCGTCGATACTCATTCTGAGGGTTCTGACCCCGATCGCCATGTGGTGATTGTTGCTCGATAATCTACTCGAGCTTATGCTAAGGGGACGTGGTTTCCACGTCCCCTTTTTTTGTCAAAAGTTCTCGATACACTGATTTTTGTCAGAAAGGAGCTTTCGTTGTTAGTACTTACTGATCAGCAAGCTGACGAGATGTTGACTCGTCTAACTTCCTATTGCAAAGAGTATTCCTTGAGCGTATCTGATGTTGAGATGAGGAATTGTATTCAGCATTTGGATTTGGTTCTGGAAACAAATAAGACAACTAATCTCACCCGTATTCTTAACGTTGAAGATGCTGCGGTACTTCATATCCTCGACTCACTTGTTTTGCTCCCCTATATCAATAAGGCTCCTGAGGGAGCTTTGCTCGATATGGGGACAGGTGCGGGCTTCCCTGGTATTCCGTTAACCATAACCACGCATCGTAAAGCTACTTATATTGACTCTGTTGGTAAGAAGGTTGATGCCGTCAATTCTTTTGTTCATGCTCTTGGGTTGAAACATGCTCATGCGGTCCCTGATCGTCTTGAAGAATATGCTCGAAGCCATAAGAAGCAGTTCTCTGTCGTAACTGCCCGCGCACTGGCTCCTCTACCGATTCTTGTTGAGTATGCAGCTCCGTTCCTCAAGGATGGAGGGCTATTTGTTATCACCAAGGGCAATCCTTCGGATGAGGAGCTTGCTTCTGGCATGTCAGCAGCTAAGATTTGTGGCTTCACTTTGATTCTGAATGACGCAATCGATTTGCCTGAGGGCTTGGGCCACAGGGAGTTCATTGTTCTTAAGAAGAGTCATCCAGCATCTGTTTCATTGCCTCGTGCAAATGGCATGGCAAAGAAGAATCCGCTTGCCTAGATGTTTCACGTGAAACATAATGGATACTAACAACTTGCAGTGTTTCACGTGAAACATGGCAGTTGATATCGAATCGGAATGTTTCACGTGAAACATCCTCCGTTTGACAGCTTTAATACACACCAGGAGGGACCGTGGGATTTCGCGACGTTAAGCGTTCTAAGAACGCAAAAGACACGCGTATCATTGCAATCATCAATCAAAAAGGCGGCGTCGGTAAGTCAACAACGGCAGTAAACCTTGCAGCAGCACTGGGTGAGCAGGGTCGTAAGACACTGATTGTCGATTTTGATCCGCAGGGAAACAGTACCAGTGGATTTGGAATTGAAAAAGAAGACCTTGATCACTGCATCTATGATGCATTGTTGAATGATGTGCCGGCAGAATCGCTTGTTCTTGATACAAATTGCAAAAAGGTATTCGTAATTCCAGCTACGATTCAGCTTGCAGGTGCTGAAATTGAGCTCGTAAGCGCAATTGCTCGTGAAACCCGCCTCAAAGACTTGCTTGAGCCGATTCAGGACGAGTTCGATTTTATTTTCATTGACTGTCCTCCTTCGCTCGGCCTGCTTACAATCAATGCCTTGACCGCAGCAGATAGCGTTTTGATTCCAATCCAGTGTGAGTATTACGCACTCGAGGGCGTTACGAAGCTGCTTGAGTCAATGAAGATGGTCAAATCACGTCTGAACAAGGGCTTAGACACCTATGGCGTGCTTATGACCATGTATGACTCACGTACTTCTTTGTCGAATCAGGTTGTTGAGGAAGTTCAATCGTACTTTGGTGATAAGGCGTTTAAGACGCTGATTCCCCGTACTGTTAAAATCTCTGAAGCTCCGTCTTTTGGAGAACCGGTAATTACCTATGCACCTCAAAATAAGGGTGCAAAAGCGTATATGAACCTTGCAAAAGAGGTGATCAAGCGTGCCTAGTGCAAAGAAACGCGGTGGATTGGGACGCGGACTCAATGCTTTGGTCTCAGAGGCTGAGTATGAGACCGGTGGTTCTGCTGCATCTGCTTCAAATACAGCATCTGAAACAAAACTACCGGTTGAGGATATCGTTCCCAACCCTAATCAACCGCGAATTCACTTTAATGAAACTGAACTTCGCGAGTTGAGCGAGTCAATCCAAGAACATGGCGTTTTGCAGCCGCTTTTGGTTCGCAAGCATGGAAACGGCTATGAGATCATCGCTGGTGAGCGTCGTTACCAGGCGTCAAAGCTTGCTGGTCTTGAGGAGCTGCCTGTCATCATTAAAGATGTTAATGATGAAGAGATGCTGGCTCTTGCTCTTATCGAAAACCTTCAGCGTTCTGATCTGAATCCCGTCGAAGAGGCTAAGGGCTATCGCCAGCTCATTGATGCCAGCGGTATGACCCAGGAGGCATTGTCGAAGGCAGTAAGCAAATCACGCTCTGCAATTACAAATTCGCTGCGCCTTCTCGATCTCCCCGAAGTAGTTCAGCAGATGATTTTTGAGGGTAAACTTACTGCTGGTCACGCACGTGCGATTCTTGCAGTTCCCTATGAGGATGCTCGAATTCGACTTGCAGAGAAGGTTGTTGCGGAGGGCCTTTCCGTAAGAGCGACAGAAAATCTTGCTCCATTGTTTTCTGCCGGAGAGACACCTAAGACGCCGCGGCCTGCAACGCCTCAGTCTTTTAAAAAGGCTGCGCGTGTACTTCGTCAGGTATTTAATACCAATGTGCGCGTGAAAAGCTCGCGTGGAAAGAATAAGATTGAGATTGAGTTTAAAGACGAGGAAGAGCTCTCTCGTATTCTTGGTGAAATGATTCAGTTTGATCAAGGAGGCCAAGATGAGGAATAAGATTTTAACTGCGATTGCATTGGTGACGACTGTCGCGGCCGGTGCCTTTGCTGGCTATAAGATCGCGACAGACGATGAACTTCGAGGTCGTTTGCTTCGTGGTGCGCAAGATATTGTCGATTCTTCCAAGAAGAAAATGGATGTTATGACAGAAGATGTTGCCATGTGCACTGCTCAGGTAACAAAAAATCCTAAGATTAATCAAGGTTGGGTTAGCAACCAATGGGAAAATGTAGGCTATTAGGTACCTAACAATTACCCTGCATATTTTGAGCGGCCCTTGTCTGATTCATGAGACAAGGGCCGCTTATTTTGTCCGTAAACAATGGGGAAGCTAGCAGCGGTCCAAAATTGAGGTCAATAAATGAAACGGCCCCTGTTGCATATCCTGCAACAGGGGCCGTCCGATGTTTCACATGAAACGTTTTGGAGTGCGACTCCCCTATGCGTTCTTCTGAACTTTGAAGCGCTGTTTCAGCTGTCCGCAAGCGGCGTCAATATCGTTACCACGGGAGTTACGAATCGTGGTCTCGATGCCACGGGACTCAAGACGACGCTGAAGATCCTCAACCTTATGAATCGGCGACGGCTTGAGCGGACTGCCCTCGATGTCGTTAAGTTGAATCAGGTTAACGTGGCACAGCGTTCCCTCGCAGAAGTCGCAGAGTGCCTGCATCTCGGGATTCGTATCGTTGACGCCTTCGATCATGGCATACTCATAGGTCGGGCGGCGGCCAGTCTTCTCGGTGTAGAGCTGAAGCGCTTCGTGGAGGCGAAGCAGCGTGTATTTCTTAACACCGGGCATGAGCTTATTGCGCGTCGACTGGATGGCGGAATGCAGGGAAACGGCAAGCGTGAACTGCTCGGGGATATCGGCAAATTTGCGAATACCGGGAATAACGCCGCTGGTAGAGACGGTGAGGTGACGAGCGCCGATACCGATGCCATCGGGGTCGTTGAGGATACGCAGTGCCTTGAGAACCTCGTCGTAGTTGGCAAACGGCTCGCCCTGGCCCATGAAGACAACGCTTGTGGCACGCTCGCTAAAGTCGTTGGATACATGAAGCACCTGGTCGACGATCTCTTGAGCGGTCAGAGAGCGCTTGAGGCCGTTGAGACCGGTAGCGCAAAAGGCACAGCCCATGCCGCAGCCTGCCTGGGTGGAAACGCAGACGGAAAGCTTGTTACGACGTGGCATGCCAACAGTCTCGACGGAAATGCCATCGTGGTACTCGAGCAGATACTTGCGCGAGCCATCTTTGGAAACCTGCTTGGTGAGTTCAGTCGGCGTATCAAAGGCAAAAGCCTCTTTAAGCTGCTCACGGAAAGCCTTGGGGAGGTTGGTCATATCGTCAAACGAACAAACGTTCTTCTCAAAGACCCATTCGATGAGCTGCTTCGCGCGGAAGGCAGGCTGGCCAAGTTCGGCCACGAGCTCGCGAATATCGTTTTGGCTCAAGTCGCGAATGTCCTGAGATTTAGTCCTGGGATTCATGGAAGCCTTTCGATTTTGGGGAAACGTAGAGGGTATCGCTACAATATGGTATCAGCTGCAGAAATTATAGAGGAGGAGTCTGCCCATGCCGGGTAAAAGCCTAGAGAACATGCACGTAGCGGTCTTGGCGGGCGGTCATTCCGCCGAGCGCGAGATCTCGCTCGATTCGGGAAAGAACGTTGTGGTGGCGCTGAAGGAAGCCGGCTACACCTCGGTGGAGCTGCTTGACACGGCCGCTGATGACTTTATGGTAACCATGGCGACCGGCGGATTCGATGTGGCATTTATCGCCATGCACGGCGCCGGCGGTGAGGATGGCGCCATGCAGGGTGCCATGGAGACCCTGGGTATCCCCTACACGGCCTCGGGCGTACTTGCCAGCGCCTGCGGTGCCGACAAGGAGGTCTCTAAGCTCCTATACGCCAAAGCGGGCATTCCCATTGCCCCCGGCCTTGCGCTCGAGGTGGGCGACGAAGTCGATATCGATCATATCGTCGAGGTTTGTGGCGAGCGCTGCTTTGTGAAGCCGGCCGTCAACGGTTCCAGCTATGGCATTTCCCTGGTCCATGAGCCCTCCGAGCTGCCCGCGGCAATCGCCAAGGCGTTTGAGTACGGCGACAAAGTGCTGGTCGAGAAGTGCATCGAGGGTACCGAGATCACCGTCGGCGTATACGGCGAAGATGACGTGCGCGCCCTGCCGATTGTCGAGATTCGTAAGCCCGAGGACTGCGAGTTCTACGATCTGGACGTGAAGTATGTCGACCCTACGGATATCCATCGCATTCCGGCGCAGATTTCACCCGAGAATTACGCTCGCGCTCAGGAACTTGCCTGTGCCGCTCACAAGGCCCTCGGTTGCCTGGGTATCTCGCGCAGCGACTTTATTGTGAGCGAAGACGGTCCCATTATCCTCGAGACCAATACCATTCCCGGCATGACCGATACGTCGCTGTATCCGGATGAGATCCGCCACACCGACGACATGACGTTCCCGCAGGTCTGTGACAGCCTGATCCGTATGGGCCTTCGTCGAGCGGGCATTGCATGCTAATCGAGGACGCGGTTTCGTCAGGAACGCCGCAGTTTGTCATCGACTCCTATGCCACGCTTGCCGACCGCGCCAAAACGCAGTCCTTCGGCCTTATCGAGGAAGATGTGATTGTCCTCGATACCGAGACCACGGGTCTTTCGGTGCAGGACAACGAGCTGATCGAGATCTCGGCGGCCCGTCTTTCGGGCCGCGAGGTCATCGACCGCTTCGATACCTTCGTGCATCCCAAACAGCTGATTCCCGCCGAGATTACCGAGCTCACGAGCATTACAAATGCCGATGTGGCAGATGCCCCGTCGGCGGTTGAGGCCGTCGCCGCTCTCGCCGATTTTGTCGGTGGCTGCCCGGTGATCGCACACAACGCCACGTTCGACCGCTCGTTTATCGAGTCGGTCAAAGGCGGCGTCAACGTGAGCGATATTTGGATCGATTCGCTGGCGCTGTCGCGCATCGCGCTTCCGCGCCTGGCCTCGCACAAGCTGTCTTTTATGGCCGATCTGTTTGGCTGCGACTCGGTATCACACCGTGCCAATGCCGACGTCGACGCCCTGTGTGGCGTATGGCGCGTGTTGCTCGTGGCGCTCACCGACTTGCCCCAGGGCCTCATGGCGCGCCTAGCCGACATGCATCCGGACGTGCCTTGGTCCTATCGTCCTATCTTCTCATTCTTGGCAGGGCAGAACCCTGGTTCTATCTTCTCTCTCAGCGCCGCTCGTGTTGACGTTCTCAAGGCCGATCGCGCCGACGATCGGGTGGACGCCGATGAACTGCCGGTTCTCAAGATGCCGAGTCGTGAGGAGATTGAGGCAGACTATGCGCCAGGTGGCCTAGTCAATCGCATGTATCCCACCTACGAGCCGCGTGATGAGCAGATCGCGATGGCGCTCGAGGTCCGCGATGCGCTGGTCACGGGCACTCATCGAGTAATTGAGGCAGGCACAGGCGTCGGCAAATCGATGGCCTATCTGGTACCTTTTGCCGAGGCAGCGCGCCGTAACAACATCACGGTTGGTATTGCGACCAAATCGAACAATCTTGCCGACCAGCTCATGTACCATGAGCTGCCAAAACTTGCCGAGCAACTGGACGGTGGTCTGTCATTTTGCGCGCTCAAGGGCTATGACCACTATCCGTGCCTGCGCAAGCTAGAGCGCATGAGCCGCAGCCAGGTCGAGATTACCACCAAGCGCGATCCGGCGGACACGCTCACGGCGGTCGCGGTCATTATGGCGTACGTCTGCCAATCAGCCGATGGCGACCTCGACTCGCTCGGCATTCGGTGGCGCAGCGTCAACCGTCCCGACTTTACGACGGCCTCGCGCGAGTGCGCTCGTCGCCTCTGCCCGTTTTTCCCTGATAAATGTTTGGTCCACGGCGCTCGCCGTCGTGCGGCGCATGCCGATGTGGTGGTCACCAACCATTCCCTGCTGTTCCGCAGCGTCGCGGCCGAGGGCAGGATTTTGCCTCCGATTCGTCATTGGGTAATCGACGAGGCCCATTCCATCGAGCGCGAGGCGCGCCGTCAGTGGGCGCGCGTGGTGTCGGCGGACGAATCACGCGTTCTGTTTGAGCGTCTGGGTGGCTCGAGCACCGGCGCGCTAAGCCAGGTTTCCCGTGATTTGGCAACCTCCGAGGGCTCTACGCTCTATCTGGGCCTTACTGCCAAGGCGACGTCGACGGTTGCGCGCGCGAGCATGGCAATCGCCGACGTGTTCGATGGCGTTCGCGAGCTCGGCCGCCGTGCGCGTGGGGGTTATGACAATGCCAATCTATGGATTGGCCCCGAGCTGCGCGAATCTGACGACTGGCATGATTTCTTACAGTCGGCCTACACTGGCATCGACGCATTGGAACAAGCTGACAAGAGCGTCGACGCGCTGGTGCAAGCCGTCGCCGCCGACAAGCCCGAGGTTGTTGTCGACCTGGGTGATATCTCGCGCCGCCTGCACGAGCTGGCCGAGAACCTCAAACTCATCATTGATGGCACCGATGAACACTACGTGTATTCGCTGCAGGTCAATCGCAGACTTCGTGCCGGCGGAGAGTCGATGACCGCAGAGCGCATCGACATTGGCGAGGCTTTGGCAACCGAGTGGCTACCCGAGGTTCACACGGCTATCTTTGCCTCGGCGACCATGACGGTGTCCAAAAGCTTTGAGCACTTTAACCATGCGGTCGGCCTTGATCGCATCGGTGCTTCAACGTCGTCATCGCTGCACTTGGATTCGAGCTACGACTTCGATTCGAACATGGCTGTAGTCGTTGCGGGCGATATCCCCGATCCGCGCGATCGTGAGAGCTATCTTACGGCGCTCGACCGCGTACTGGTCGACGCCCATCTTGCTATGGGCGGATCGGTGCTCACGTTGTTCACCAATCGGCGCGACATGGAGGACCTATACGCCCGCGTTGAGCCCAAGATGGCCCGTGCGGGTCTGGAGCTCAACTGCCAGCAGCGCAACTCATCTCCTCGTCGCCTGCGCGACCGGTTTATCAACGAACCGACCTCGTCGCTTTTTGCGCTCAAGGCCTTCTGGGAGGGGTTTGATGCCAGCGGTGAGACGCTGCGCTGCGTCATCATTCCCAAGTTGCCGTTCTCGAGCCCCACGGACCCGCTCTCGTGCGAGCGCAACCTGCGCGAAGACCGCGCATGGGCGCGCTATTCGCTGCCCGAGGCGGTGCTCGAGGTTAAGCAGGCCGCGGGGCGTTTGATTCGCTCGTCGACCGATAGCGGTGTGCTGATCTTGGCGGATCCTCGCCTGGTGACGAAGGGCTATGGCAAGAAGTTCTTAACGTCGCTGCCCACGAGCTCCTACCAGCGCATCGAATCGGCGCAGATCGGGCACTATCTACAGCTGTGGCGTGCACGCCACGAGCGGCGGCGCTAAAGCGGACAGAAGAGGGTTTTTGCCATATCGC
Source organism: uncultured Collinsella sp. (assembly GCA_947001705.1). GTDB lineage: Bacteria > Actinomycetota > Coriobacteriia > Coriobacteriales > Coriobacteriaceae > Collinsella. Next base: position 22,171 of record CAMQHT010000017.1, read on the forward strand.
ACAGACGCTTTGACAGGGCGGGGTCATCCAAGATGCGGATGGCTCCGCCCGCTGCGATTATCTGGCTCAGCAGCCAACGCTCGGAGCCGTAATGTACGGTTACCGTTGCCATGTCTGTCCCGCTGCGCTCGATGAGGGTGATGCCGGCCCAGTCCAGATGCTCCGCCATATCGAATGGCATCAAGAGCTTTGCGCTACGCTGCGTCCGGGCAAGGGAATCGTGGAGGGATGCAACGTCCGGTGCGTGAGGCACGACGGAGTCTTCCGTCAAGGCGAGTCCCTCGATTTTATCCATGCGATAGGTGCGCTGCTCATCGACCGCGATGTCCCAGGCAATCAGATATGTTTGGTCGCCGTTTGCTGTAATGCGCAAGGGGTCGACCAGACGCTCGCGTGGCCGCGCATCGTCCATCGAGCGATACGAGATACGACAGCGAACGCCGTCCTGAATGGCGCAGCTCAGCTGCTGCCAGTGCGACCCGTGGTTGACGGTGTCAAAGACGTGCTGGTTATAGCCGAGCTCTTCGGGTAGAAGAGCATGTCGAATTCGAGCCGCCGCCTGGGGCTCGATCCCCAACGATTCAAGTTCGTGGTTGAGCACAGCGCCCTCGGCGGCACTCAGGCGCAGCGGTAGTACACGCCCGGCGTCACCGGTGAGGACCACGCGCTCGCCGTGGCATTCGCAGATGATACGCGCGCCCGATTCTCGGTCCGCGAGCGTCGAGACGATCTCGAGAATCTCGTCGAGCGACGCCCCCGTGATGTCAAAGCGACTGCAAATCTCGGTTCGTGTCATGCCGCTCTCGCCGGCGGCGTAGAGGGCCTCCATGATGTCGATGGCGCGCGAGAGCCTCTGCTCGCTGGTGAGTTTACGCACGGGCATGCTCGTGCACCGTCCTTTCAATGAGGTGGTTCCACGCCTGCTTGAGCGATTTGGGGGCCATGGGCCTCATGCCGTCCATGGCGTGGGCCATGCAAAATGAGGCGGCGGCTTCAAGATCGCGCACGTCAACGGTCCAAGTCCATCCCGAATCGGTGTGTGCGAGCTCACCTCGCCCGCGCGTGAGGCCGTTGATCATATCGATCTGCGTCTGCGGGGCGAACGAGAACGTAGCCGCAACGGGCGGGCGGTCGGCAAAATCGAATTCAAAGAACAGGTAGTCGTTGAGATTGAAGTCTGCAGGGATGGCGTAGGCCTTCGAAGGACGCCAAGCGCGAACGATACGGTCGCAGCGGAATGTCCTGATGTCGTCGGTGGCATTGTCGAGGCCGCAGAAGTACGCAACGCCCTCGCGCTCGAACATGCCGTAGACGCAGACGGTACGCTCTTTCTGCTCACCGCGTCCGTTCTGATATAAAAATCGCAGCGCGCATCGCTCGGCAAAGGCGCTCCATACCGCATCGACGGTGGGAGAGCGGCGGATCGGTGCTTCGTCCGCCGTCGTCCTGCCGGTGAGGTAGGCAATCTTGGAACGAATATCGGCAAGCGGCGCGGCAAAAGTGGATGAGCCGGCCGCTATTGTCTGGTCGATAGCGTTGAGCAGGATATCGGCGTCGTCTGCGGTGATGAGGCCGCCTGCCGCAAACGTGTGCTCGCGGTCGATTGTCCATGAGCTTTCCTCGGTCTCCTGCGCGCCGGCGGGGCGAACTTCCTTGATTAAGATGCCGCGTTCGAGCAGTTTGTCACGATCGCGCCGAAACTTGCGCTTATCCGAGTCGATATTGCCCGAGCCATATCCCAGGTCAGAATCCAAGACGATCTGCTCGGTCGTCAGCGGTTCGGGGGAGCTGTTGAGTACAAAGAAAAGATTGAGGATGCGCTGAGCCGTTTTATCGAAACTGGGCTCCGAATTCCCCTTTTTAATTGTCGCGGTCGCGTCGCTTGCCGTCATAGAGTCCTCGCATGAGAAGGTGGTTTGCTGCCATGATTTTAGTCCGATATGGAGATTAGGCTATATCCTTGTCCGCTCGGGGCGTTAAGATGGCCCGAATTCGGTCGTTTGCGCTCGCTCGGGGTATACTTTCGACTATATACGGTTCTAATGTGCATGCATTGGGCCTATTTGTCGGATTATGGATGTGGAGCGCACATGGCGAACACCCAGAACTATATTAACCACCTGCTGCAGAACACCGGCATCACGCCGGCATGCAGCGAAGAAGAGCGCTTGGCTGCCGAGGATATCGCTCAGATCTTCCGCAACCACGGCTTTGATCCCGAGGTTCAGGAGTTCAATGCCCCGGCGCCCAGCAGGTTGGCATTTGCCGTTACCGGTATTCTTGCGTTTGCCGGCGCCCTGCTGATGGGCATCGGCGGCGGCATCGGCTTGGTCGGCTCCTTGCTGGCCATTGTCGGCGCCGTTCTTTACGTGCTCGAGCGCACGGGCCACCCCGTGGTTTCGCGCCTGGGCAAGACGGGCGTGAGCCAAAATGTCATCGCCTACCACAAGGCCTCGGGCCCGCTCGCGTCTCCGCGCAACCGCCCGGTGGTCGTTGTCGCACACTACGACTCTCCCCGTGCTGAGCTGCTCGCCCGCGAGCCCTATGCTTCGTATCGTGCGCTCATCGCCAAGCTGTTGCCCGTTGCCACGGTTGCCCCTGCTGCCGTTGCCATCTTGCGTATCCTGCCGCTCCCCGGCGCGCTCAAGGTTCTGCTGTGGATTGTCGCGATCCTCGCTTCCCTCGTTGCGCTCGCCAGCGCGGCAAACATCATTTCTAACCGTTTTGTGCTTCCCTATACGTCCGGCGCAGTGTGCAACAAGTCTTCTGTCGCCGCTATGCTCGGCGTTATGGACAACGTTGCTCCCTTCCAGGGCGAAAACGAGTTTCCCGACGATGTTCCGTTCGATACCTATTTTGGGGAGCAGAAGCGTCGTGCCGAGGAGATGGCGCGCGCAGCAGCGGAGTATGCCGCGGCCCAACAGCAAAACGACTACGGCAACACCATCGAGTATGAAGAGCCTACCTACGCCGAGGACGAGTTCGGTCAGCCGATTGCTCCCGACGCTCAGACCGAGCCCGAACAGGGCGAGGCTTTCGACGAGCAGATCGAGGGCTTTGAGGGTGCGTCTGCCGACGAGACGCTGATTGGCGCCATCGTGCCCGAGGATCAGAATCAGGCTGTCCAGGCCGAAGAGTTCAATGACGAGGTTCCCACTGCCGAGCCGGCGGAGGAGCCTGTCGCGGCCGAGCCCGAGCCCAGGCTCTATCGCAATGCCGCCGGCAACATCCGCTTTGGTTCGGATGCCATCCGTGCGCTCGGAATGCTTCCCGAGTCCTGCACGCTCGATTACGAGGAAGGCGAGGAGCCGACGTTTGAGCCCGAGCCTGCCCCCGTCGTGACTGCATCTGCGCCCGTTGTCGCCGTGGATGATGAGTCTGCCGCGGTTGCCGCTGCCGTTGCCGAGCCCGAGGCGGTGTCCGCGATCGATCCCGCGGCAGGACTGGACATTTTGGCTCCCGCCGCGCCGGCGCAAGACGTTACGGACGAGCCTGACGACGATTACGCTGAACAGCCGAGGCGCGTGTCTTACGAGAGCGATACTGATTTCTCGGCCGAGATTCCCGCGGCAACGCCCCATGCCGATATTGCATCCGCGTTCTCTTCGATTGGCGCCAGCGCTTCCAACTTCTTTAAGGGTGCGCTTGCAAAGGGCAGGAAATTTGTCGACGATTTCGAGGGGAAGCGCGCTGCCGCACGCGAGGCTGCCGAGCAGGAGGCTATCGCTCAGCAGCAGGCAGCCGAGGCGGCACGTGAGCGCGCGGCGCAAGAGTTCGAGCAGAACGAGGCTATGCAGTCCGTGCCTGTCGACGCCGCCGAAGCTACAACGTCCTTTGAGGCTCAGCAGCACGTCGATAGCACCATGTCGTTTGATGCCGCGCAGTTCGATTCCACGATAACGTTTGAAAAGCAAGGCACCGCGATTGCCGAGCCCCTTCCTGTTTCCGATGAGCAGGGCGACGCGGCAGACGATGACGAGCCTATTGATGCTGCCGAAATCCAAGATGTCGCCGGGCACGAGCCCGTCGAGGTCAACTGTGACGAAGGGCAATACGCGGCAGCCGATCAAGGTGATTCGACCGAGGTCGAGCAGGAGGAAGTGCCTGCGGTTTCCGAGGCTCCCGAGACAGATGGGTCGAGGCCTTACTCCACGCAGATTTTCACCATGCCGATCCCGAGTGGTTCCGGTGCCACGGTTGCCGATGTCGCTCCCACTCAGGACGAAACGGTCGATTCCCTTATGGCCCAGATTTCCTCCCAAGCATCGCCGCGTCCGCAGATGAATGTTCCCGATCCGGCGTCGGCACCGTCGCCTGCACCCTCCTCGTCTCCGCTGGCTTCGGTCCCCGATCCGTCGCTGCCGTCGATGAAGCAGACAAACGTTGCGTCTCGCACGTCGCTGTTCGACCTTCCCGATCCCTCCGCACAGGTCAACGACCCCTTTGCTACCGCTCAGGGTCCCGAACCCACATCGGCACCCGTTGCGCCTCCTATGCCCGTTGCGTCGGGCGCACAGCCGATCGAGACCATTTCGGCTCCCGCCCCTGCGGCACCTAAGTCTCGCAAGCGCGGCCTGGGCGGCCTGTTCGGTCGTAAAAAGAAAAACGAACAGGACAGCATGAGTGACTGGCTGGGCGTCGAAGACGATTACGATGCCAAGAAGTCCGGTCGCGGCATCGGTTCGTGGGATAATTTCGAGGACGATAACGATGGCTGGAAGGGCGGCGCTACGTCTTCCGACGGTGCTTCTTCCGAAGATATGCTCTCGGCTGTCGCTTCTATGGGCGACGATGAGCTGCTCGGTCACGATATCTGGTTTGTGGCAACGGGCGCCTCGGATTGTGATGGCGCCGGTATGAAGGCCTTCTTGGCTTCGCATCGCGATAAGCTCCGCGGCGTCTTCTTCATCAATCTTGAATCCGTCGGCGCCGGTAGGCTTTCGGTGGTGACGGTTGAGGGCGAACAGCAGCTGCTCAAGGGCGATCGCCGCATCATGAACCTGGTCAGCAAGGTGTGCAAGTCGTTCCATGTCGATTGTGGCGCGCTCGAGATGCCCTATGCCAAGACCGATGCCTACGCCGCGCTCGAGGCGAGCCGCCGAGCCCTCACCATCGCCGGCGTGGACGGCACGCGTCTGGCTTGCGCTCGTACCGAGGACGACCTGCCCCACAATGTCAACCCGACGAACATTGCCACGGTATCCGAGGTCGTGACCGAGGTTATCCGCCGTTCGTAGACGGAGCTCTAAGGAGTCAACGTGTTTTCGTATATTAAGCGCCATTGGCCTGTCTACGTGATTTTGACCTTGATTGCCATTGCGTTAGGGTTTGGAGCTGCCTACATCGTGGGCGCGAAGGGCTCGACCCCCGCCTCCGCAATCAGCGAAGAGGTGGAGCAAGAACAGAGCACGGGTGCCGATGGGATTCCTGAGTCCGAGCAAGCAATCGTTGATGGTGGATCTTCGTCTGCAGAGTAGATGCGGCGATTTAAATGATTGAAAGCGGGCGAGCCGGGGGACTGGCTCGCCCGCTTTTTCATCGCGCTAGCGCTTCTTTGGGATTGACCTAAGGCGAGCGAACCATAGGGCTGCGGCACCCGAGGTCAGGAGCGCGGTGATGCAAGCGGCGATGGGAGCTGACCCTGTTGCCGGTAGGTCCTGCGGTAGGGTACAGCGTTGAATGACACTGTCCTCGTCATGTGACTCAAGTTTATCGCCGCCGCCGTTGCGGCAAAGATCGACGCGTGCGCTGTTGGTGAGTGCAGTTTGGGGTGTGTAAGCCGACGTTGCCTGCATGTGCACGACTGCGCCCCGAGCATCTGTGCCAAGGATTGCTTTGGCATCGTCAAGGTCGTCGTGCTCATCTTTGAGATCATCACGGGTCCAAGAATCCGTATCGCTTCGAGTCGTAAAGTCGGCGGCTACCGCACCGTATTCAATGCGAATGCCCGTCACGACGGTATTGGATGAAAGGTCGAGTTCTTTCGCCTCGAGTGTGGCGGATTCCGTGGTCGAGACATCCGCCTTCCAGAGGTGCCAGCCGTCGTAATCGACGAGGCGGCAATCTTCACCCAGACTCTCTTTTACTTCGTCGGACTCAAGCCAAGGATTTTCGTGCCCATCGTCAAGCGTCGCGTTTGCCGGCTCATCGACGTCTGTCGAGTCCAACGGCGTCGTGCGATACCACACGTTGCACAGACCGTTGAGGTCGCCGATGGCGACGGGGGTTTCGATTGAGACGAATCTCGCCGTGCCGTCTTTGGCGCACTCAAGATCATCGGTAATCGTAAACTCATCAACCCAAGTAGCGGAATCGTTTCGAGCATCGATGGTATAGGAGAAAAGCCCATCCGTATTGGTTTGCATCGCGGCGCGGTTTTTTCCATCGCCGTTAGCCAACAGACCCTTCCCGATAGGTTGGACAAGTTCCTGACGCTTGTCGACCTGTCCTTTGATCTCGATGGGCGCATCCTTCATCGCGACGGATTGGACTTCTCCCGTATCCTTTATTTCAAACGTTATCTCCTCGGCAAGGTCATAGGTCCGCGGAGACATCGTTTCGCGCAACGAGTAGGTACCGGGTGCAAGATGTTCGATGCGGTGCGGCTTGTCGGATGAGGTCCAGGAGTCTATTTCGGTTTTATCGGGACCATATAAGGTGAGCTGTGCGCCTTTCACTTCCTGCTCTCCGCTTGCATCGACCTTGGAGATATCAACCTTGGTGTAATCGTCGGATACGTTAAGCCGTGCTTCCACAACGGGTGTTTTCTGGTCGGCATAGGTAAGGTCGACGATATGATGCGTCCGGTCGAGCAAGAAGCCGGTCGGCGCTTGAGTCTCGACAGCCTCGTAGCGTGCGGTGCCAGATCCCAGCGGGAGGTCGTCCGCGCGTGCTTCTCCAGTTTCATCCGTCGTGACGGTAGCGACAGCCTCGCCGTCGAGCGCGGCAATGCTACCGTCGGGGCGCACGATATCACCTGAGGCACGGATCTCAAAGATGGCGCCCGCGAGGCTGCTGCCGTCTACGGCATCGGTTTTAACGATCCTGATGTTTCCGGTCGCGGCGTGGTCATAATACGAGACGATTGCAACGGGCGTTAGGTTTATATCGGCGGGTATGTTTACCTCGATCTCTCCGCCGACAAGATAGGGCTCTTTGGCCGAGGTTTCGCGTACATAATAGGTGCCCGGCACGAGCGATTCGGGCAGTGTGACGGTGCCGGTCGCGTCAGTCGTAAAGGTGTCCATTACGTTATGTGCTGGATACCAGCATGTTTGTGAGACAGGTTTGTGATTGCTGTCGAGGAGTTGGAAGGTGAATCCGGCTAGGGGAACAGAGGCGCCTGTTTGGGCATCGCGTTTTACAATCTGGAGATGCGTCGACAGAGCGTGGTTGTCCACGATATATTGAAGCTCGGCGCCGTCGGAAATCTGATTGGCCTCGACGGTCCATTCCCCCGCACGTTTAAAACCCTCGGGGACGGTTTCCGGAACCTCACGAACCGTGTAGCCGGCGCGGTCGTATGGGACGGCTCCGTGGACACCGGCTGGTCGCTTGCCTGTGCCGAACCATGCTTCGGGCTGGTCTTTGGTGGAGGCAAAGCCATAGATGTTTGTAGTCAGTGTGCCAACAACCTGCTGAGAGCTGTTACTGACAACCTCAAAGACAACATCTCCTGCCGGCTGCTCCAGGCCGGATTGATCGCTATTGCCGTAGTCCTTGAATTTGGAAATCTCAAGGTCAAACGCAATGGGGATATTGGAAACGCGAGATTCGATCTCGACCACGCCTGAATCGCCGAGTTGGTCGGCTCCAACGGTGTAAGACCAACTGTCACCGGAGGGCAAATAGCCCTCGGGCGCCTTCGATTCATAGATGGTAAAGGTTCCCAGGGGGACATCGGTGAGGGTAGCTCGACCGCTTTCATCGGTCCTGAGAGTTTGTGTCCATCCAGGGGTTGATTGCGATACGCACACGAATTCTGCTCCTGCGAGCGAGGCTCCAACTTGGGGGCCTGCATTCGTTGCGGCGTCGAGCTTTACAATGCGCAAGGTAATGGTGCCGGGTTGTTCATCAATGGTGACGTATCCGCCGTTATTCGTCGTGGTAAAGGCAATGCGATCGTGCAGGGGGATATAACCAGCTGGCGCTGTTATCTCAACTAGGTAGTATGCCGTGTTGGGTAGGAGTGTTGCCTGCGCTCGACCGTTGCTGTCCATCTGGACGGTGCCGACACGCGCGCCGCTGGCGCTCTCAAAAACATCGAATGTTGCCCCGTCAAACTGATAAGTATTGTTTCCGCTGGTAATGGCAGCGTTTGCAGACTGCTTTTGGAAGGAAACAGAGACCGCCGGCAGTACATAGAGCATGTCTTGACGTTTGCTGCCGCCCGATACGGTTCCTATATAGCGCCGCGCGCGGTGCGGAGCGGCTTTGATGCTTCCTGATTTTGCGCTGTCGTGGAGCCACCGCGCAGCCGCCACGACTTCATTGTCGGCGGTAAAGTGCCCGCTCTTGGTTTTGCCCTGAGCGGTTGTGTAGGAGTAGGTGCCGTCGACATGGGTAGTGCCGTTGAGCATCCATACGGCAAGCTGGGTGGCGGCGCGGGCGCGATCGGGTGAAAGATGGTAACCGCCAAACGACGTGGCGGTAGGATATCCGTGACAAACGATTGCCGCGAACTCGTCGTCGAGCCACACCCAGCCTTGATCAAAGTTGAGCCATGGGCCGCCCGGCTTGGTGGGGCCGGGGCGCTCCTGGTTCATGCAGTAGGCAATCGAGGCGTCTTGAGCTTCATACTTGCCGATGAAGAAGGGCCCACAATCATCGCTAATAGTGCGGAAGCCGAGCTGGTCGTAGCCATCGACGGCAAATGCGGCTCCCGGTGCCAGACAGCCGAAAAGCAGGAAGAGGAGCAGGAGCAGCGGGCCTGTTGCGATTGCGCTGTGGACAGAGTGCGTGGGTGCGTTGGACATGGCTGCTCCTTATCCCTCGTGCGCCGCATGGGGAGGTTGCGACGCGTAGGATGAGGCTACCCCCGAGGTTCATGCGGGTAAGTACCGGAGCCTGACCAAAAGCTTGCCCAATTCCTGACAAATTGAGCTCAAATACAACAATCAGGCAAAAGCGCAGGTAGAAGATAAGGAGAACAGGAGGCCAAAGGTCCTCGTCTCCACAATTGATGCGATTTTCAAACGAATCTCCACAGCTAAAACAAGCATCGCCACCCTTGTATCGAACAAGACAACCGCGTTATACTAGCCAACACACAAGCGGGCATCGCCAAGTGGTAAGGCATCAGCTTCCCAAGCTGACACTCGCGGGTTCGAGTCCCGTTGCCCGCTCCAGAAAAAGTAAAAGCACGACACCGTTCCGGTGCCGTGCTTTTTTCAATAAAGCGCCGGGACTCGAACCCGCCAGGGTGCGAGCGTAAAACAAACGCGAAGCGTTTGTAGCGAGCAGGCGAAGGCGCCGGCAGGCGCCTGAAGCCGGTGCGGATTTGCGAAGCAAATACGCGGACGTCCCGTTGCCCGCTCCATCGAGCGCGGGAGACTTTGGGGCGGCCAATTCAACAAAGTCTTCCCCATCGTCTCCGTGAATCCGAGGAGATCGACCGCAGCCGGTGCGGATTTGCGAAGCAAATACGCGGACGTCCCGTTGCCCGCTCCAATTCCAAAATGTTAGGTTAATGCCTGCTGCCCATACTTGCACCTGCGCACGGTACAATGGTTGGGTTACGACCAACGTGCCAATAACCAAAAAGGAGCCGCTATGATCGATCGCTATACCCGCCCGGAGATGGGACACATCTTCTCCCTCGAGAACAAGTACGCCATTTGGCAGGAGATCGAGGTCCTGGCCTGTGAGGCCCAGGCGGAGCTCGGCAAGATCGGCATTTCTAAAGACGAAGCCCAGTGGATCCGCGACCATGCCAACTTTGAGAAGGCAAAGGTCGACGAGATCGAGGAGGTCACGCGCCACGACGTCATCGCCTTCCTGACCAACATGAAGGAGTACATCGACGCCGATGTTCCCGAGGGCGACCCCAAGCCCAGCCGCTGGGTTCACTATGGCATGACCAGCTCCGATCTGGGCGACACGGCTCTGTGCTACCAGCTCACCCAGGCCTGCGACCTGATCATCGAGGACGTCAAGAAGCTCGGCGAGATTTGCAAGCGTCGCGCCTTTGAGGAGCGCAACACGCTCTGTGCCGGCCGCACTCATGGCATCCACGCCGAGCCGATGACCTTCGGCATGAAGTTCGGCTCTTGGGCCTGGGAACTCAAGCGCGATCTGGATCGTCTTGAGGACGCCCGCAAGAATGTTGCCTTCGGTGCCATCTCGGGCGCTGTTGGCACGTACAGCTCCATCGAACCGTTTGTCGAGGAGTATGTCTGCGAGCACCTGGGTCTGGTTCACGACCCGCTGTCCACGCAGGTTATCAGCCGCGACCATCACGCCTATCTCGCCGGCGTTCTCGCCACCACCGCGGCCACCTGCGAGCGCATCGCTACCGAGGTTCGCAATCTGCAGAAGACCGATACCCTCGAGGCCGAGGAGCCGTTCCGCAAGGGTCAAAAGGGCAGCTCCGCCATGCCGCACAAGCGCAACCCGATCACCATGGAGAAGGTCTGCGGTCTGTCGCGCGTCGTGAAGTCCAACGCCCAGGTTGCCTTCGATAACGTCGCCCTGTGGCACGAGCGTGACATTTCGCACTCCTCTGCCGAGCGTGTCGCCCAGGCCGACAGCTTCATCGCCCTCGACCACATGTTCCAGTGCCTCATCCGCGTTATCGACGGCCTGCAGCTGTACCCTGCCCGCATGATGGCCAACCTCAATAAGACCCGCGGCCTCATCTTCTCCTCCAAGGTGCTGCTGGCCCTCGTCGACACGGGCATCACCCGCGAGGACGCGTACGCCATTGTGCAGGAGAACGCCATGGCAACCTGGCGCGAGGTGCAGGATTGTGTCTCCGGCCCCACCTTTAAGGAGCGTCTCGAGGCCGACCCGCGCTGCACCGTCAGTCAGGAGAAGCTCGACGAGATCTTTGATCCGTGGGACTTCCTCACCCGTATCGACACGGTCTTTGATCGTCTGGAGCAGCTGAGCTTCGAGTAGGTTCGGGCATAACGTTAGCTTTTTAGGGCGCTTTGCTGGTAATGTGTGTTGCCGGCAAAGCGCCTCGTTGCATTTAGGGAAAGACGGGGATAATAGTCGTCTCGAATAACATTCTGAGAGGGGATCGCATGATTTCGTTTGATTACAAGCCGCAGGGTGTATGCTCTCGCAATATTCACCTTGACCTTTCCGATGACGGCAGCAAGGTGCTGGGCGTTGAGTTTACCGGCGGCTGCGATGGCAACCTCAAGGCCATCTCCAAACTGGTCGAGGGCGCTCCTGCTGACCGTGTGATCGAGGTTCTTGCCGGCAATACCTGCGGCATGAAGAAGACCTCTTGCGCCGATCAGCTTACGCGCGCTATCGAGGCCGCTCGCGCCGAGATCGCCTAATGGGTATCGCCGACCACATCAAGAACGGAATATCGCGTCGCGGCTTTGTGCTCGGTGGAGCTGCCGCGGGCGCTGCCACGGTGCTTGCCGGATGTTCGAAAAAAACAGGCACCAGTGATGATGCCGCTGGCGAGCCGCAGGTTATCAAGGACGATTCGAAGATTGTCTCGATCACTGATGAGTACGAGGCAGTTGACATCGATCTTGAGCCGGCGGCATCGTGGACGCTGCCGCTGGGCACGTTGCTGTACTACTGCGATGGTGACTATGCTGCGGCAATGATGGCGCCCGCATCGGCACTGCACGCCAACACACTCGGTGTGCTCAACCTGGGCGATGGCTCGCTTACCACATTAATTGAGAATCCTATCGAGGGCACGGGATATGCTTTTTACGATGTCCGTGCCGGCGACGGCGTGTTTGCGTGGGTTGAGATGAACTTTGCCAGTTCATCGTGGAAGCTCTACGCTCAAAATCTGTCGGGCGCTTCGCTCTCTGGCGACGTGGTTGAGCTCGATCGAGGTGGCAAGGACTACGATCCGCCACTGTTTACGACGTTCGGGTCATCAGCCATCTGGTATAAAATGCCTTCGGCAGGCGGCAATAAAACGAGTAGTGATTCGTTTTGCTATCGTCGCTCGCTTGATGAATCCAAGGCCGAGACAATTTGGAAATCGACGGGCCGCTTTGCGTCGGCCCCGCGCGTGAGCGACGGCATTTTGACCATCTCGCCGCGTGTCCGCAACGACGAGGGCGTCTACTACGGCATAACGGCAATCGATCTGACCGATGGCAACAACACCAAACGTGCCCAGCTAGTCCTTCCCTCGTCAGTCTCGCCTTTCGAGGCCGTATATATGGGCGATACCTTCGTGTTTTCTATCGAGGCGACCTATAGTGGCGTGGGCAGCCTGGGCAACATGGGCACGTATATCGGTAATGAGGGAGGGCCATACCTCTTCCTGTCCCGCGAGCCGCTCGCATGTGCTGCCGGCAAGAAGAATAAATATCTCGTTAAGGTACAGGCATCGCATTTTCTCATCGACACCTCTGCCAAGACCTATGGCTCGCTACTGTCGCCCGACCGCGCTTTGGAATATGGCGATTATCCAGCTACGGCGGGAAAATCGGACTCATTTCTTACGTACGCCACGGTGCGCAACAGCCAGGGTATACCCGAGACGGTCACCGCACGCCTATTCTCTCTTTAAGCTTAGAGGGGTTAAAAAGGCGCCAACAGGGGAATAAACGCGTTGTAATTGTGAGTACCGCCCGCCGAGCTGCCGCGTCATAGTGGCATCCGGCGGGCTCAGGTGCGTTAAAATGGGCTTGTTCTTAGCTGATTGAGACAGGGGGGGGCCGTGTTATGGCTTCAGATGCAAAAAAGATTCTGCTGGTCGAGGATGAGAAGGCAATCCGTGACGCCGTCGCTGCCTATCTCGAGCGCGAAGGCTACTGGGTTGTGGGTGTCGGCGACGGCCAGTCCGCGATCGAGGAGTTCGAGAAGCATCAGTTTGACCTGGTCGTGCTCGACCTTATGCTCCCCAAGATCCCCGGCGAGCGCGTTTGCCGCACCATTCGCGATACCTCGGATGTCCCCATCATCATGCTGACTGCCAAGGGCGAGATCGAGGACCGTATTATCGGTCTTGAGCTCGGCGCCGACGACTATCTGATTAAGCCGTTCTCGCCGCGCGAGCTTGTCGCGCGCGTTCGCGCTCTGTTCCGCCGTGCCCATCAGGCCGACGAGCCAGCCGTCGAGGTACTCGACTTCGGCGATCTGGTCATCGATATCTCGGGCCACAAGATTTTGGTCGAGGGCAAGGAAGTCGACCTGACGGCTTCCGAGTTTAAGCTGCTCACCACGCTTGCCCGTCACCCCGGTCGCGTCTACAACCGCATGGAGCTGGTCGAGAAGGTGCTCGGCTACGACTTTGAGGGCTATGAGCGCACCATCGATAGCCACGTGAAGAACCTTCGCGCCAAGCTGGGCGATGATCCCAAGAAGCCCAAGTGGCTCTACACCGTCCACGGTGTCGGCTATCGCTTCGAGGCTCCGGCCAAGACCGATAAGTCGGACGAGAAATAGGGAAATCACATATGACACCTGCGCGCTTTGAAATCGGACAAAAGCACAAGCAGGAGAGCGAGGCGGGTTCCAAGGCTAGTTGGAACACGCCTCGCTCCGATTCACGGCCAACGATGAGCTATCCCTCGCGCATGGCACTTGCTTTTGCTCTGACATCGCTCATGACGGTATTGGTGCTGGTGGGCGTGGTCTCTGTTGTGTGGGGCACGGTCTTTTCGGATTACACGCGCTCCAATATCGTCGAAATCGCAAATTCCGCTGCCGAAAAGCTTGCGACGTCGTATGAGGAAAACGGCAATTGGACTGCGGGCGAGCTACGTACGGTCGCGACATCAAGTTTGGTGTCCGACGACCTGAGTATGCAGGTCGTCAACAAGAAAGGCGTTGTCGTTTATGACGACTCATGGCCTTCGGCAAGCGCGACCGCCGATGTGCGCGAGAACGAATCGCCGTCGAGCAGCTCGAGCGGGAAAAAAGCATCGCATAGTCCGGTCTCGTCGGCTCCCACCGGCTCCGATAGCGTTGCAAACGTCGAAATCATAACGTCTTCCGGCGAGCATGTCGGACAAGTAAAGCTGTGGGCCATCGGCTCCGATGCCTTGCTCACCAAGGCAGATTCTGCGTTTAGGGAGAAGACCTTTAACGCCATGGCCCTTGCTGCGGTTGTTGCAGTTTGCATTTCGGTCGTTATCGGATCACTCGTGTCGCGCATGCTCACCAAGCCGATTCACCGTATTACCAGCACGGCCAAGCAAATTCGCGATGGCGATCTGTCTGCTCGTACGGGCTTGCGCGGCGATGACGAGATCGATCAACTGGGCGAGACATTCGATGAGATGGCCACATCGCTCGAGAAGGATATGAAACACGAGAAACGTTTGACCTCGGACGTGGCTCACGAACTTCGCACTCCGCTTATGGCCATGCTCGCAACGGTCGAGGCCATGCAGGATGGCGTATATCCTACCGACGATGAGCACTTGGAGACTGTTGCTTCCGAGACGCGTCGCCTGGCTCGTCTGGTGCAGCAGATGCTCGACCTGTCGCGCATGGAAAACAGCACGGCTCCGCTCAACCTTGAGCCGGTGGACATGGTTCCTTTCGTGCGTTCCATCGTCAATGCCCAGGAGCGCCTGTTTGTCGACCGCGATCTGCGCTTGCGCTTTGCTGACGAGACCCAAGGTCACGACGATGTCGTCGAAGCCGATCCCGACATGATCACACAATGCGTCATCAATCTCATGAGCAACGCCATGCGCTACACCCCCGAGGGCGGTTGGGTCGTGGTGTCGGTGCTCAGTGACCGCAAACACGTCAGCATCGCCGTTTCTGATACCGGCATCGGTATTGCCAAGGATGACTTGTCGCGCATCTTCGGCCGTTTTTGGCGCGCCGATGCCAGCCGTGCCCGTGAGGCGGGCGGTCTGGGCGTGGGCCTCGCCGTGACTAAACAGATCGTCGAGCGCCATCACGGCTACATATCCGTGGAGTCGGAGCTTGGAAAGGGTACGACTTTTACGATTCATCTGCCTCGCGAGCACACGGCGGACGCGGCATCTACTACAATGGAGCACTAGCTTTTCGCTATTCGGTGAAGGAGGGGTTTCGTCCCTGCCGCTCCGAGTTTGCGAAAACGTGCGGGAAAGAACCCGCATTACTGTCGTATTTTGGTAAGGAGTGACTCACGTGACAACGATGGAGCGTCGTCCGGATTCCCGTGGCAAGGTTCGTGATATCTACGATGCCGGTGAAAACCTGCTGATGGTCGCCACCGACCGCATTTCTGCGTTCGACTTCATTCTTCCCGACGAGATTCCGTTTAAGGGAGAGGTGCTCAACCGCATCTCGGCATTCTGGTTCGATAAGTTTGCCGACATCGTTCCCAACCACCTCGTTTCCATCGACCCGGCGGATTTCCCTGAGGAGTTTGCTGAGTATCGTGACTACCTCGCCGGCCGCGCCATGCTGGTTAAGAAGGCCCAGACGATTCCTATCGAGTGCATCGTCCGCGGCTATCTGACCGGTTCGGGCAAGAAGACCTACGACGAGAACGGCACCGTCTGCGGCATCCAGCTGCCTGAGGGCCTGACCGAGGCTTCCAAGCTTCCCGAGCCGCTGTTTACGCCGTCCACGAAGGCCGAGATCGGTGACCACGACGAGAACATCTCGTTCGAGCGTTGCTGCGAGATCGTGGGCGAGGACATCGCCACGCAGATTCGCGACCTTTCCCTCAAGATCTACAAGGCTGCCGCCGAGTATGCAGCGACCCGTGGCATCATCATTGCCGACACCAAGTTCGAGTTCGGTGTCATCGATGGCAAGGTTACGCTGATCGACGAGTGCCTCACGCCCGACTCCAGCCGTTTCTGGCCTGCCGCCAGCTACGAGGAGGGCAAGATTCAGCCCAGCTACGACAAGCAATTCGTCCGCAATTGGCTCAAAGCCAACTGGGATATGACGGGGGAGACCCCGCACCTGCCCGCCGAGGTCATCGATGGCACGTCCGAGCGCTATCGCGAGGCCTTCCAGATCATCACGGGCTCCCAGTTCACAAGCATGAAGGAGAACGCATAAGTGAGTACCCGTAGCGCCACGAACAAGCGCACGCAATCCCACGAGGTTACCGGGGTTGCGCGCAAGTCCGCTGCATCCGCCAAGCCCGCCCGTCAGGCAGCGAGCTCTGTCCGCGTCGTGCCGGCTTCGTCTAAGGCACGCCGCAAAGAGCTCGAGAAGGGCGAGAATCTCGAGGGCCTCTCTAAAGAGGAGAAGCGCGCCCGCAAGGCTAAGCAGCGCGCCAAGGAGGACCGCATCTACACGGTGTCGAATATCCTTCTCAAGCAGGATGAGGACTACACCAAGCGCCGTCGTATCTGGTGGGCCGTGCTTACTATCGGCATGGTACTCGTCGTGGCAATTTGGGCTTCGCTCTACTTCGCTCCCGCTGGCATGGTGTCCAGCCCTGTCCAGATGGTCGGCATCGTTTTGTCCTACGTCGTCATTTTGGGTGACTTTATTTACGACTTCGTTCGTATTCGTCCCCTGCGTAACATGTACCGCACGCAGGCCGAGGGCATGTCCGAGAACAAGCTCAACGCTCTTATTGAGCGCGCGGCTGCCGAGGAGGACAAAAAGGACTCCAAGAAGAAATAGCGTTTGCATGCATACTTATCGCTAAGATATAAGGCGCGTCGTTTTTGCGGCGCGCTTTTTACTGTTCTATAGATAGATGGAGTGGCACATGATTCGAGCTGCCCTGACGGTCGAAGAAGCTCTGGAGGGCATGAAGGCCCTGGAGCCCAAGATTAAAAACTATGCGCGTCTGGTTGTCCGCAAGGGCGTAAACGTCAAGCCCGGCCAGGAGGTTGTCGTTCAGTCTCCGGTCGAGTGCGCGCCTTTTGCCCGCGTGGTGGTCGCGGAGGCTTATGCCGCCGGCGCTGGCCACGTGACGGTCATTTGGGCCGATGATGCCGTGACGAGGCTCACGTACGAGCATGTCGATAAAAGCTATTTTGAGCAGACGCCCGAGTGGAAGCGCATGCAGCTGGATTCCCTGGCCCAGGATGGTGCCTGCTTTGTCTTTATCGAGGGGGCGGATCCTGCGGCCCTCAAGGGCATCGATCCAGCCAAGCCGGCCGCGGCATCCAAGGCGAGGAATACGCAATGCAAAGTTTTCCGCCGTGGACTGGATTACAACATCAATCCGTGGTGCATCGCCGGCGCTCCGGTCGTGGCTTGGGCGCACGAGGTGTTCCCGGGAGACGCCGATGAGGTTGCAATCTATAAGCTGTGGAATGCGATTCTGCACACCGCGCGCGCCGATGGCCAGGACCCAGAGAGCGACTGGGAACTCCATGACGCCGCATTCGAAAAGAACCTGCGTTTTCTGAACGACAATCGTTTCGACTACCTGCATTACGCCGCGGCAAATGGAACCGATCTGACGATTGGCATGACGAAAGGTCACGAGTGGGCCGGCGGCAAGGGCAAGACGCCCGAAGGGCACCCCTTCTTCCCCAACATTCCCACCGAGGAAGTCTTCACTTCGCCCGATCGCATGCGCGCCGACGGTATCGTGTACTCGGCCATGCCGCTCATCCACCATGGCAATAAGGTCGACGATTTTTGGATTAAGTTCGAGGGCGGCCGCGTAGTGGACTACGATGCCCGTGTGGGCAAGGCAACGCTCGCAAGCATCATCGATACTGACGAGGGCGCTGCTCACCTGGGAGAGGTCGCGCTCATCTCCAAGAACACGCCGATCCGCGAAAGTGGCGTACTGTTCTACGATACGCTCTATGACGAGAACGCTAGCTGCCATCTCGCGCTAGGTGTCGGTTTCCCCGAATGCATCGAGGGTGGGTATGACATGTCCAAGGAAGAGCTCCTGGAGCATGGCGTTAACGTCTCGAGCACGCACGTCGATTTTATGATTGGCACGGACGACATCGATATTACGGGCATTACGCCTGATGGACGTGAAGTTGTGATTTTCCAGAACGGCCAATGGAGTTGGGAATAGTCCCAGACCGTGGTACAATGCCACCCGCGGGCCGTTAGCTCAGCTGGCAGAGCAGGGGACTTTTAATCCCAAGGTCCAGGGTTCGAACCCCTGACGGCCCACCATAGAATGGAAAAGCGACTGGCGGATGCCGGCCGCTTTTTTGTTGCCGCGACGCGGGTTCGAACCCGAAAGGGCGCGGAGCTGAGTAAACGCGTGAGCGTTTGCCAGCGCAGCGCGCAAGGCGCGAAGCGCCGCAGCGGCCGCCTGCGGAGCAGGCTGAACCCCTGACGGCCCACCCAAAGTAAGGAATACGAAATGAAAACAAATAGATACGGAATTAGCGGCAGCACATTAAAGATAATAGCAGCCATTTCGATGGTTCTCGATCATGTAAGCAGGATCGTCCTGACCAATGGAATCATGACTCACGCATCGTACAGTCAGATATCAGACGAACAGTGGGCGATTCTAAGCGAGGCTTCGGATGTGCTTCATGTTCTTGGCAGAATTGCATTTCCCTTATTTTGCTTTTTGATAGTTGAGGGATTTTTGCATACTCATGACTTAAAGAAGTACCTGCGAAATATGCTTGTCTTCGCAATCATTGCGGAGCCCATATACGATTTCGTCCAAACCGGGCAACTATTTGACCTTCGGCAACAAAATGTTATGTGTGAGCTCCTGCTTTCCTTGGTCTTTTTGATTGTTCTGGAAAAGATACAAAGTCTTTCAAAACGGAAAAGATACATCGCAGAAACTGCTCTGATTGTTTTGACAGCACTGGCAGCTGAATACACTAAACTAGATGGCGGTGTGTATGGCATTATGCTTGTGGCCGCATTCTATTTATTCCACGACAGCAAGGCCAAGATGTTCTTTGCTGCAGTATGTGCAGTGCTCCTTTCGTCATGCCATATAGTTGGCGGCGGATTTGAGTTTGCTACAGCTAATGTACTTAATCCTGATGTTGCTGCCGCGGTCGTTTCGTTGCTGCTTATCAATCTTTATAATGGTAAGCGAGGGCTGAAGCTCAAATATTTCTTCTACATTTTCTATCCGGCACATCTTGCTCTGCTTTATGGTGTTTCACTTATTGTTTTGAACTGTCTTTAAAAACTCTCAAACAAGTCTCTGAAAACGGAAACAAATTGACTCTAAGACTGCTTGTAAATTTCCGGAAGACCTGAGAGATGCGAGGATAGGCAACGAGGGTTGCAGAGAGATGCTTCTCAGTTCTCTGGCGGATCGCACGTATCTGTATGAGGATCACTTCCACATACTCATTAATAACAGTGATAAACACGGCAGATCCTCAAAACATGAGGCTGTGGAGGTCGAACGATGCTTCGAAAGCATGAATGGCAGCGAGAAAATGAGTTCGGAAGCGCCCTCTGGATGATCCAGCATAGAATAGAAAGCGATCGGCTCCGGCTGGTCGCTTTTTTGTTGCCGCGCCACGGGTTCGAACCCGAACTTCTCTATATATAAGAACGCTTGGCGAACAAAACCTGCCTTTTACCGACGGGAAACAAATAGCTGATGCTTTTGGAGTAAAGTGGCGCTCCAGAGATGACCGATGCCTTAACACCTATAAACCAGCTGGTCATCGCCAATATCAGAAGCCAATGCTTCAGTTTTAACCTCAGTGATGCGACTGAGGGACCTATTCATTTGTGAACAAAATATGGAGTGCGCGATTCCCGCCCACGGCGCCCCTCCGGTCTGGCAATATATCTCCTTGCCGCGCGGCCCGGTCGGACCG
>CAMQHT010000018.1 GCA_947001705.1 uncultured Collinsella sp.
ACCAAGTCCTCCGCCCACGCCGACCTCAAGGCCGTAAACGCAGGGAATCCGGGGGCGTGACGGGGTTTCTCTCCGGAACATTCCGCAGGACGCAAAGAGGCTCCGCAGCGCGAAGCGCGATGCGGAGCCTCTTTGCATGTCCGAGGACGTTCCGGAGAGAAACCCCGTCACGCCCCCGGATTCCCGGTGGGAGTTCTAGACCTTGTCGGCCTTAGTACATACCGCCGCCCTGCTGACCAGCGGTGGCAGCAGCGATAGCGTCCTCAAGCTGAGTGTTCTTGGGCACATCGGAGACGGTAGCCTCGGTGATGAGAATCAGGCTGGCGACAGAAGCAGCGTTCTGCAGGGTGACGCGGCTGACCTTGACGGGGTCGAGGACGCCCATCTCGATCATGTCGCCCCACTCGCCGTTGGCAGAGTTGAGACCCTGGCCGGCGGGCAGCTCGGCAACCTTGTCGACCACGACAGCGCCCTCAAAGCCAGCGTTCTTGGCGATGGTGGCGACCGGAGCGGTCAGAGCCTTCTTGACGATATCGACACCGATCTTCTCCTCGGGGTCGTCGATCTCGACAGCATCGAGCGCAGGAGCAGCGTCCATGAAGGCGACGCCGCCGCCGGCGACGATGCCCTCCTCGACAGCAGCGCGGGTAGCCTGCAGGGCGTCCTCGACGCGGTGCTTGATCTCCTTGAGCTCGGACTCGGTAGCAGCGCCGACCTTGATGACGGCAACGCCACCGGAGAGCTTGGCCAGGCGCTCCTGGAGCTTCTCACGGTCGAAGTCAGAGGTGGTGTTCTCCATCTCGCCCTTGATCTGAGCGATGCGGGCGTCGATGGCCTCCTTGGAGCCAGCGCCGCCGACGACGACGGTGTTGTCCTTGGAGATGGTGACGGACTTGGCGGTACCGAGCATATCGGCGGTGATGTCAGCGACCTTCACGCCCAGCTCGTCCAGAGCAGCCTGGCCACCGGTGAGGACGGCGATGTCCTCCAGGATGCGCTTGCGGCGATCGCCGTAGCCCGGGGCCTTGACGGCGCAGACGTTGAGGGCGCCACGGATCTTGTTGAGGACGAGGGTCGGCAGAGCCTCGCCATCGATGTCCTCAGCGATGATGAGCAGGCCACGGCCAGCGCGCTGGACAGCCTCGAGAACAGGCATGATGTCCTGGACGCTGGAGATCTTCTGGTCGGTGATGAGGATGTACGGATCCTTCATCACGGCCTCCATGCGGTCGTTATCCGTGACGAAGTAAGCGGAGACGTAGCCCTTGTCGAACTGCATGCCCTCGACGGTGTCGATGGTGATGTCGAACGTCTGGGAATCCTCGACGGTGATGACGCCGTCCTTGCCCACGACCTCCATGGCCTCGGCGATCTTCTCGCCGACCTCGGGGTCACCGGCGGAGATGGTACCGACGGAAGCAATCTGCTCCTTGGTCTCGACCGGCTTGGCCTGTTTCTTCATCTCGGCGACGGCGGCGTTGACGGCCTTGTCGATGCCGCGACGGATGGCCAGCGGGTTGGCGCCAGCGGCGACGTTGCGCAGACCGTCGTTGACGATGGCTTGAGCGAGCAGGGTTGCGGTGGTGGTGCCGTCACCCACGGTGTCGTTGGTCTTGGTGGCGACCTCCTTCACCAGCTGAGCGCCCATGTTCTCGATGTTGTCCTCGAGCTCGATCTCCTTGGCGACAGAAACGCCGTCGTTGGTGATGGTCGGGGCACCAAACGTGCGCTGCAGAGCAACGTAGCGACCCTTGGGGCCCATGGTGACGGTAACGGCGTCGGCCAGAGTGTTGACGCCCTTGGCAAGCTTAGCGCGGGCATCGGTGTTGAACGTAATGTTCTTTGCCATGGTAGGTAATCCTCCAAAAGAAATGTGACTCGCGTCGCCGCTTCCGAGTCCTATGCGACGATCGCGTTCAAAGACGAATCAGAGATTCTGACGAGACTAGGCCTCGACGACAGCGTAGATGTCGTCGGCGCGCATCAGCAGATACTTCTCGCCGTCGACCTTGACCTCGTTGCCACCGAACTTACCGTAGATGACAACGTCACCGACCTTGACGTCCATGGGGATGCGCTCACCCTTGTCGTTGACCTTGCCGGCGCCAACGGCAACGATGGTGCCGCGCTGCGGCTTCTCCTGGGCGTTGCTGGCGATATACAGACCAGAAGCGGTCTTCTGCTCGGCCTCGTCGGGCTTGACCAGAACACGATCTGCAAGCGGCTTCAAAGACGACATGCTTGTCTCCTCCTTTTTGGGCCGCGTGGTTATGCCACGCGAATTAACCCTTTTTGTTTGCGTACGCGTTGAATGGTACCCACGAATGGCGGGTTATACAACACGGAGTCAAAAAATCTTATTTTTTGGCACTTAGATTTTCTGAATGCCGGGGGATAACCTAACGGTGGCTCCCGGGGCGGACCGGAGGGCATGTAGTTTGCTGCTCTACAGTCCTGCGCAAGACGGAAAGCACATTAAGTGCTTTCCTTTGCGTGCGGAACTCGCGACAAACTTCATGCCCTCCGGTCCGCCCAGGGAGCCAGGTTAACTAATTCGGGCCCGGCATTCAGAAAAGTCAGTGCAGCAAAATGGCGATGCAGATGGTGCGAACAAGAAAGGGGCACGTTGCAGAAACGCGCCCCTTATGGGTGGGGTATGGGGCTAGCGCTCGTAGATCAGGTTGCCGGCTAGGTAGGTGGCTTGGACTTTGGTGGCTTGGAGTTCTTGGGGGTCGATGGTGAGTGGATTTTGGTCCAGGACTACCAGGTCGGCGTATTTGCCGGGCTCTAGGCTGCCGAGGTTTTGCTCGTCGCCCGCTGCGTACGCGCTGCCAAGCGTGTAGCTGCGCAGGGCCGTTGCCGCGTCGATACGCTCGCTCGGCAGCCAGCCGCCCTCGGGCCAGTGGCTGCGGGGATCTTGGCGCGTGATAGCCGTGTAGAGCACGTTCATGCTGGTAACGGCCGTGATGGGGCTGTCGGTACCGAAAGCTTGACGGATACCGCGCTGCTGATAAGTTGCGAACGGCCACATGATGCGGCTGCGTTCCAGGCCCAGGTCGCGCTCCGGGCCACCCGGGTCGAGCGTGATGTGGCAAGGCTGGCTCGAGGCAATGACGTTGAGCTTGCGCAGACGATCGATGTCCTGAGGCAGCAGATTCTCCAGGTGCTCAAGCGTATTGTGGCCGTGCTGGGGCAAGCCGTAGAGCTCTGCCGCCTCCTCAAAGATATCGAGTGCGGCATGGATGGCACCGTCGCCGATAACGTGGATGCGCACGGTATGGTCACGCTCGGCTGCCGCCAAAACCAACTTGCGCATACGCTCGACAGGGACCGTCAGGCGGCCCTGGTCGCCCGGGAAGCGCGGGTTGGTATAGGGCTCAGTGAGGTATGCGGTATGCTCGCTCGACACGCCGTCGAAGAACTGTTTAAAGCCTGGCGCCGAGAGCAGCGCGTTGTTCGCGTAGCGGGTCTGGAGTTCTTCCAAGCGCGACTGGTCATCCAGCAGCGTGGGAAACAGATGGGCGCGGATGCCCAGCTTACCGGAGGCCTGCAGCTTGTCGTAAACATCGTCGCGAATAAAGTCGCAGCCCGGCATGGGCATGAGCGACATATCGCAGATTGAGGTGATGCCTTGCTCGGCCATACGCTTCATCTGGTCGGCGTAAGCGCTCGCGATGCGATCCTCCCCCAGCCACTCAAGGCAGCGCGGTAGCAGCTGCATGGCAGCTGCCTCGTGGGCGATACCCGTAAGCTCGCCATTTGCATCTTTGTCGTAACTGCCACCCGCCGGAGGCTCGCTGTCGCGCGTAACGCCGAGCGCCTCGAGTGCGCGGCTGTTGAGCCACAGCGTGTGCCCGTCGCCCGAGTACATAACGCAGGGACGATCGGGAAATGCCGCATCGAGGGAGGCCTTGGTAGGGTGCTCGGGCGGATCCCAGCGGTAATCGCGCCAACCCTGGGTCACGACCCAGGCGTCATCTGGCAAGCCTTTGGAAAACTCGAGCGCATGCTGCACCAATGCTGCCTCGGACGCGCCCATATCCATGAGCATGTACGGCGAGGAGCCAACCGAAGTATGGAAGAAATGCAGGTGCGCATCGTGGAAACCGGGGCAGACAAACTGCTCGCCGTAGTCGATAACCGGCGTGGCGGCAGGCGCGGCGGCAATCACGTCATCGGGCGCACCGACTGCGACGATACGGTCGCCTGCGATGGCAATCGCCAGCTCGCGGGCGGTATCGATGCCGTCTTGCGCGGTAAAGACGTTCTTGGAGCGGATAATCCGATCGATATGTTGCATGGGCATCCCCATCTCTGGCAGGAAATTCAACACCCCCGAGTGTACTCCCCCGCCCTTGTAACAAAACCCCAAGCGGCAAACGGCAACTTTACCAGCCCTAGCGGCAGGTGGCATACTGGAGAGAGCCTGTACGATTTTGCGATCAACCCAGCAAGGAGCAAATCGACCATGACGAAGACCAAGGCACAGCAGATTATGGCG
The DNA here is from genome assembly GCA_947001705.1 of uncultured Collinsella sp. Taxonomy (GTDB): domain Bacteria; phylum Actinomycetota; class Coriobacteriia; order Coriobacteriales; family Coriobacteriaceae; genus Collinsella. The sequence continues at coordinate 4,502 of CAMQHT010000018.1, forward strand.
GCGACCGAGGCTCGCGCGGCTGACGACGTCACCGCAGCCATCAAAGATATCGCTACCGAGTTTGAACCCTATATCATCAAGCAGCGCCGGCACTTCCATAAGCACCCGGAGCTGAGCCTTGCCGAGGAGCGCACGACCTCCGACATCGCCAACCAGCTCGACGCCATGAATATCCCCTACGAGCGTCCGCTCAAGACCGGCTTGGTGGCAACGCTTCGCGGTACCGCGTCGGATGCCTACCACGAGGACGGCACGCCGCGCCGCCGCATCCTGCTGCGCGCGGATATCGACGCCCTGCCCGTCACCGAGCAGACCGGCGAGGAGTTTGCCAGCGTCAACGAGGGCTGCATGCACGCCTGCGGCCACGACTGCCACATCGCCATGATGCTCGGCACGCTGCAAATCCTGCGCCATATGACCGACGACATCCACGGCGAAGTCCGCATCGTCTTCCAGCCCAGCGAGGAAAACGGCCAGGGCGCCAAGCTCATGATCGGCACGGGCGTGCTCGACGGCGTCGATGGCGCCTACGCCGCGCACATCTGGAGTGAGGTCGACGCCGGCACCGTGAGCTGTGAGCCCGGACCGCGCATGGCCAATACCGACTGGTTCCGCATCGACGTCCGCGGCACCTCGTGCCACGGCGCCATGCCCCAGCGCGGTCACGACGCCGTTATGGTTGCCGCCGAGATCGTCAACGCTCTGCAGACCATCGTTTCGCGCGAGATCAGTCCCTACGAGCCGGCCGTCATTACCGTCGGCGAGCTGCACGGCGGCACCGCGCGCAACGTTATCGCCGGCACGGCCTACCTCGCCGGCACGGTGCGCACCTACGGAGATTCGACCCACGAGGAAATGCCGGAGCTCATGCGCCGCATCGTGGAGCATACCGCGGCCGCCTTGGGCGCCGAGGCAGAGCTCACCGACTACACCATCGCCAATTACAAGGTCGAAAACGATGCCGCCTCGAGCGAGCGCTGCCGCCAGGCAGTAATCAAATGCCTGGGCCCCACCGGCCAAGGCCATTATCGCGGCACACTCTCGGGTGAGGATTTTTCGGAGTACCTGCGCCGCGTACCGGGCGTGCTCGCCTTTGTTGGCACGCGCAACCCCCAGATTGGCGCCACGTACGCCCAACATTCTTGCTTCTACAAGATTGACGAGTCGGTACTGGCCAAGGGCTCCATGGTGGCCGCCCAATATGCCATCGACTTTTTGGCCGAGCCCACACAAGAAGAGCTCGACGGCCCCACGATTGCCGCGGTCGCCGAGACCAATCCCGACCTGGCAGCCAAACTGCGCTCTGCCAAGGCCACGGCCGCCGAGGCCCGCGACGCCATGCACGATGCCCGCACCGCCCGACACGCCGCAATCAAGGGCATCCACGACGCTCGCGCCGCCGCCCGCCGCGAGGAGAAGCACGACGAGTAGTCGATCCACGACCATCTCGCAGTCATAGCCGCATCGCGATATCAAAGCGGGGGCGGACGCTTCGGCACGTCCGCCCCCGCTTATTTGTCAAGCGCTATTTCTACCGTTTCTACCCCGTCCCCAAATGGCAGGTGGCAGGGTTACTCGTCCTGCGGGTCCTCGTCGGAGCTTGGCGCAGGCTCGGGCTCAGGTGCAGGCTCGGGCTCCGGTTCCGGCATGGGCGCGGGCTCGGGCTCAGGCACGGGCGCGGGCTCAGGCTCAGGCTCAGGCTCAGGCTCAGGCACGGGCTCGGGCTCGGGCTCGGGCGCAGGCGCCGGCGCCGGCGCCGCAGCGGAATCGGATACGGGCGCTGCGTCGGCGCTAAAACCAGCCGGAGCAGACTTCTTCTCAAACGGCAGCACAAAAGTCAGGACGTCGTCCTTGTCCTCGTCGGCCCACTCGCTTGCGTAGCGCGCAACCCAATAGCCAACGGCACGGTGCTTGAGCATCTTGCCAAAGACCGTGAGGAATACCGTGACAAACGCCGTCAGCACCAAGAACAATACGAGCGTGATGCCACCGCCGGTAACAAGCGCCTCAATAGCCGTAGGACGGTAGTAGTAGCTATACATACCGACAGAGGCAATGGTGCCAAAGACGAACGTCAGGATCCAGGTGACAACGTTGGCGACCAGGCCCGTCAAAAACTCGGGAAGGAACGAAGCGCAGAACAGTTTGGTCTTGTTGTGCTTAAAGGCCGCCCAGACCTTATCGAGCGAAAACGCGCTCTCGACACGACCGGTCACCGCAAAGTGCATCACGGCAATGTCGGCGAACATCTTAAAGAAGACCCCCAAGACCGCCGTGGCAATCATAGCCAGGACAAGCAGGCCAAGCGAGCCGAACAGCGCTGCCTCGAGTGCATAAGAGCCGTAATACGAATACGAGCCCGCGTCGCCAATTACCACGCTCTCCACCAGCGAAAGCACTACACCGATAACGGGAATGGCAGCGATAACCTTGAGCACGCCCGAGATAACACCCGAAAAGACGCCCAGACCAAACGACGTGGAGCGCATCAGCGGACGATCCATGCCGTCATCGACCTTAAGCGACAGGTCGCGGCCCCATTCGATGCCAAAGCCAGAACCGCATGCGCTTGCCACACAGGCAGCCAAAAAGCCGATGGCAGCCGCGATACCGCCGATAACGGGAATGAACAGCACGAGCACCGACACAACACAAATCAGCGCCGGCAAAAAGGCGATCTGGCACACGCGCTGCAGCACGCCCGGCGTCTTGGTCATGTCCTCAAACGCCTGAGCCACACAGCCCTTGGACGCATTCGCCACGGGCGGTTGCGGAACAAACTGCTGGGGCTGACCCTGAGGGGCAGAGGCTGCGGCACCGGCATTGGGGGCACCACACGCACCACAGAACTTATCGTTGTCGCCCATGGGGGCACCACACTGCGAACAGAACATCGAGATCATCCCTTCGTATCTTGAGCGAATCATCTGGATCGCAAACGATGTCTTTGGCATCATTATCACCCAATGTGGGGACAAATACTCCAACATGACGCATTTGCAATGCGCAGGGCGCTATTCGATTGTTTGATAAGCTCGACCGCGTTAGTTCGTTCCGCGGAAACCCTTGCCGACGATCTCGGAGCTGTCGACAATCGTGATAAAGGCACCCGGATCGATCTCGCGCGCGTAGCGACGCAGCTGCACGGCCTCGCGACGGCTTAGCACGCTCATGATCACCGTCACGCACTTGCCCGAGAAAGCACCGTAGCCGCGGCTGATAGTCGCCGTACGGTTGAGATGCTTGACGATAAACTCCTCGACCTTAAGGGGCTCGGAACAAATGACTGTGCAGACTTTGCGCAGGTGAATGCTCTCGATGGCCTTGTCGACCACGAGCGTCTTGGCAAACAGGCCGAGCACGCAGTACAGACCGACGCGCGGGCCGTACAAGAAGGCCGCGATGGTCACGATGCCGATGTCGACCAGTAGCAGGGCGCGGCCAATCTCGAGCGTCGTGCGACGTTTGAGGATCATGGCGAGAATGTCCGTGCCGCCCGTCGAGGCACCAATATCAAAGACGATAGCGCTGCCGAGCGCCGGCAGAATCACGGCAAAGCACAGGTCGAGCCACATATCGCCCGTCATCGAGACATCGGTCGGAATAAAGAGCTCAAACAGCGAAACATAGGCGGACAGCGCAAACGAGGCAAAGACACTCCACAGGATTGCCTTGCGCTCCAAAAAGATAAAGCCCAGGATGACGAGCACCGCATTGATAATCCACATAAAGACGCCGACGGGCAGGGTCGGGAACAGCGTGGACAGAATGACCGACACGCCCGAGGTGCCGCCAAAAGCAAAGTGATTAGGTGTTTTAAACGCAACGATGGCAAAGGCCGTGAGGATCAGGCCCAAATTGAGCTCGGCAAAAAAGCGCGGAAAGCCCGGCTCCTGGCTGCGCTTGCGACCAGCGCGCTCGCCCCGCTCGATAACATCGCGATCGACCACGCGTTCCATCGGCACCACGGGAGGACGGTGCACCTCCTCGGCAGCACGCGACGCCGCCTCTGCCGCAGCGGCCTCAATTGCCCATGCCTTGCTTTCTGTTTCGTGCTCGTCGGCCATTACGGCAACCCCTCGTTAACAATTTGGAAACAATGTGCCCATTAGAGTAACGCGGAACGTGGGGATTGCAACCCTTAGTTAGACGAGCGGTATGACTATATCGGGAGCGTACAAAAACGGCCGGCCACGCTTTTGCTTGCGCGGTCGGCCGTTTAATGTTTTCGCAGATAAAACCTGCCAAAACAAACCTGTCCCTTTTTGGAAGGTTATTCGTGCTGGCTGGTGCGGTGCTCGTACTCCTCGGGGGTGATGACATCCTCGATGCGCAGGTTGACGCCCGCCACCTCAAGGCCGGTCATCGCGGCAAGGCGCTCGGTGACACGTGCCTTAACATCGTCGAAGATCGCGGGCGCATAGGCGCCGTACTCGATGATGACGGAGATGTTGACGACCACGCGATTATCGTCGGTGACCTCGACCGTCACGCCCTTGGTCAGATTCTCGGCACCAAACTGCTCCTGCACAAAGTGCATGAGGTTACCCTTCATGCCCAGAACGTGCGGAACCTCGCGGGTGGCCATGGCAACGATCTTCTCGATCACGCCGTTGGAATAGGTCAGCGAGTCCTCGGACTCATCCGCTTCCTCGTCGTCCTCATCCGTATCGGACTCGGCCTCGACGAGAGCCTCATCCTCGAGCGTCACATCCTCAGCTTCGGCGACGACCGCCTCGTTCTCCTCGAGCTCGGTATCGGCTACATCGACCTTCGTATTAAAAGCCATGGTTCCTCCTTATGCCTGCCGCGGATGCGACAGTCGAATACATATTAGCGGCCGCTAAACAGACGGCCGAAGAAGTTGACGATCCCGTTCTCGCCGTCGCGAATTTGGCCGATCACAGCGCCGATCAGCACGAAGAATGCAATGACGAGCGTGTCCCACAGGCCCAACGTGAGCACCAACACGGCGAGGATAAAGCCGGCGACGGCGCCGAGCGTGGTGTTGGGATGACGCACAGCATAGCTCCAGATGGCAGCGCCCGTACCCTTGATGAGACCCATAGCCTCGTCAAAATCCGCGGCTGCCGCGTCTTGTAACTCGGTTGCCTCTGCTTTGGAATCAACAGGTTCGCTCGCCGACGTGGCGCTCTGGTCAATCGTCAGGCGCGGCGTACGAGCGGTCTTATCTTGATTGGTATCACTCACCGGAAACCTCCACGGTCTGGACGGTAGTCTTGGACGGCAAAAAACGGACGCGCGCGGTCGTACCCGGCGCGCCGAGCATGGTATCGCAGGCTTCTTCGATGCGCTGCTGCATCGCGGTAGCCAGAGATGCCACGTCCTTATCGTCAAGCGCGATAGCCTCGACCTTAAAACGGACGTGCGAATCGTCGGGGCCTTGGACGCGAGCCTCGACATGCTCGACCATCACGCGGTCGTCACGCTCGGCAGCAGCCCTGGCGCACGAAGAAAGCGCCGCAAGGGTAACCTCGATATTGCGCTCCCCCGCCGGATGCACGCAGGACGGTTCGCGACGGGCGAACATCAGGCGGAAAAAGCTTACCAGCACGCCGATCGCCACGACGCCGGCGCACGCCGTGACGACGATGCGCGGCATGGGGTCGCGCATCAGCAGCATAAAGCGATACGTATACGGCCCCCAAAACTGGCAGACAAGCGTACCCAGCGCCACGATGGTGGCGGCAAGATACACGATCGCTAGGGCTCGTTTGAGTACGCGCACGCGGCGCTCCCTTCAAATCTCGGCTCTCGAAATGCAGAACGGTTCGCATCATTATAAAAGAGCCGGGTCCGGTGCTCTACGCACGCGGATCCGGCTCATCTATTCCACGAGGCTTGCATGCTCGCTTCATTATGCCCAGATATGCACGGCTTAACCCGTGCGAGCGCTACTCCTCCTCGAGGGCAGCGATGACCTCGTCGGTCATGTCCATGGTGCTGTAGACGTCCTGGACGTCGTCGAGCTCCTCAAGACGGTCGATGAGGCGCTGAACCTTCTTGGCGTCGGCGCCGGAGACCTCGGTCGGGGTGGTCGGGACCATGGTGGTCTCGGAGCCCTTGACCTGGACGCCCTGCTCCTCGAGCGCCTTGGAGACAGCCATGACCTCGTTGGCAGTAGTCCAGACGATCCACTCCTCGCCGGCATCCTCGTAGTCCTCGCCACCGGCCTCGGCGATGGCCATCATGAACTCATCCTCGTCACCGGCAGCACCGTTGGCGATCATGGTCTCCTTCTTGGCGTTCTCGTCCAGGATCTCCTTGGCGACGACGATCTGGCCCTTGCGCTCAAACTGGAAGGCGACGGAGCCGGAGGTGCCCAGGTTGCCACCAGCGTGGGAGAAGGCGGAACGGACATCAGCGGCGGTACGGTTGCGGTTGTCGGTCAGGCAGTCGACGTAGACGGCGACACCGGCGGGACCGTAGCCCTCGTACACGATGTTCTCGTAGACGGCGGCGTCAGCACCCGAACCAAAAGCCTTGTCGATAGCGGACTTGATCTTGTCCTTAGGCATGGACTGAGCCTTGGCCTTGGCAACGGCAGCGGCGAGGCTGGCGTTGTTCTCGGGCAGCGGGTCACCGCCGAGACGGGCAGCAACGGTGATGTTGCGGCTGAGCTTGGAGAAGAGGGCGGAACGCTTGGCGTCCTGCGCGCCCTTACGATGCTTGGTTGTGGCCCACTTAGAGTGTCCGGACATACGTGTCTCCTATCGGTTTCGACCTAAAGCCCAGCGCAGATGCTCGGGCAATATAAACAAACGTCGTTATGATATACCTACTGGCCTGCAAGATAAACCCCAAAATGAAGGCGTCGTGATGATGGCCCCTTTGGTGCAGCAAAGAAACCTGACCCCAATGCACCAGGTTAGAACCAGAGGAAGTCACTGCGGGTGACGGTGGCGCCGATGGCGAAGGGCATGCAGGCGATGACCGGATACAGGTAGCGCATGTAGGTCGAGCCGTTGCACGGACCAATCAGGCACACGGCGAGCACGCCCAACAGCGGCACCCAGATCGCCAGCGCACGCCATGAATGACGACGCAGCAGGTAGACCACCACGGCGATCATAATCCACACATAGGTGGCCGAGCTCATGGTGAGCGAAATAAACGGGATGCGCTGCACCGCCACACGGTACAGATTGATCAGGTGGTCGCACCAGCGCACCACGTTGCTGTCAACCGGATGGAAGTCGAAGTACTTGAGGTTGTCGGGACGCGCCATGATCTCGGCACTACGCGCCGTGCTGTAGACCCAGGCATCGCGCGCGCTCGGATAAAAGTAGCCGTAATAGTTATTGATGAGCGCCGAGATATAGCACTCGGGATCCTTTTTGAACATCTGCGCCCAGACCTCAAAATAGGCCTTGATGTCCTCCTGCGAGGCGTACTCGTTAAAGCAATTTTTGACGGAGTCCGACTTATCCGGGTTGTAACGGCGGCCCAGATTCTCGTACTTGAGCACCCGGTCGATCACGGCGCGCTCCTCGTCGGTCACCAAACCGTCGCAAGGAGCCTCCACGATGGTGCCGTCCTCCTTTACCGTGGGGTTGACGCCCGAGTTGAGGCCGTCGTGCTTTTGGACGAAACGAGCCGTCTGTTGGAACGGAATCGAGAGGATTTCGCGCTTGGAACCAGGCGTGATGTCGTGCGCCGGCATAAAGACCTTGGTGAAGTACATATTAGAGGCAAGGCAGAGTGCGAGCACCGCGAGGACGCCAACCCAGCGGAAGCGCGGCGTGGCGCATGAGACCGCGGTGCCCGTCTGCTTAGCCGCACGACGGGCGACATGTACATCCCATGCGCAAAACGCCGCCGCAATCACGCAGGCCGCCAACGGAAAGACCAGACCGCCATTGCGCAAAAACGTGGAACCCATGGCAGCCAGCGCAAGCAACAGCCAGTCGTGGCGCGCAAAGAGCACGGGCCTCTGTTCGCCCGCACGCTCGGCATTGGCATCACGACGGGGCAAGCCACATGCCACGAGCTTGACGGTCTGTACCAGCAGCACCAAAAACGCGTCGGCAAAGAGCACGTCTTTGGTGAGCAACGCCGCGTAGTTAGAGAACATCGGCATAAACGCAAAGAACAGCAGGATCGTACCGCGAACCGGCAGGCTCACGCCCAGTTTGCGCAGCGACGAAATGGAATAGGCCATGCAGGCAGCCGTGATGACAAATTGAGCGCAGGTATAGATGATGAGGCCCGCGTTAGCGCTGTTGAACAGCGAAAGCCCCAGTTGAACGCACGAGCCGATAATGGCCGTGTGCACTACGGGATGGTGCCCGTTGAGCAGCACGTTGGGGTTGAGCAGGCGCAGGTAGTCGCTCGTGCCATTGGGATAGTTGAACCACTGGCGAATCTGCGCACCCGTATCTCCCATAAAAAGGCCGGGCAGCGAAGCGATGAGCGTGGGCGCCCAGGCGATCATAAGCACCAGGAAGGGCCCGGCAAAGGGATGGACCGAGAGCACGGCGTGAGCCACACGCCATACGCGGCCAAAGTGCGCTTCGGAAAACGGAATGCGCCGAGAGCTCAGCCAATCCAGGCACTCAAAAGCCAGATAGAAGGCCACGATCGCTAGGAGCATCCAGCCCGCGCCGCCAATCCAGGCGCAGATGATGCGGGCCTTGTCGCCAAGAACAATCTCGGCCGAGTCGATAAGGTCGTAGCTGCGGCCGAACACCATGCAGATGGCGAAAAACAGCGACGGCAGAATAATCGATGGGCGCCAGGTGTCGCCACGGCCAAAGAACACGTAGCGAAACGGCAGCGTGAGCAGGCAGGCAAGCGCAAGCAGCATGACCGCGTCGGTATGGCCGGCAAACGAGAGGAGCACCTCGTAGCACACGTACAGCATGCCCGAGGCTTTGGGGTCAATCGCCAAGACTGCGTTGCTCGACACCGGGGCGGGATCGATGGAAAACGCCGTGGTCGCCAACAGCGCGAGCAGAAATGCGATGAGCGTCTGCTTGGCGGGGTAGCGCTTAAACCAGACGATGCGGGCAGCGTCGCGCGCAGCCGTTGTGGAGAGATCGGAATCCTTCACAGTCCAAAGAGCCTTTCTAGAAACCTACCAAAAAGGGACAGGTTTATTTTGGCAGGTTTTATCTGGGGAAACGTTACGGTTCTGTCATCATTGCCCAGCAAACCACCACAAAGGTGCCTGCCCCCTTTGTGGTCGTATGTGGTGGTTAAGCGTCGAGGTAGATGCGCTGGGGGCGATTGCGGTGTCGGGCAAAGATGACGAGCGCCAGGCCCGCAATAACGAGCGGAAGGCTCAGCAGCTGACCCATCGTGATGACGCCGCCCAGCAGATAGCCAAGCTGGGCGTCGGGCACGCGCACGAACTCGACGAGGAAGCGGACGATGCCGTAACCCATCACAAACACGCCCATAAACGTGCCCTGGGGCAGCAGCGGCTTTTTGCGGCTGAGCACCTGCAAGATGCAAAAGAGTACGATGCCCTCCAGGAATGCCTCGTAGAGCTGGGAGGGGTGGCGCGGCATGTCGCCCGCGGTGCCGCCAAAGATCACGCCCCAGGGCAGATCAGTCGGCTTGCCCCACAGCTCGCCGTTGACAAAGTTGGCGCAACGTCCCAGGCACAGGGCCAGCGGAGCGCCAATGACGGCAAGATCGGCCAACGTCCACGCATCGAGCTTGTACATACGGCACACGAGCACGCCGCCGATGATGCCGCCCACCAAGCCGCCATGGAAGCTCATGCCGCCTTCGTTGGTGGCAAAGATTTCGAGCGGATGCGCCCAGTAGTAGCCGTCGCCGTAAAAGATGACGTAGAACAGGCGGGCGCCAATGATAAGGCCAAAGACCACGCCGACCACGACACTCGTCAGGTCGTCAATCGTGATGTTAAAGCCCCAGCGACGCTGTGTGCGGTACATGACGACCGCCGTGAGCAGAGCGCCGACCACGTAGGCCAGGCCGTACCAGTAGATGGTGATGGGGCCCGCCGAGATCGCGACAGGATCAAGCATATGGTAGAAGTCGTTGAGCATGTCGACCCTCCTACTCCCTACATACAAATGCGGCCGCGGGCCTTGCGCTCGCAGCCGCATATTTGGGCGTAACGTCTATGCGGAGTATGCCGTCCGCAGCTTTCGCATCTTAAAACGGCGCGTACTCGTCGTACAGGTCGTCGGTCTCGCCGGAAGCATTAACCTGCTCAACGCGGGTAACGCCGGGCACATGCTCCTTCAGGATGCGCTCGATACCCATGGAAAGGGTTAGCGAGCTCATGGGGCAGCCGGCGCAGGCGCCCTGCAGCTCCAACTTGACAACACCCTCGTCGTCGACGCCCACATACTCCATATCGCCGCCATCGGCCTGCAGGTTGGGGCGAATCTCTTCAAGAACCTTCTTAAGCAGCTCTTCGTTAACAGCCACAGGGGCTCCTTTCTCACAATAACGCGGGCACGCCCGCGGACAGGGGCTATGTTACTACAGCCATGTACCCGCTTAGGCGCCAGCCATGCGTGCGGACACGACTTTCACGAGCAGTCAATTTGGGACGGGGCTCTTTTGGCTGTTTTGCCGCCAGCTGGCGTTGGCACGCGCTACTGCCGAGCCTGTCCCCCGGTACCAATCTGGACATCGACGATGACCTGGCGGTAGCTGATGCCGCAGGAGTCGAGAATGCGGCGGCTGATACGGCCGTCATCGGTGTCGGCATATTTATTGTCCAGGTAGACGACCTCGCCCACGCCCACCTGCGCCAGGATCTTGGCGCAGTCGTGGCACGGGAACAGCGTGACGTAAACCGTGGAACCCTCGAGGTCCTTGAGCGAGCCACGGTAGTTGAGCACGGCGTTGGCCTCGGCATGGACCACGTAGTTGTGCTTGTCCTGCAGCGGGTCATCGCTCGTACCCCACGGGAAAAAGTCGTCGTTGAGCGCCGAGGGCGTGCCGTTGTAACCCACCGAAAGGATGCGGTGGTTGGTGCTGGCGATGCACGCTCCCACCTGCGTGTTGGGGTCCTTGCTGCGGCGCTGCGCGGCGATGGCCACGCTCATAAAGAACTCGTCCCAGCTAATAACGTCGCGGCGCTTGCCCGACGCGGTTTGATGAAGATCGTCCGACATGGCAGACACCTCCGCAATCGCAATAGTTTGGCCCATTGTAGCAGGTGAAAGGTAGGGGCGCTTATCCCACCAGCCCCTCGCCCTACGCGCAGCGGGGCTTTTGGTTGATGCGGTAGAGCTCGGCGAGACCCCGCAACGTCAGCGCGTCGTCTACCGTCAGGCTATGGCCGACCAGCGCCGCAAGTGCCTCGGCATCGTCGCCGGTAATGACGATGGGCACATCGCCCTCTCCCGCGGCCTTGGTCGCGCGCATCTCGGCAAGCACCATGTCGAGCATTCCGTCGATGCGGGCTACCTCGCCCAAAACCACACCCGAGCGCATGGCCTCGCGCGTGTTGCGTCCGATGACGTGCGTTGGCGCCGAGGGCTCAACCTGGGGTAGGCGCGCTGCTGCCGCCGAAAGCGAACGGGCGCCGAGGGCCAGGCCTGGCGCGATAACGCCGCCCACAAAGGTACCGTGCACGTCGATGACCTCGATATTGGTCGTCGTGCCCAGGTCAATCACGATGCACGGCGAGCCGTAGACGGCGCGGGCCGCCACGGCATCGGCGATGCGGTCGGGGCCGATCTCGGCCGGATCGTCGTAGTGCACGGGTATGCCGGTCTTAAGTCCCGGCCCCACGGTGAGCACGCGCCCCGTGCAGGTGCGGGAAAGTGCCGCCTTCCACGGGCGCTCGAGCGCCGGGACTACACAGCTCAGCACGGCCGCGGCGGGTGCAAGCACCCCGGGCACACCTGCATCGGCGGCGAGCGCGCCCATGACCTGCATAAGTCGCATGCGCGCTTCGTCGGCCGTAATGCTCGACGGCGTCGTGATCTCGCATGTCGCAAGCGGACATTCCTGCGCCGCGGCCGAATCCTCTGCAAACAGGCCAAAGCGAATGAACGTGTTGCCCACGTCGACCGTCAATATATATGCGCACCCATTAAGCATCGTCGGCGCTCCTTTCGTCTGCCCAGCAGTATATCCCGATGATTATTCTGGGACGGGGATTTAAAAATCATTGCGTACCTGATGATTTTTAAATCCCCGTCCCAGAATAATCATCCTTCGGCTTCGTTTGGGATAGCTAAAAAAGCCCAGTCCCAAATTAACTGCCGTGCCGCTATACTGGTGCGCGGTCGTTTGCGAGCTCACGCGGCGGCCCTTGGTAACCCGACTTCCCGCGCCGTATCCGTAACGGCGCTCCCGGGGGAAGCGGATATACGCAAAGGAGTTTTATATGAGCAATCCCTCGAACCGCGCTTCGATGCGCGGGCAACTCACGCTGCGCGGCGTCGTCATCGGCGTCCTTGGCTGCGTGATCATCACGGCAAGCTCGGCCTACACGGCCCTCAAGATGGGTGCACTCCCCTGGCCGATTATTTTCGCTGCCGTCATCTCGCTGTTCTTCCTGAAGCTCATGGGTGACGCCAGCCTCAACGAGGCCAACGTCACCCACACCATCATGTCCGCGGGCGCCATGGTCGCCGGCGGCCTGGCGTTTACCATCCCGGGCGCCTGGATGCTGGGCTATGCCGACCAGATCAGCTGGCTCGACATGTTTATCGTGGCACTCGCCGGCACCATCTTGGGCCTGCTGGCCACCGCGCTCATCCACCGCCACTTTATCGTGGACGCCGCGCTGGAGTTTCCCACCGGCAATGCCGCAGCTCAGACACTGCGCGCCACCGAGGCCGGCGGCAAGACCGGCAAGCAGCTCTTTGGCTCCATGGCCATCGCAGGCATCTACAGCGTGCTTCGCGACGCTCTGGGCGTGGTGCCCAGCATGCTGTGCACGCTCAATATCCCCGGCGTGACCTTTGCCATCTATAACTCGCCCATGCTGCTCTCCATCGGCTTTTTGGTTGGCTTCGCCCCGGTTGCCTTCTGGTTTGCCGGCGCGCTGCTAGGTAACTTTGGCATCATCGTGGGCGGCACCGCTGCCGGTCTATTCGACGTTGTGACTGCGCAGGGCATCGTCAAATCGCTCGGCATGGGTCTCATGATGGGCTTTGGCGTCGCCGTCGTCCTCAAGGACATCCTGCCGCAGGTCGCCGGCATCGCCCGCGGCCTCGCCGCCGACAGCTCCAGCGACACCGACGAGCAGTCGCTCATCTCGGGCTCGCTTAAGCTCGACGCCGGCATCATCGGCCTGGGTACTGCCGCCATCGCCGTGATCGTCGCCATCGCGCTCGACCTTGGCCCCGTCCCGGCCGTCATCGTCACGCTGTTCACCTTTGTCACCACCATCATGAGCGCGCAGAGCTGCGGCCAGACGGGCATCGACCCCATGGAGATCTTCGGCCTCATCGTCATGCTCATCGTGGCTGCCTTCGCACAGATCGCCCAGGTCAAGCTGTTCTTTATCGCCGGCATCGTGGCCGTGGCATGCGGCCTTGCGGGCGACGTCATGAACGACTTTAAGGCCGGCGCCGTGCTGGGCACCAATCCGCGTGCGCAGTGGATCGGCCAGGCCATCGGCGGCATCGTGGGCGCCCTGGTCGCCGCTGCCGTCATGGTCGCGCTTGTCACCGCCTATGGTCCGGATGCTTTCGGCCCCGACAAGAGCTTTGTGGCCGCGCAGGCAAGCGTCGTCGCCACCATGGTCTCGGGCATCCCGAGCGTGCCGTGGTTCGCAGGCGGCTTTATCGCCGGCATCGTCATGTACTGGCTCGGCATTCCGGCCATGATGATCGGCCTGGGCGTGTACCTGCCGTTCTACATGTCGCTCACGGCCTTCTTGGGCTCCTGCGCCAAGCTCGCCTACGACAAGTGGGCCGCACGCCGCGACGCCGCTGCCGGTCTTTCGGACGAGGAGAAGGCCTCCAAGGATGCCGCCTTCCAGGAGCAGGGCCTGGTCGTCGCCAGCGGTCTGCTCGGCGGCGAGTCCATCGTCGGCGTTATCCTGGCGTTTGTCTCTGTTGGTCTGAGCCTGCTGGGGTAGGCCGAACAACAACGCACCAGCGCAGAGCGCGGGGTCGGAATCAAACCGGCCCCGCGCTTTTTTGTCTATTTGACTCTTATGATCCTCACGGCGTTTTAGCCATGTCGATTGTCCTGACTTCCAGGTCAACAAACCTTGTCTGACACCTCGCCTAACGCGGTGTAGAGTAAAGACGACAGACGCAAGAAGCGGCTCAGAAGCTAAACGAGGTAAGCATGGAACTCGACAAACAACAGATCAAGCGGCTGCGCGAGCGTCATCATCGTCGTCACGGTATACGCCCTGCACACAGCGAGGCCATGGAGAATGCCACCCGTTTCCTTAAGCAGGCGTTCAACATACGCGAGGGACGCGCGCCCTATCACGTGATTCGCAAGCGCTTTGTAAACGGGGCGCGCCTGACTGGCTCGCACTTATGCATCCTGATCATTGCCATGTTGATCGCGAGCATCGGCCTCGATATCGACTCGGACATTGCCATCGTGGGCGCCATGCTCATCTGTCCGCTCATGGGCTCGGTCCTTGCCATGGCATACGGCATCGCCACGCTCGACCGCGAGATTGCCGTCGAGGCAATTGCCGGCCTCGCGCTGCAGATGGTCTTTTGTCTAATCACGTCCACGCTGTACTTTAAGCTCTCGCCCCTTGGCACCACCACGGCCGCCATCATCGACAACTCGACACCGACTGTGTGGGACCTTGCCGTCGCGCTCGCGGGCGGCTTTGCGGGCGGACTGGGCAACTCGCGCGACCAGGAACCCGCCACGCTCATCGCCGGCGTGGCCGTGGCGACCGCGCTCATGCCGCCCCTGTGCGCGGCGGGCTATGGCATCGCCATCGCGAGCGGGTCGCTGTTTCTCTCGGCCCTCTACGAGTTTGGCATCAACGTCGTCTTTATCGCGCTGGCGGCCGAAGCCGTACTACTTCTTTTGCGCGTGCCGCTCAAGCGCGACCTCAACGGCGACGGCATTGTGACCGCCGAGGAAAATGCCGAGGTCGATGAGCTGTCACACAAGGTGCGCCGCCGCATCATCGTGGGTACGGTGATCTTTGCCATCCCCTGCATCGTCATGACCGCGGGGTCCATTGGCTCGGCACAGGCCGGCGTGCAGGACGGCTACGGCGTCACCGAAACCACGCGCGAGCTTGCCGCGGTGCTGCCGGGCTTTAAGGATTACACCGTTGCCGTCGAGACCTCGGCCACCGAAGGCGAGGAGGAGGGCCTTGTCGAGCGCGAGGTTGTCGCCCACGTGACGACAAGCGAGACGCTTGGGGCACACGACCGCCGTGTAGCCCGCAAGCTCATCGACCTCAATGTGCCCGAGCTCGATCGCGTGGAGTTTGATGTGCAGTAATACGCGACGTGGGATGGATGCGCGCAGCCGCGAGTCACGACATGGCGCAGACGTGACGCGGGCCACGAGCAAATAGCGGGGCGCGGTCCATGGCCGCGCTCCGCTCGCTGATTTATTGCCGTGAATCATCTGTCCGCATCGACATCGCCAGACTCCACTGTAAACGCCGGACCGGTACTCACCAGATAAAAACGGGTCACCCTGGTATCTCTAAATAGGTAGAGCAAGCCCTGATCGCGTCGGCGCGAAATATACGCCACGTGGACCGCACCGAATTCTTCGCCGTTTTCCTTCTTTAATATCAGGATGTTGGGGTCATCCGTACGCTTAAACTGCCCGTCTGTGCAGATTCCGTCTTGGTCGACCAGCTGCCATCGACAGTTGTCCTCCTCAAGAAAAGCCAGGGTTTCCCGACTTGTTTCGTCATCCCGATAGTAACCATCAATGGCAAAGCCTTCGGAAACGCATTCCTGCATATAGGATGTTTCTCGATTTATAGCAAACTGCCCTGCAGCGCCCAGGAGCACAGCCAGGCAGACCACTGCGAGGGCTATCGAGATAGTACGGCGGTTCATGTCAACCAGCCCGATACTTGTTTAACGGAGTGCAAAACATACTTGGTACCTCCGGTATCATGACGAACGTCACCTACGGCCTGCCGGCAATCATATGTTTACAACATCAAACCATATGGCAACCACTCGCGAGAGGAGTATCGGCGAACGGTGCATTTTTGCGTTCTATTGGCCAAACGTCAACGCGCGCTACGGCTCTTGCTCGACCTATTCAGATCTTGTCGCATACTACCGTAGATCCCCAACGCTTCCGCCCCCAAGAGATCATTTTTAGTACGTAAAGAAGCCCTCGCCCGAGCTTTCGCCCAGCTTACCTTCGTCGAGCATCTTCTTGAGGACGGACGCCATAGCCTTAAAGTTGTAGGGCATCATCATCTTCTTGAGCAGCGGGCTCACCAAGCCCGGCACCTTCTGATACTGCATGACGATGTTGTAGGCCGTCTGGATACCCACCGTGTCGAATACGCGGAACGGGCCCTTGGGAGCGCCGGTGCCACGCGTCCATGCGAGGTCAATGCTCTTGGGGTCGCTCACGCCCGAGACGTACAGGTCAAGACCCGAAAGCAACCACGGTACCAGCATGGAGTTGAGCAGGTAGCCGTTCTTTTCCTTGTTGACGGGCAGGGCAAGCATGCGGATGTCGTTGGCGAAGTCGACGAGCTCGTCGAAGTAGCGCTTGTCGGTTTGGTCCTGTGCCATGACCTCGGTCATGTTGTTCTTCCAGATAGAGTTGGCAAAGTGCAGCGACAGGTACTTCTCGGGACGGCCGGTGTACTTGGCAAAGGTGCTCGGCAGCAGCGTGGATGAGTTGGTCACGATGACGGTCTTTTGCGGCAGAACCGGGGCGAGCTTCTTGTAGAAGTCGATCTTTGCCTGGGTGTCCTCGGCCATAGACTCGATGACCAGGTCGGCGTCGGCCACGGCCTTGGCAAGATCGAGCTCCAGCTTGAGTGTGGAGTAGGCACGCTCGACGGCGGCGAGCGCCGCTTCCTTGTCGAAGGGCTGGGTGCCATCGGCGATACCGGCGCACCACTCGCCCGTACCGTCCGCCATGCCCTCGATTGCCGCAATGTACTCCTTGCGCACGCGATCGATCTTGGGCTGGGTGCGGCCGATGCTGCCCTCGCTGCGCAGCCAAATCGTTACATCAAAGCCGCAGTAGGCAGCCTGAAAGGCAATCTGGCTTCCCAACACGCCGCCGCCGGCAACACAAACGGTCTTGTAGCTCATGGAACGGTCCTCTCTTACGTAATTCCATAGATGTGTATTTATTCAACCGTAAGGATGACGCGCGCTGGGGGTGGGTTCTATAAACGGGCGGTATTTCGCGGCAAACGGCTACATATGTTCATTATCTCAGGGTTCCGAGGACAGTTTTTGGTGCCACCGAGACGTCGTTTTTGGAAGTATGCGGCAAATTCCGGAACTCTTGAGCACATCCTGGTTTTTCGCCAATAAACCCGCAGGTACAGAGCTTGGACATATCAGGTGTGCTCGGCCTATTCAGATTTTGCCGCATACTTCCGAAATCTAAGTTCGCAAAGGGTGATAGTTGGGGCATTTACGCAACATATGTCCAGCAAAAACGGGTGGTAGTCGATACGCTACCGCCCGTTTGTCTCATATCTAGCCCATAGCAGGCCAGTTACTTCTTAATGCCGCGTCCCAGACGCTTGGCGACCGATGCAACGGCCTCCTCGCTGGCCGGTCCGCAGCTCACGCAGCCATCATGGGCACGCATCTGGCCGGTGACCTCGTCCATCGCGAGCGGCGCCACCTTCTCGAGCTTAAAGCCCTTGCCGGCGCGCATGTTCTCCTTGGCCACGCTGATCATGAGCTTAATGCGGTTGAGCTGGTTGACCTCGGATGCACCGGGGTCGTAGTCCACCGCGACAATGTTGCTCTCAGGGTGCTGCCGGCGCAGCTCCTTGATCACGGCCTTACCCACCACGTGGTTGGGCAGGCACGCGAAGGGCTGCGTGCAGATGATGTTGGGCGCGCCATGGTCGATCAGGTCGAGCATCTCGGCCGTGAGCAACCAACCCTCGCCCATGTTGTTGCACACCGAAAGCACCGTGCGGGCCTTGTCGGCCATGGTGCCGATGCGCTCGGGCGCCTCAAAGCGGCGGGACTTTTCGAGCATTTCCTCCACCGGCGTGCGCATCCAGTCCACGAGCTTGATGAGCGCCTGCATGCCCGCACGCGTTGTAGCAGAGCTACCCAGCTCGTCCTTCTGCAGCTCGGCGTTGCTCATGGAGTACAGGAAGAAGTCGAGCAGGCCCGGCACCACTGCCTCGCAGCCCTCGCGCTCGATAACGTCAACCACGTGGTTGTTGGCTGTGGGGTGGAACTTGACCAGAATCTCGCCGACCACGCCCACGCGCGGCTTGGTACCCTCGCCCACAAGCGGCATGGTGTCAAACGCGCGGATGGCCTCGCGGCACAGCTTGGTGTAGTTGTGGCGGTTGAACTTGGGCGCCAGCTTGCGGGCGCGCGCCATGTACTGCTCGTAGAGCGCGTTAGCGGCGCCGGGCGTGACCTCGTACGGGCGGCAGCGGTAGAGCATCTGCATCATCACGTCGCCGAAGAGCACCGCGTAGACCGCCTGCTTAAGCAGCGCCGGCGTCAGCTTAAAGCCGGGGTTGTCTTCGCCGAGCGCCACAGCCGAAAGCGAGATCACCGGAATCTCGGGGTGACCGCTCTCGCGCAGCGCCTTGCGGATGAGTGCGATGTAGTTGGTGGCACGGCAGCCGCCGCCGGTCTGGCTGATAACCACGGCCGTCTTGGACAGGTCGTACCGACCGCTCTCAATGGCCTCCATAATCTGGCCGGTCACCAGGATCGACGGATAGCAGATGTCGTTGTTCACGTAGCGCAGGCCGGCCTCGACGGCATCGTGGTCGGTCGAGGGCAGCAGCTCCAAGTTGTAGCCGGCACCGCGAAACACCTCTTTGACCAGGTCAAAGTGGATCGGCGCCATCTGCGGACACAGGATGGTGTAGCCCTCATCGCGCATCTGCTCGGTAAAGGGCACCTTGGGCCATGCGGTCGTGGCGCTCTCACGCTGTGCCTCGAACGTGTACTTGCGGCTCGCGAACGCGGGGGCATCCGTGGAGGGCGCCACCGGCGCGGCATCGCCCTGCTCAAAGACCTCGCCCGCGGCCGTGGCCTCGGCCAAGCGCTCGGCCTCCTGGTCCTTGAGCGCCGCCATGAGCGAGCGGATTCGGATGCGCGCAGCACCCAGGTTGGACACCTCGTCGATCTTGAGCACGGTGTAGATCTTGCCACTGGCCTCCAGGATCTCCTGCACCTGGTCGGTGGTCAGGGCATCGAGGCCGCAGCCGAAGGAGTTGAGCTGGATCAGGTCCAGGTCGTTGCGCATCGTCACAAAACGGGCGACGGCGTACAGGCGGCTGTGGTACATCCACTGGTCGACGACGCGAATCGGACGCTCGGGCTTCACCAGGTGCGCAAGCGAATCCTCGGTAAAGACCGCAAAGCCAAAGCTCGAGATAAGCTCGGGCAGGGCATGGTTGATCTCGGGGTCGTTGTGGTAGGGGCGGCCGGCGAGCACAATGCCGTGGCCACCGTGGTCCTCGACCCACTTAAGAGCCTCCTCGCCCATAGTCTGGATGTCCTCGTGGAAACGCGCATCGGCCTCAAAGGCGGCGTTGACGGCGGCATCGACCTCGGAGCGCGTGATCTTGGGTCCACGCACGCAGCCGCGACCGGCTTGCGCATCGGCCACACGGTCGACGGCGAGCACCTGGTACAGGCGGCGCTTGAGCTCGGTCTTGTCATGATACGGCACAAACGGGTACAGGAACTCGATGTTCTGCTCGCGAATCTCGTCAATATTGAGCGCCAGCGCCGTGGGGTAGCTCATGACGATGGGGCAGTTGTAGCAGTTACCGGCGGTCGGATCCTCCTTGCGCTCCCAACGCACGCACGGCATCCAAATGAAGTCGACATCGCGGTCGATAAGGTTCATCACATGGCCGTGGCTCATCTTAGCCGGATAGCACACGCTTTCGGACGGCATGGACTCGATGCCCGCCTGGTAGGTCTTTTTGCTCGACTGGTCAGACAGCTGCACGCTAAAGCCCAAGCGCGTAAAGAACGCGTGCCAGAAGGGGTAGTTCTCGTACATGTTGAGCGCGCGCGGGATACCCACGGTGCCGCGCGGGGCCTCGTCGGGACTCAGCACCTCGCGGTTAAAGAGCAGCTCGTTTTTCTTTTTGAAAAGGTTGGGGGCCTCAGTCTTTTGCTTTTTGTGGCCGGCGCCCTTCTCGCAGCGGTTGCCGGTGATAAAGCGCCTGCCGCCGCCAAAGTCGTTCACAGTAAGCTGGCAGTTGTTGGAGCAACGGCCGCAGCGGACATGCTTTTGCGTCACGGTGAGGTGCGCAATGTCCTCGGCCGAAAGGATGGTCGAGGTGCCGTCGGCGCCGGCGCGATCGCGGGCGAGCAGGGCCGCACCGTAGGCGCCCATGCAGCCGGCGATGTCGGGACGCACGGCATGAACGCCGGTGAGCTGCTCAAACGCGCGCAGCGTGGCATCGGACATAAAGGTGCCGCCCTGGACGATCACCTGGCTGCCGATCTCCTTGGGGTCGCGCAGCTTAATGACCTTGAACAGGGCGTTCTTGATAACGGAATAGGACAGGCCGGCCGCAATGTCGCCCACCGTGGCGCCTTCCTTTTGCGCCTGCTTGACGCGCGAGTTCATAAAGACCGTGCAGCGGCTGCCCAGGTCGACCGGGGCCTTGGCATGGATGGCAGCGTTGGCGAACGCGCGCACGTCCATGTTCATAGAGACGGCGAAGCTCTCGATAAAGCTACCGCAACCCGACGAGCAGGCCTCGTTGAGCATGATGTGCTCGATGACGCCGTCCTTGACGCGCAGGCATTTCATGTCCTGGCCGCCAATGTCCAGAATGAACTCGACGCCGGGCAGGAACGCCTTGGCTCCGCGCAGGTGCGCAACGGTCTCGATCTCGCCGGAGTCGGCCTTGAGGGCCTCGATGAGCAGCGCCTCGCCATAGCCCGTGGTGGTCACGTGGCCGATGGTGCAGCCCGCGGGGATATGGTTGTAGAAATCGGCCATGATGACCTTGGCCGTGCCCAGGATGTCACCGTTGTTGTTGCCATACCAAGTGTGCAGCAGCTGACCGTCCTCGCCCACGAGCGCGGCCTTCATGGTGGTGGAGCCGGCGTCGATGCCGATGAACACGCGGCCGGTGTAGCCGTCGAGCTTGCCCTTGGGGACGACCTCGGTGTCGTGGCGGGTCTTGAACTCGGCAAAGTCCTCGTCGGTGGCAAAGAGCGGGTCCAGGCGCTCGACCTCGGCACCCTGTGTGTCACCCAGGGCATCGATGGCCTCAATGAGCTGCGGGAACGTGCTGAGCTTGTTGGACTCGTGCGCCATGGCGGCGCCGCTTGCCACAAACAGGTGGGCGTTTTGGGGCACAATGCGGTGCTCCTCGTCCAGGTTGAGCGTGAGGTAGAAGCGGTGGCGCAGCTCGGAGAGGTACTGCAGCGGGCCGCCAAGGAAGGCGACGTTGCCGCGGATGGGGCGACCGCACGCCAGACCCGAGATGGTCTGGGTCACGACGGCCTGGAAGATGGAAGCGGCCACATCCTCGGGACGGGCACCCTCGTTGAGCAGCGGTTGCACGTCGGTCTTGGCAAATACGCCGCAGCGACTGGCGATGGGATAGATGGTGGTCGCGTTGGCCGCGAGCTCGTTGAGGCCGCTCGCGTCGGTGTGCAGCAGGGTTGCCATCTGGTCGATGAACGCGCCCGTACCGCCGGCGCAGGTGCCGTTCATGCGCTGCTCGATGCCGTTGTCAAAGTAGATGATCTTGGCGTCCTCGCCGCCCAGCTCGATGGCGACATCGGTGGCCGGAATGAGGGTCTCGACGGCACGCTTGCTGGCGATGACCTCCTGGACAAACTCCAGGTCGAGCCACTGGGACAGCAGCAGGCCGCCCGAGCCGGTAATGGCGCAGGTCATCTGGGCCGTCGGCAGCACGGTCGCAGCACCCTCGAACAGGTCGCGGGCGCAGGCACGGACATCGGTGTGATGGCGCTGGTACTTGGCGTAGACAATTTGGTTGTCGTCATTGAGCACGGCGAGCTTGACGGTGGTGGAGCCCACGTCGATGCCCAGGTGCAGGTTGCCGCGGGCGTTCTCGGGGTTGAAGATCGCGCCTTCGGGGGCGTGGGCGGCGGTTACGGGCTCGGCGGCGAGCTCGCTAGCGGCGGACGTCTCCCCTGCCGCGTTCTTGGCATCGGCAACTGCCTCGGCGACTTTCTCGGCAGCAGCGGTCGCAGCCTTCTGTGCGGCGTCCACCACGGCGGGCGCGGCCTCGCGTGCGGCGGCGACCATGCGGTCCTTGACGCCCTCGACGAGTTTGCTCATTGTCTCTCCTCTTAGTTGTTGGACTCGACGGTTGCGGCGGTGTCGGCCGCGTCCTCGAGCTGCAAATTCAATAACTTCATGCCGTATTCCGGCACGTTGATATCGATGGGTTGGCCATACAGGTCGCCAGGGCGCACAAAAGCGAGCACCGTCATAATGCGCGCCATGGCCTCGGGCGATTCGGTGAGCCCACGCTCAAACCAGCGCTGAATCATGCCAACCTCGGCGCTCACGACGTAGGTGACGTAGTAGTCAAAGAACGTGCCCAGCGCCAGGCCCAAAATGCCCGTCTTCGCACGCGGCACCACAGCCTCACGCGCGGTGTCGATGATCCTTTTAATGAAGGCCTGGTCGCCGCCCGGACCCAGCAGCGCACCGATTAAGTCGCGGTTGGCCGCAAGATAACGCAGCAGCTCAACCGAACCGGGCGCCGGCTCGAGCTCGTCGATATTGTGATAGAGATCGGGCAGCTGAGCTGCGGTGATGAGCTCAATGCGCTCACGGATCTCGGCCAGCAAGCCGTCCTCGATTTGATTGATAAAGTCGGGGATATCGCGGTAGTGCGAATAGAACGTG
This sequence comes from uncultured Collinsella sp., assembly GCA_947001705.1. Classification (GTDB taxonomy): domain Bacteria; phylum Actinomycetota; class Coriobacteriia; order Coriobacteriales; family Coriobacteriaceae; genus Collinsella. The sequence goes on from CAMQHT010000018.1 coordinate 27,479, forward strand.
CGGCGCGTAAGGCCAGCGCGCTCGGTGAGCGACGCGACATTAATGCGCGAAAGGTCGCCGCTTTCGGCAAGCTCGCTGGCAAGTGCCTGGCGAAGGGCACGCTGCGAGCGAAGGGACCGGCGATCGCATTTCTCGAGCTGGGACAAGCGTCCTCCTTGTTACTCAGCCTGTGCGCTATTGCACAGTGCGAGTATTATTGCACACCGTGTGTACCAACACGTAAAGGCAATATTTGGAATGTGACGAGGGGGCAGTCCCTTTGTCACAACCCGCCTGGCTTTTGGAGCGGCATTACCGATTGTCCAAAATGTCATTCGTGGGTAGAATAGTGTCGACGGCAGCCCAAGTTGTAGCTGGCTGGGCAGCGCCGTTGTTTGCATTAGGGGGTCAACGCCTTAGCGGCGGCGACCCCTTCTGTTGCGCTTCGAACGCTGCTTGAGTGCCTCGGAAAGGCCGACAAGCGCCGTGAAGAACGAGACCACGGCGGTCAGAAGTCTCACGAAATCAATCAAATCGGTCATGGGCATCACCTCCCATCAAATGGAGGGCGCTGCCCGGCACATGGAACTGCCGTCAACGATACCGATTCTACCAGAGCCTAGTTATATATACGAATATATGTTCGTATTCCAAGCACACAGGCCCCTGTGACAAAGGGGCTGTCCCTTTGTCACATTATTCGATGACGGTGCGGGAGTTTTGCTTGCGCATGGTGGCGAACATGTGTTTGGGGACGGCGTGGACCATGCAGCTGCCAATAGTTGCGCTCGCGGCAGCCTTAGCTGTATCGCTAGCGTTTTTGGTCGCGTAGCTGTGGCGGAAACGCTTGAGCATGGCGATGTCATTTCCGCCGTCGCCATAAACCGCGACCTCGTCCTCGGCAATGCCGTAGTAGCCCGCCAGCCAGGCCACACTCTCGCCCTTGTTACACGCCACGTCCGTGATCTCGAACATCACCGGATCGAACGGCGCGTTGACCACGCGGTCCGATCGCTCGGCAAGATACGACTTAAGGTCACGCTCCAGCTCGGGCGAGGTCACGCGACAATTGATCTTGCATACATCGTGACGCAAGATATCGCCGATCGACTGGTCGAAATACTGTTCCTCGTGATACCCGCCGCGCGCACGCATGCCGCGCATCACAATACGCTTGATGGGGCTGTCCTTTTTAAAGCCCGCCTGATGCATCTCGAACGAACCGCTCGAAAACATGCCATCGGGCGTGGAGCAATCAAAGCAAATGTCCGGGAACGCCTTGAGCAGTTCCTCAGTGACCTGCGGGTCGATGGTCCAAGTCTTGAGCACCTCGCCATGGCTGTCGCGCACGATGGATCCATTGGAGCAGCAGGCGTCAAGCGCCAAGCCCGTAAAGCCATGCTCGCCGATCGGCAACGTCGAGCGTCCAGTCGCGGGAACCACGTGCAGGCCAGCCTCAGTCAGCTCGCGAATGGCGCGGCGAATGGTCCCATCCGCCTCGTGCAGGGCGTTCAGCAGCGTTCCGTCTAAGTCACTCGCGAACATCTTGATCATGGACATGCCTCTCCTTCGTCTGCCCGATATTGTAGACGAAGGAGAGGCATGTCCAAACAATGCCGTCCCGGCGCGGCGTACCACCGCCTTCACAAATTCACGGTGCCCCAGCGCGTTAAGACAATCGCCGCAATCGATTTTTCAGCCGATAAAACAGAGCCGTCGTCAACGTCAGCACCGCCAACATGGCTGCGAATACAATCGCCGGTGTCCATCGATCATATGCAACCCCGTACGTCAATTGGCCGATAGGCGTTGCGCAGGAAAGGACCATGTAAACGACCGAAAGCACTTTTCCGCAGAGCTCAGTCGGCGCTACCCGCTGAACAAACGCGATGATTTCAACCGACGTAATGCTCGCCCACACCATGACCCATGCCGAACCAACCGCAAACACGGTGAACACGCATACATCTACGCCGAACAGCAGCGTAACAATAATCGGCGCGACTCCAAAACAGATCATCGCAACATATCGGCATATGCCATTGAAAGAAAAACGATGCGGCCAAATGCCGACCAAGCCACTGCCGGTAAGACCACCCAGGCCCAGAGCAACCTCAACTATCCCAACGCAGGACGATTGCATGCCGAGATGCTTTGTAACAATAATGGGAGCGCCAATCGTTAGCCCAACCAACGCAAGGTTCAAAACTGCCGCAAGCAAAATCACAGCGACCAATGATGCATTTTGCAACAGATACCGAATCGACTCCCGAAAATCGTTTCGGCATGTCGTGCGAGTCGCGCCGTCTCTCATCGTTTCAGATGAGGCGTTTTGCTTGAGTGCGACCCCAAACAAGAGAGCTGAAATCGCAAACGCCACCGACGCGGTTGTGCAAAGAGCATCGATGCCAAAGCACCCATAGACTGCCGTCCCGACCACAGGACCCAAGATATTGCTCACCATGGTCATCTGCGAAACCAATGCAGTGGCCCGCTCAACCTTCTCTTCACCCGCCATACGCACCGTCTCAATTTGGAGCATTGGCTTTAGCAGCGATTGAACACCATATTGAACACAAAGTATCGCTACTACGACGACCGCAAGAGGCAACGAGCGCTTCATGGGGACAGACAGCAGTGATGCAGTCATCAGAGCAATGCCGAGGGACACGAGGACCTCGCGGTGTCTTCCCCGATCCGCTAAGATCCCACCAGCCGGAGTTGCGAGTACGCCGGGTATGAACGCCGTCGCCACGACGGCGCCATATAACGTTGACGATCCACTGCAATCGAACAAGTAAAGTGGATACGCAAAGCACAGCGCCGACAGCATCGAATACGTGCACAGCTGCGCAACCAGAAGTTCCGCGAGCCTGATTGACCGCACTGTTTTTGATTTCAACGAGACGCCGACGTCTCTCAGCCCAGCCATAAGCCCACCCCCTATACATACCACTAGTATGTATTTAATGACTTGAAAAGGGCAGCCGTGGCTACCCTCACAAATCAATTACATACCGTTGGTATCTATATTACCACCCGGCGCGGTCCCATACGTCCCAAATCTGCGCCGTTGTCTGAAGCACTTCATTACCCAAATCGAGCCCCACCGCGGCAGCCATCTGCGCCAAACATTGTGCGCGAGCGAGCATTCGCTCCTTGGGCTCGAGCGGACGGAACAATGGCAGCAGCCAAAGATTCGCCAACAACGATACGGCCTCCGCCGCTTCGCGCGGGCATTCGCACGCAATGGAGCCGTCGGCGATGCCCTCCTCGATCACTGGCAAGAGACAGCCATCGGCCGACTCGTCAAATGAGCCCTGGTACTGCATCGCCAGTAGGCGCGAGCTTTTTACCGGATCTGCTGCAGGACGCATACGTGCCCATAGCTCAATTTGTGGAACAACGGACTCGGGAGCGTACAGTCGCTTGAGCTTTTGGGCTCCGGTCATATTACCGACGCCAAGCATCGAGCGGCGGTGCTCAACAATCGGAGTCATCGCCCGATCAAACGCGGCGTTGAAAATCTCTTCTTTGCTCTTGAAGTGATGATAGACAGCGCCCTTGGTCATGCCGTCGAGACGGTCAACGATATCTTGAATACTCGTCCCCTCATAACCCTGTGCGCAGAATAGCTCCAGTGCCGCGTCGAGAATCTTCGCGACCGTCTCCTCGGGATATTTATTGCGACCCATAATCCGCCCATCCGCAACGCAAGTCTTGTGCCTCATTGCAGCATTTTAACGTTGCGGATGGCAGACGGTCGATTCTACACCGCGGCCGGGCCGTGTTCGCCGGTGCGAATGCGGATGACTTCTTCGACCGGCTCGACCCAAATCTTGCCGTCGCCGACGGCACCGGTGCGGGCGGCATTGCAGATGATGTCGACAATTCCGTCAACGTGCTCATCAGCGCAGATGAGGGTGAACTGTACCTTGGGGATGGTATTGACGAGCAGTTCGTTGCCGCGCACGTATTCCTTCCAGCCATGCTGTGCGCCGCAGCCCTGCACCTGGTTGATAGTCATGCCGCGAACATCAGCAGCAAACAGCGCATCTTTGAGAACCTCAAGCTTTTCCTGGCGCACGATAGCCGTAATTTTCTTCATACCAAATCACTCCCCTTGTTAATCCAAGCCGCCAAACGATGGATATGCGCTCTCGCCGTGCTGACTCGCATCCAGACCCAGGGCCTCGTCGGCCTCGTCCACGCGCAGGCTGCCGCGGAACAGTGCCTTGACCACCGCGACAATCACCAAGTCGAGCACCAGCACAATAGCGACCGTCACCACAATGCCCAGGATCTGCGAGATGAGCAGCGACACGTCGCCCGTGTAGAACAGGCCGCCCTTACCGGTCCACGAGAGCTCCGGCACACAAAACAGACCCGTGAGCACGCCGCCCAAGATGCCGCCGATGCCGTGGCAACCGAACGCGTCGAGCGCATCGTCGTAGCCGAACTTGGTCTTAAGATGGCTGATGGCCAGGTAGCAGACGGGCGATACGATCAGGCCCATGACCAGCGCCGCCCACGGCCCGACAAAGCCCGCGCCCGGCGTGACCACCACGAGGCCCGCGACCAGACCGGTGCTGGCACCCACCAGCGTGGGACGACCAGTGTGCACGCGCTCGACGGCAAGCCACGAGACCATACCTGCCGCGCTGGCCGTCACGGTGTTGAGGATGGCGAGCGCCGCCACGGCGTCGGCCTTAAACTCGCTGCCGCCGTTAAAGCCAAACCAGCCAAACCAAAGTAGGCCGGCGCCCAGCGCCACAAACGGTACGTTATGCGGACGGTAGCTCACCATGCCAAAGCCGCGACGACGGCCGAGCATTAAGCAGAGGACCAGGCCGGTAAGACCGGACGAAATGTGCACCACGTCGCCGCCGGCAAAGTCGAGCGCGCCGATGATGTCGCCGATAAAGGAACCATCGCCGCCCCAAACCATGTGGGCGAGCGGCGCATAGACCACGAGCAGCCAAATGCCCAGGAAGGCCGTCATGGCACCAAACTTAACGCGGCCTGCCAGACTGCCCGTAACGATAGCGGCGGTGATCATGGCAAACGCCATCTGGAAGGCGATGTTGATGATCTGAGGGTAGACGGCACCATCCGCAGCATTGTCCTCGGCCGCCTGCAGCACCTGGTTGAGCACCGGCAGGCACAGCAGCTGGTCAAAGCCGCCAATAAACGGGCTAGAACCGTCACCACCGTAGGCCAGCGACCAGCCGGCAACAATCCACAGCACACCAACCAGGCCAATGGCGCCAAAGCACATAAGCATGGTGTTGATGACATTTTTGCGCCTGGACAGGCCGCCATAGAAAAACGCCAGACCCGGTGTCATTAAAAACACGAGCATGGTGCAGATGAGCATAAACGTTGTCGATCCCGTATCGTACATTCGCTCCCCCTTGGTCGCATGAACGTTGTCGGCGCCCATCATGCGGCCGAGGGGCAACTGGTGTAGACCAGATACGGCGTTGTTAAACGCTGCGTTGTCGAATGGAAACGGCACCGCAATCTTGGAAACGGCGCGGCAACGGACGCGAAACGAACGGGAAACGTGCGAACGAGAAGGGCGCGCTTGGCTCCGCTCTGGCTAGCGCCGGAACAGCTCGCGGGCTCGGTCGCGGAGGTCGGTAGCTCGGATGACGCCCTCGTAACGATTGATGCGCAGACGCGGGAAGGCGTTAAAGAAGCGTAGGTCGCGGCGGCTGAGTGACACGCTCGGTACCGGGCGGCTCATGCGCTTGCCGGCAAGGCGACGACCGAGCGACGGACGCGGCATGCTCGGTGCGGCATCGGCCACGCGACGGGCAGCGAGCGCCAGGCCGCGAGCACCATCCGAAATAAACGTCGGCATCGAAGCCTTCTCGCGCAGGGCATCGAGCGCCGCGTCGCCCAGCTCGGCCAGCCACGCGTTAACGGCACGGCTACGGATATGCGTCTGCGCCACCGAGTCAATCGTCGAATCGGGAATACGTTCGAGCATGGAGTCGGAGGCATCGGCAAGCGACTCATTGATGCGGTCAGCAAGGTCGGCGCGCACACGCTCAAGCTGATCGGACAGGCGGCGCCAGCTCGCCAACGAGCACACCGCGTCGACCATCATCGCGACCGCGACGATAAAGGCGGACAGCCGCACAATCAGCACCGGCAGATGGCCAAGCAGCCCCAGCAATGCCGGCTCCACTAAACGACAAATGCACAACGCACCCAAGCCAAACGCGCATGCCCAGTACAGACAGATGCGTCCGTGCAGGTTAAACGGCAGGTGCGAATAGTCCCAAAAGCGAGCGCCCGTTGTTTTTTCCAACAGCGCGCCGACGCTGTACTCAATCACGCTGCATACGAGCGCCGCGGCAACAAACTGGCTCGAGGCATCCGGAATCCCGCGCAGCAAAAGCCAGCAGGCTATACCGCCCACACCATAGATAGGGCAACACGGCCCCAGCAAAAAGCCACTGTTGGCAAATCGTCCGTGATTGAGCATGGCGCAGACCGTCGACTCCCACGCCCAGCCGCAAAACCCGTAGAAGGCAAACGAGAGCACTAGTGCCGAAAGCGGACAGGCGGCAAGCGTCGCGCCGTCAAATGCCATGTCGATCGCGGTCCCCACCGTCTACCCTCTCCTCTTTTCGCTCGATTCGCTGCTCACGCCATCGTCCGGCTCGTCCTTGCGCCGCAGACGACCGGTGACCGTCTCGCGCAGCGCGCACCATTTGTCTGCCAAACACACAATCCATGCCTCACGACACGTCGGCGGCACCGGCACCAGCGGAAACATATGCCGCACGATAATATTCCGCTCGCGCGACGTCAGCTCAAAATCCTCCTCCGCACGTGCCAGGGCAAAATACGGATGCCGAAATCCGTGCAGTCGATGGCTCGGATCGGGATCGTGCCAATCGTAGAGAAAGTAATCGTGTAACAGGGCGCCGCGCAGCAGCGAGGCGCGGTCGACCGAAATGCCAGCACGGCCCAAGCGTTCGGCAACGGACAGGCTTGTCCGCGCCACCGAGGTCACATGCGTATACACCGTCACATCGCCATGCTGGATAAACTCGCGCGTCAGGTCCAAACGGCCCGCATGGGCCAGCTGACGGGCGGCATCGTCGACCTCGCGCGCGATGCTCTCGGCACGAACGGTTTCGGACATGCGGCCTCCTTCCAGCGGCTCTCGACGGCAAGCCACAGCCTGCACGCAATGAATAAAATCACCATGGAACTTATCAGTATGGCATCGGGCAAAACGTTTTGCCCCGCCAGTTGGCGAATTACCGCGCCGCCGTCACATATCAAACGCCAAAATGTGCGAGACTGTCTTGTGCAATTGTGCCGGCCGAGGGAGCGCCGGCGCTCGATTCGCATGGAGTAACCCACAACGATGCTGCTTACGCAAACGACAACGCCCGAGGACGTCAAGGCTCTCGACCGCGCCGAGCTTCCGCTGCTCTGCGGCGAGATCCGCCAGGCAATCCTCGAAAGCTCCGCTGCTGTCGGCGGACACGTTGCCCCCAACCTGGGCGTCGTCGAGCTTACGGTCGCGCTCCATCGCGTGTTTAACTCCCCCATCGACAAAATTGTCTTTGACGTTTCGCACCAGACCTACGCCCACAAGGCGCTGACTGGGCGCGCGTATACCTATATCGACCCGGCACGCTACGGCGAGGCCTCTGGCTTTGCCAATCCCGACGAGTCCGAACATGACCTGTTCGCCATGGGCCACACCTCGACCTCGGTGAGCTTGGGCTGCGGCCTCGCACACGCGCGCGACCTGGCGGGCGATGCGTACAACGTCATCACCATCATTGGCGACGGCTCGCTTTCGGGCGGCCTGGCGTTTGAGGGCTTTAACAATGCCGCCGATCTCGACAGCAACCTGATCATCATCGTCAACGATAACGACCAGTCCATTGCCGAGAACCATGGCGGCCTGTATCGCAATCTGGCCGAGCTACGCGCCAGCAACGGCACCTGTGAGCGCAACGTTTTCCGCGCGATGGGGCTCGACTACCGCTATCTGGACACCGGTAACGATGTATTGGCCCTCGTCGACGCGCTGCAGGAACTGCGCGATATCGATCATCCCATCGTGCTGCACGTCTCCACCGCAAAGGGCAAGGGCTTTGAACCAGCCCAGAGCGACCCCGAGCGCTGGCACCACGTGGGTCCGTTTGACATGGCAACTGGGCGCAAACTCTGCCCGGGTCATCCGAGCGAGCCCGCACCGCGCACCTATGCCGACATTACGGGCGAGGCCCTGAGCGCTGCCATAGAGCGCGATCCGCAGGTTGTGGGCATCACGGCCGCCACGCCCTACATCATGGGCTTTACGCCCGAGCTTCGCGCCGCGGCAGGCAAGCAGTTTGTCGACGTGGGCATTGCCGAAGAGCACGCCGTCACCTTTGCCACCGCGCTCGCCCGCTCGGGTGCCAAGCCGGTCTTTGGCGTGTACGGTACGTTCTTGCAGCGTGCCTACGACGAACTGTGGCACGACCTGTGCCTCAACGACGCCCCGGCGACCATCCTGGTATTTGGCGCGTCGATCTTTGGCACCACATCCGAGACGCATCTTTCGTTCTTTGATATTTCCATGCTGGGCGGTCTTCCCAACATGCACTACTTGGCGCCGGCCTGCATGGAGGAATATCTGTCCATGCTGAGCTGGTCGCTCGATCACCGCGAGCATCCCGTGGCGATTCGCGTGCCGGGCATTGGCTTGGTAAGCCGCCCCGACTTGGCGCCTGCCGAGGACGCCGATTACGGCGCCGTTCGTTACAACGTGGTGCGCCAGGGTCGCGACGTGGCCGTGCTCGCGCTCGGCGATTTCTTTGAGCTGGGCGAGCGCGTGGCAAACCGCTTGGCTGCCGAGTACGGCATCGAGGCCACGCTCGTCAACCCGCGCTATGCAACTGAGCTCGACCGCGAGTTCCTCGACAGCCTCGCCGCCGAGCATCGCGTTGTCGTCACCCTCGAGGACGGCATCTTGGACGGCGGCTGGGGCGAGCGCGTGGCGTGCTACCTGGCCTGCACACCGCTGCGCACGCGCACCTTCGGCATCGCCAAGGGCTTCCCCGACCGCTACAACCCCAACGAGCTGCTCGCTCAGAACGGCATGACGGTCGAGAACATGGCCGCCGAAGCTATAAGGCTACTCAATGAGTAAAAAACCTCCGCAAGGGAAGCACCCCTGCGGAGGTTTTTATTTTCGCGACGCGATTATCTCAATCTGTAACATCTATGGCCCGAATTCTCGTCTACCTGTTACAGATTGAGACAAACCGTCTTTGCCCCTGACCTTTGTCTCAATCTGTAACAGATAGAGACCTTTTGGCCGTCTAACTGTTACAGATCGAGACATTCGAATTCCCCTGAAGAGAAAATCTCAATCTGTAACAGTTACTCGGCAAAAATGGCTGCAGATGTTACAGATCGAGACAAAACAGCGAGGCAGGCAGCTACATCTGCAAGAACCGCCACAAAGGTGCCTGTCCCCTTTGTGGCGGTTTTAGGTCATGGTCGGCGCGAAAAACGAATAACCGTTCATACGCGATCTCCTTACTTATATATGCGTCGCGTTGCCGCCATTATAGCGACCGCTGCGAGCGACCACGCCGTCCGCAAAGCGCTTTCTCAGCTGTAATAACTGACGTTTGCCCAGATAAAACCTGCCAAAATTAACCTGTCCCTTTTTGGTAGGAAGAATTACCCATAAGGTAAGTATGTTTCTGAGTTATTTCGTGTTGACCCGTCTGAGCGGGATAGGGTATAACTCTACTCAACCGCTAGGGATTTTATTGAGAAAGGTGTTCTACCATGAGCAAGAACCTCTCCCAGCAGGTCGTTCTCGACCGCCGCGGCTTTGTCGCCGCCACCTTCGCAACCGTCGCCGGCCTTGGTCTTGCCGGCTGCTCTGACACCAGCGCCGAGGCCGACAAGGGCTCCGCCGCCTCCTCCAAGAGCTCCGAGGATACCGAGGCTTCCACCACGCTCGACGCCAAGGCATTCGACAAGCTCGTCGACAACGGCCCCAAGGCCGATGACGATGCCATCGCCGCCAGCACCTGGGCCACGGCCGTCAAGGACGCCGGCGTCTTTAAGATCGGTGGCGTTCAGACCTCCACGCTCTTCTCCCTCCTCAACGAGAAAGACGGTCAGACCCGCGGCTTCGATGCCGGTATCGCACAGCTCCTGTCCAACTACATTCTGGGCGAGAACAAGGTCGAGATCACGCAGGTGACCTCGGACACGCGCGAGTCCGTCCTGCAGAACGGCCAGGTCGACGCCGTCTTTGCCACCTACACCATCACTGACGAGCGCAAGAAGCTCGTCTCCTTTGCCGGTCCCTATTACTACACGCAGCAGGCCATCCTGGTGCTCGCCGATAACGACAACATCAAGAGCGTCGACGACCTGGCCGACAAGAACGTCGCCGTCCAGTCCGGCTCCAACGGCCCCGCCATCCTGGAGGAGTTCGCCCCCAAGGCCAGCCAGCAGGAGTTCAAGACCGACGAGGAGGCCCGCCAGGCACTCCAGCAGGGCCGTGTTGATGCCTACGTCATCGATAACAACATGCAGCAGAGCGCCCTGGTCCGCGAGCCCGGTAAGTACAAGATCGCCGGCAAGCCCTTCGGCAGCAAGGAGCCCTATGGTATCGGCCTGCCGCTCGATTCCGACGGCGTCGCCTTTGTCAACGACTTCCTTAAGAAGATCGAGGACGACGGCACCTGGACCGAGCTGTGGCAGATCTGCATCGGTGACCGTACGGGCGACACCAATGTTCCCGAGCTGCCCGAGATCGGCGCCTAGGCAGCGAGCCTGGTAACGACCGCAACGAAACCATACGGAAACGCATGATGCGCTTTATTGCGGTAAACTGTTTCCTCACTGAGTTGTCGGGGCTTCCGTACACACGGGAGCCCCTTTCCTTACCGGCGGGAGGTCCGCATGAGTCTCTCCGAGCTCTGGTCGCTCTATGGCCAGAACTATATCGACGCGCTGCTAGCAACCTGGGGCATGACGCTTGAGTCGTTTGCCATCGCCATGGTGCTGGCCGTCGCCGTCACCGTGATGCGCGTGTCGCCGCTCAAGCCGCTGCGCGTCTTTGGCGACCTGTATGTTCAGGTCTTCCGTAACATCCCCGGCATCGCGCTACTCATCATCGTCGTCTATGCGCTGCCGCCGCTCAAGGTCGTCCTGCCCTACCGCACCTGCGTCATCGTCGCCACAGTGCTCTTGGGTTCTGCCTTTGGCTCCGAGAACTTTATGAGCGGCATCAACACCGTCGGTGTCGGCCAGGTGGAAGCCGCCCGCTCGCTGGGCATGAGCTTCAGCCGCATCCTCGCCAAGATCGTGATTCCGCAGGCGCTGCGCTCGAGCGTGTTGCCCATGACCAACCTCTTTATCGCGGTCATGCTCACCACTGCGCTCGGCAGTCAGGTACCGCTTAAACCGCAGGAGCTCACCGGCGTGGTGAGCTACATCAACACGCGCTCGCTCGGCGGCGTCGCCGCGTTCTTTATCTCGGCACTCGGCTACCTGGGCACGGCCTTTGTGGTGAGCCACATTGGCAACTATATCGATAAGAAGGTGAGGATCCTCCGATGAGCAAACATTCCTCCCCTGCACTTACCATGCGCGATGCGCTCTACGAGGCTCCCGGCCCCAAGATGCGCGCCAAGATTCGCATCGGCACCGCCATCTCGCTTGTTGCCGTCGCCGCGCTCGTTGTCCTCGTGCTGCAGCGCTTTTATGTGACCGGTCAGCTTTCGGTCCACTATTGGTATTTCTTTACGCACCTCACTACCTGGAAGTTCTTACTTGCCGGTTTTGAGGGCACGGTAAAGGTCGCGCTCACCGCCGGCGCTATCGCGCTGGTACTGGGTCTGGCCCTCATGCTCGGCCGCACCAGCGACATTAAGCCGCTGCAGCTGGTCTGCCGCGTGCTCACCGATTTCTTCCGTGGCGTGCCGAGCCTCCTGTTCATCTACTTCTTCTTTTTGGTGTTGCCCCAGTACAAGATCGCGCTGCCGTCGTTTTGGATGCTCACACTTCCCGTCGCGCTCGCTGCGGCCGGCGTACTGGCCGAGATCTTCCGCGCCGGCGTCAACGCCGTACCGCGCGGCCAGGTCGAGGCCGCTCAGGCACTCGGTCTCTCCAAGGCTAAAATCACCTTTAAAATCGTGCTGCCGCAAGCCATTCGGTTTATCATTCCGTCGTTGATCTCGCAGCTTGTGGTCGTCGTCAAAGACACCACCGTCGCCTATGTAGTGAGCTACCCCGACCTCATGCAAAACGCCCGCGTGCTCATTACCAACTACGACGCGCTCGTGTCGGTCTACCTGGTTATCGCGGTCATCTACATCCTCATCAACGTCGCGATCAACAAGGCCGCCGTCTACGTCTCGCACAAGACCGGCGCGACCATCATTCGCTAACGATTTACCATTTCGAGTCATAAGGAGCCGAGCACCATGGCACAGAGCACTTCTTCTACCGGCAATCAGCCGCTGATTGAGCTCAAGCACGTCGATAAGCACTATGGCGATCTGCACGTCCTCAACGACATCAATCTCTCGGTCGACCGCGGCGAAGTCGTCGTCGTGATCGGCCCCTCGGGCTCGGGCAAGTCGACCATGTGCCGAACCATCAACCGCCTGGAAACCATCGACTCGGGCGAGATTCTCATCGAGGGCGAGCCTCTGCCGCAGGAAGGCAAGGATCTTGCCCGCATGCGCGCCGAGCTGGGCATGGTGTTTCAGCAGTTCAACCTGTTTGCACATATGACCGTGCTACAGAACGTCATGCTGGGACCGGTCGACGTGCTGGGCGTCTCCAAGGATGAGGCCCGCGAGCGCGCCATGGACCTGCTAGGCCGCGTAGGCGTCGCCGAGCAGGCCGATAAGGTGCCCGCACAGCTCTCGGGCGGCCAGCAACAGCGTGTAGCCATTGCCCGCTCGCTTGCCATGCAACCCAAGGCCATGCTCTTCGACGAGCCCACGAGCGCTCTTGATCCCGAGATGATCAACGAGGTGCTCGAGGTCATGGTCCGTCTGGCCCAGCAGGGCATGACGATGATCGTCATCACGCACGAGATGAACTTTGCCCGTCGCGTGGCCGACCGTGTCGTGTTTATGGCCGATGGCCAGATCGTGGAAACCGGCACGCCCGACGAGTTCTTCGACCATCCCCAGACCAAACGCGCCCAGGACTTCCTCAACTCCATCAAGGGCCACTAACCCAATTGCCATGTTCGCTCGCCATGACCATCCAAACTCGAAAGCAACACCTATGATCGGAACTCGCACTTCATCGTCATACACCCCGCACGTCGACGTCGATCCCGCCGACCGCCCGCTCATCCTCGTCGCGCCGCGCTGGGAAGAGGCGAAGCCGTTTTTAAGCGAGACGCTCTCCCCCAACGAGGAAATCGCAAGTGTCTTTGTCGATGCCATCCTTGCCGCCGGCGGCCTGCCGCTGCAGATGTCCATCACCGAGGACATTGAGGTCATCCGCCATTACGTCGATATCGCCGACGGTATCGCTATTCCCGGCGGCCCGGATGTCAACCCCAAACGCTGGGGCGATGAACGACCCTACGACCCCACCCTCTGCTGCGAGATCCGCGATAGCTTTGAGTTTAAGCTGGTCGGCGAGGTGCTCCGCGCCAAAAAGCCGCTCTTTACCACCTGCCGTGGCACGCAATTGCTCAATGTCGCCACTGGCGGCACCCTGTGCATGGACGTGCCGAGCCTGGGCGCTCGCGAGGGCCGCACGCAGTGGCGCCATACCCACGTGCTCAACGACCCCGTGCATCCCGTCGAGGTCGTGCCGGGCTCGCTGCTGGAGCGCGCGCTTGGCGGGCACAGGCTGATCCAGACCAACTCCGCACACCACTGCTGCGTCGATCATCTGGGTAAGAGCACGCGTTTGGTCGCCAAGGCAACCGACGGCGTTCCCGAGTGCATCGAGGTCGAAGGCCAGCCATTCTGCTTGGGCGTGCAATGGCATCCCGAGTACACCTGGCAGACGCTCGAGACCGACTTTAACCTGTGGAAGTCGTTTGTCGAGGCAGCGACCAAGGTAAAGCAGGCCCGCTAGTTCGCGAACCGCACAACAGACAAGGGCGCCTCGCGCAGGGCCGACATCGTTGCCGCATATTGCTGCTGCAGCGCATGCATA
>CAMQHT010000019.1 GCA_947001705.1 uncultured Collinsella sp.
TCCCCAACGCCAAACCCCGCGCGCCCCCCCGGGGGCCCCCCCCGCCCCCCCTTTTTGGGGGGGGGGGGGGGGGGGGGGCAGCACTCGAATCGAGCGCCCCCCTATACCCCAAAAACGTAGCGGTCCAGGCGCTCACACGCCTCCTTTACCTGCGAAAGGGGCAGTGCCAGATTCACGCGAATGTGGCAGGGCCCGTGGAACGGGCGGCCGTCCTGATACCCCACGCCCACACGAGCGCCCTCGTCGAGCAGCCACTGAATATCGCGGCCATGCTCGCGGCACCACTCGGTGCAGTCCAGAAACACCATGTAGGTGCCCTGCGGACGCGAATAGGACACGCTCGCAAAATGCTTGTCCACGTAATTGCAGAAGTAGTCGACGTTGCCCTCGATGACCTCATTGAGCTCATCAACCCACTCGTAGCCTTGCGGCTGGTAGGCACCGATAAGCGCATGCATGGAGAGGACGTTCATCTCGTTGTAGTGCGTCTTGTTGGACACGGCGCACACGCGGTCGCGCAGCGTCTCGTTATAGATGATGTGGTAGCTGCCGACCAGGCCCGCCAGGTTAAACGTCTTGCTGGGCGCATAGAGGGCAACCGTGCGCATGCGGGCATCCTCGCTCACCGACTGCGTCGGGATATGCTTGTGACCCGGCAGGATGATATCGGACCAAATCTCATCCGAGATCACCACGCAATCGTGCTGGCGATAGATATCCATGGCGCGCTCGATCTCGTCGCGCTCCCATACGCGGCCGCAGGGATTGTGCGGCGAGCAGAACACCGCGGCATGGATGTGGTTTTGGGCGAGCTTGCGCTCCATGTCCTCAAAATCCATGCGCCACACGTCCTGGTCGTCGAGCTTAAGCGGGCTGTGGACAATGCGATAGCCCGCGGCCTCGATGGATTTGGTAAAGCCGATGTAGGTGGGGCTATGGACCAGCACCGCCTCGCCCGGCTGGACATACGCGCGCAGCGTCGACACGACACCGCCCAGTACACCGTTTTCGTAGCCGATATGCTCCGGCGCCAGGCCCTTAACGCCGTTGCGACGACTCTGCCATTCGATGATGCGGTCGAAGTACTCGGGGCGCGGATTGAAATAGCCAAACATGGGGTGCTGGGCACGCTGAATGATGTGCTCCTGGACCGTGGGCACCGTGGCAAAGCTCATATCCGCCACCCACATGGGGATGCGGTCGAAGCCCTCGTCGGGTGCGTTCGGAGCCATGCCGGGGATCTCGCCCCAGGAGTCAACGGCGATGGCGTCCATACCGTGGCGGTCGATAAGCGAGGTAAAGTCGTATTTCATGCTGAGCTCCCGTGCAAAGCGGATTGTTTTGGTAGGCGTTATTGTCCACCAGCGCGGGCGGTTTTGGCATGGGGTTTGGCGTTGTTTTTGACGGATACGGACGGATGGCAGATTAGTCTTGCGCGTCGTTGATAGCGGTTATCGTCAACCTGGTTCCGTCGACCGTAAACGATATGTCGAGCCCAGCGTAAGCCAAATGGTAAACGCGGTTTGGCTCGTGTTTGCTACCCGCACGGCGCGGATCTTGGCGAAGGACCTCGACCAAGCCGGGGAGCTTTGCAGGCGGGACCGTATCTTTCAGCGCTTGTGGGAACTCAACATCGAGCTCTTGCCACGGCGCGTCCTCAATCCAGCCGCCCGTCGCATCCGGGTGACAGTCGGCAAATGGAATGTAGGGCTTAATGTCGTAGATGGGCGTGCCGTCGCGCAGATCGGCCCCCAGCACATGGATGATGGGGCCATCGTCGGTGAGCTCGACACGATCGAGCTTGACGCAGGTGAGCCCGATGGGATTAGGGCGAAACGGACTGCGCGTGGCAAACACGCCCACACGCTCGGCTCCGCCCAGACGCGGCGGGCGCACTGTTTTCGACCATTTTGCATTGGTGCCGGACCTGTCCTGCGTCTTGGCATCGACGGCTATGTCCTGAGCCGTGCCGCCGGGCGTGCCGTTTTCGAAGCGCCAGAGCAGCCATAGGTGAGAGAAGGAATCCAGGCCCTCAACCGCTGCGTTGGAGGCAAATTCCGGCTCAAAGACGATGCGTCCCTGCAGATGGGGCGCCAAAAAGCTGTTGCGTGGGATGCCGAACTTCTGCGGCAGGTCGGTATGTATGTGTGCAATAGGTTCCATGCCGGTCATTGTACGGCATGGAGGTGTGGGACGTTGCGCGCAATTCTTCGCCGCGGTCCCCCGTCGTGCAACCAACGGTTGCTTGGAAGGGCGCCCGCCGCCGCTTATGCTTAAGCCATCAACCAGCAGAAAGGAGCCGTTATGGCCTTTGCAGAAAAGCTCATCGCCGTCCGTCGTGCCCATCACCTTACTCAGGAGCAGCTCGCCGCCAAGCTCTTCGTCACACGCCAAGCCGTCAGCCGTTGGGAGCGCGGCGAGGTTACACCGGGCATCGACATGATGAAGCTCATTGCCGCCGTGACCGGCGAGCCACTGTCTCATCTGCTCGAAATGCCCGAGCACTATTGTCAGAGCTGCGGCATGATACTCACGCCCGAAGACTGCGGCACCGATGCTGCGGGCACCGCGACCGATCATTACTGCAAGTGGTGCTACGACCACGGCAAGTACACCTACGAGACCACGATGGAGGCCATGATTGAGGATTGCGCCCCGCGCCTGGCACAAAACACCGGTATGTCGCTCGACGAAGCCGTCTCGCTCATGGGCGCCGTGCTGCCGCAATTGGAGCGCTGGCGCACCGTGCAGGAAAACGAGGAGCGCTACGGTGCTGAGGCGCGGGCGCGCTATGGCGACGAGGCCGTCGATGCAGCAAACGAGGCACTGCTGGACATGGACCCCGAGACATGGAACGACATGAAGGAACTTGAACGCGCTATTCTGGGCCAGCTCTCGATCGCCATGGGCGACGGCGAACCGGATGGAAGCGAGGCGCGCAAGCTTGTCGCAATGCACCGTCGATGGATTGGCCTTAACTGGGGGCACGAACCCCAGGACGAAGCATACCTGGGCCTCGCCCACGGCTATCTTGCCGACCAGCGCTTTGTCGACTACTACGACAAGCCCTGCGGCACCGGAGCCACGGCGTTTCTGGTCCATGCCATCGAGTCATCAATGGATCGCGCATAGACTGCGGCGGCTTTGGGTATCTCAACCGAAACCTCAACCGATTGGAGACACCATGGCTACTGATCACGAACTCGTGCTCTACGTTATGACCGGCTGCCCGTATTGCATAAAGGTCAAGCGCTTTTTGGCCGATAACGGCGTGACCATCCCCGAGCGCAATATCTCGACCGACCCCGATGCCGAGCAGACACTCATCGCCGTCGGCGGAAAGCGCCAGGTTCCCTGCCTGTTCATCGACGGTAAACCGCTCTACGAGTCGAGCGACATCATCGCGTGGGTGCAGAAGAACCTGCTCTAGCACGCGCACTGCGGCCAGTTCGCGCCAACCGAGCCGAACCCATACGAACCAAACATGTACGCCAGCATCCAAAGTCGACATTTTCCGACATCTTTGGATGCTGACGTACAGCTTTTCAATCTAGTCATTGGGGACGTTCTTGAATGACTAGTCGTTAAAGAACGTCCCCAACGACTAGTAGCCACAAAAGCGGGCAACAGGCGCAAGCGGCTGCTCGCGAAAGACGCGCTCGACAGCAGCGCGGTATTCATCGACCTTTTTGGTCTTGCGAACGAGCTTGTGAACGGTCGCGGGATCGGCGAAGGCGCATTTGGCGTAGAACCACCACTCCTTCATGCGAAAGACCGCGTTGTCCCCAATCTCGTCCGCATAGGCCGCAAACAGCATGTCGTGGAAGCGCTGCAGCTCAGCGGCCGTGGCAGCAGGGCCGCCCTTAACCATGCGAGCCAGCGCGGGGTTCGCGAGCAAGCCGCGCCCCAACATTACGTGGCGTGTTCCGGGATAGGCCCCCACCAGCGCATCCATGTCCTCAAGATCAAAGATGTCGCCGTTATAGGCCACGGGAAACGGCGCCCGCTCCAACGTCTCGCCGTAAAACTCTTTACGCGGCGAGCCCGTATAACGGTCCTTTTGCACGCGCGGATGCACGATCAGCTCTGCCAGCGGCATGCGGCAATAGAGGTCGAGCACGCGTTCGTACTCGTCATCGCTTTCCAACCCCAGCCTGGTCTTGACCGACACCGGCAAGGGTGAGCGTTCGCACACGTCGCTCAAGAACACCTCGAGCTCATCCAGGTTGCGCAGAAAGCCCGAACCCTTGCCTTTGGCAACAACCGTACCCGAGGGGCAGCCAAGGTTGAGATTGACCTCGCGGTACCCCATCTCGGCGAGCACCTGCGCCGCCCACACAAACTCGTCCGCATTCTTGGACATCAGCTGAGGTACTACGTTAAGCCCCTGGTTATTGGCAGGATCGACCTCTTTAAACGCCTTGCCACCAAAGCGGTTGCCCACCCGCGGCGGCGGCAAAAACGGCGTGTAATAACAATCGAGTGCGCCAAAGCACTCCGCATGCACGCGACGGAACACATGCCCGGTAATCCCCTCCATAGGGGCCAGCGATAAATTCATCAACATCCACTCTCAAATCAATGTGACAAAGGGACAGTCCCTTTGTCACATCCCATTCAAGCGGTTCAGGAACTCTTCGCAGGCGCGAGAACGCAGGCGATATTTTTTCCACACCAGATACGATGCAATGGTGAAGGGGCAAAAGGGCAGTCCCTTTGCCCCAAGTGCCGGCTACCGGACGCAAGCTAGTTGCCGTTCGCGAACGCCGCCCATATTTCGAGGTCTAATACTTTTCCCGAGAAGTGAACGGCTGTATTTGGACCCCCGAAGCATTGACATTTTTAGGCGTCAAAACCGCAGGATTTGACTGGCAAAACCGCAGGAAATTGCACGCCAAAAGTGTCGATGCTTCGGGAGTCCGTTTTCACTCGTTCACTTCTCGGGAAAAGTATTAGACCTCGATTCCGCAGTCCCCGATGTGACAAAGGAACAGTCCATTTGTCACATTCAGAATTGACCCCCCCCCGCAATAGCTCATCGATGGCGGGATTCTCTATACTGGGTCACATATGACGGTATCGCGCCAAAGGAGAACGCCGTGACCACGTCGCAGATATCCCTGCTCGCGCTCATCTTGGTTGGGGGCATCGGCATCCTGCTTATCGGAGTGAGCGCGCTCATGAAGGCCGCCGCCCGCAAGAAAGCCAAGGCCTGTACCGCCGTGACCATGGGAACGGTCATCGACCATCGCTTTATGGGTGAAGGCAGAATGAATCCCGTTTTGGAATACACCGTCGACGGCACGCAATACCGCGCGAAAAAACAATTCCGTGGCATAAAGACCAAAAGCTTGTCGGGACTCCCCATCCGCACGCAAGCCACCGCCTACGAAGACGCCAAGGGCTGGCTGCACGTGCAGACAGGCCCCATCGCCCGACTAGGCACCCTCGCGGAGCAGCTTTGGCCCCTCGGTAGCCAAATGACCGTGTACTACAACCCCAGCAACCCAGACAAAAGCTATGTCGAACGCCCCATCGTGGGCAACTTTGCCACACTGATGTTTAACATCGCAGGCTTCTTGCTCATCGCGATGAGCATCTTGCTCTATGTTCTTATCCAGCGCTAGCTCAAACTGATGCGCCCCGCGCCCCATGCGCCGCAACGACCGTTACGACACCAAGGATCAGCCATGGCAACACTTTCCGAACAAGAACGTAAGCGCATCCAGCGATACTGCATCTGTCCCAAGGTTGCCGGCGCGGCGCTTGCCATGGCATTCGTGCTGCCATTTTTGATCATTCCCTTCGAAATGATTGACGACATCGTCTTCCATCATGAAAGCTTCCAGGAGACAGGCATGATGACCGCCTTGGTGCTCGCCGGCATTGAGCTCGTCATCTTCTGCTACTGCACTCTCGCGCCGCGCTTTGGCATGCGCGGCAAGCAGTGGAGGGAAATGCAGCACCGGCTCGCCGTCGAGCAGAGCGAAAAAGACCGCTCGGCACAAATTGCAGGCGTTGTTGGCACGCAGGCCGCCGCGCGTCTGCTCAAGAACAGCGACAATGAGACCGCACGCAACCTGGGCGGTGCGGCAGAAGTCGCCGCTGCCGTAGGCGCCGTCGCCACCGCGGCAGACGTGCTTGCCGAAAGCTTTGCCAACGCAAAGGCCATGGCAGAGGCCTGTGGCGTGCCTATCCCCCGTGCAAAAAAGTGGATCGTCGCGCTTGTGGCACTGCCCCTCGCAATCGTGTGCGGTGCCTATATCCCGCAGCTGGCGCAGGGAAACATCAGGATGCAGCAGAACGCCGCGGCCGCGGCCGAGCAGATCGCCATCGCCCGCAAGGCATTAGAGCCCGCATGCGAGTACGTGTCCGCCGATGACCCCTACGAGCGATATCAAGATTACGGCTATCATGTCCGCGGCTATCTGCACGAAGGCGACTCCGACGCCCAGAAGACCTATACGTATCTGGACTTTGACAACAAGGGGACGCTCAAGGAAGTGAGCTACATCGCAGAGATCGACCCCGACGCGAGCCTTGAGGACAACCTCGCCCGCGTCGAGCTCGATCTGGATGAGCTTTCCTCTGTTGTCCAAACCATAGACGTCAAGACCGTGAGGCCCGAGCTCCTAGCACCGCAGAAGCTCCCCGA
The DNA here is from genome assembly GCA_947001705.1 of uncultured Collinsella sp. Lineage (GTDB taxonomy): Bacteria > Actinomycetota > Coriobacteriia > Coriobacteriales > Coriobacteriaceae > Collinsella. The sequence continues at coordinate 6,656 of CAMQHT010000019.1, forward strand.
AGAGTTTAGGCAGGCTTTTTTGAACGGTTCGCTCTACGAGAGAATCTCCATCAGGACGAGTGACAACCCCATCAAAACGTACTATTCGTTTGACACGGAGCCCGAGGACGAGTTTGACGAGTACACCCGTCCAAGCGTCCGTATTACGCTGATGGGCAAAACGAGCTAGGCGCAAATGTGACAAAGGGGCAGTCCCTTTGTCACATTCCATGAAAAAGGGCACCGGCGTTAGCCGATGCCCTAAAGCTGCTACAGATTAACTCCTACAGCGTATGACTAAGACGAATCGAACTACTCGTCCCAAGAGAGGCTCTTACCAGTCTTCTTTGCCAGCAGCAAGAACAGACCGATGATGACGTTGCATGCAATACAGAAGATGAAAACGCCCTGGAAGGAGCCGACAAGCTCGTACACCTTCATCATGACGGGCATGCCAAAGGCGCCGACGATATAGCCCACGGAGCAGATGAGCGCGAAGATGCGACCAAAGTCACGGGAGCCAAAGACGTCCATCACCAAAACGGTCAGAGCGGTGCCGGCGATGACGTACATGACGTCGTTAACACCGGCAGCAAGAATGCTGAGCGTCGAGTTGCCGCTGCTCATCATGAGCATGACAAAGGAGAGAATCGAGACGGCGAGCCAGCTCAGAATGGCCTTGGTGCTGCCAAACTTATCGCAGGTGGTACCGACGATCGGATTGAGGAACAGGTCGAACAGCGATGCGGCGGAAACCATGAAACCACCCACCATGGGGCTAAAGCCGACCTCGGCGGCATAGGTGGGGAACAGCTGGTTCATGCAGCAAGTAAGCTGAACGAGGCAGAGGAAGCCGATGCAGAAGAAGAATGCAGGCGACTTAATAGCGCGTGCATAGCTGACGCCACGTGCACCATCCTCGGTCGTCTCCTCGGTCTCGGCGACCGTCTCGCCTTCGACATAGCCATATGGCAGCATGCCCTTGTCCTGGGGCTTATAGCGGATAATCAGGATGGAAGCGGGGAGAATGAGCACGGCGGAGACGCCAGCGAGCACCAGATAACCAGTCCTCCAGCCAGCAGCCTCAATGACAGAGGTGATGACGGGGCTCATGATGAGCATGTAAATCGAGTTCACTGCCCAAGCGAGACCAATTGCCAGGCCGCCAGATTTTTTGAACCATTGGTCAATAACATCGGACATGGCAACACCGGTAGTGAAGGCGAAGCAAACGCCAATCAAGGCGCCAGCTGCGATGAACATCCAGACTTCGGTGTAGAAAGCCATGCCTGCACCAGCGGCGAGCAGAATAAGCTCGACGACGGGGAGCCAAAACTTGCCAACAACCTTGGGGATGAGTTTTCCGACAAACGGAAGAGCCGCTGCAAGACCAATGAGCGTTGCAGTGAAGTAATACGAGAAGATGGAGTAGTCAAATCCGAACTCCTCGCACACGGGCGCGACGAAGGAGCCAGCGATTACGCTATAGGAACCGGTCGTACCGGCAGACATGAGGCCGAGCGCGATCACGAGAACCCATGCGTAAACCTTTCTGCTCTTTAACTTTGCATTTTCCATTGATACAGCTCCTAGAGACCCAGAAGGGCGCACATAACGGCCTTGATGGTGTGCTGACGGTTCTCTGCCTCACGGAAGATGACCGACGCGTTGGCCTCAAAGCACTCGTCCGCAATCTCAAAGCCCTCGGTGATGATTTCACGATGCAGGTCGTTCTCGCACTGGTCGAGCAACATCTTGCCAACGCGGTGATTTGCGTTGTGAACAGAGGGGAGCTCGTGCATGCAGAAGATGTCGGGGTTGTTGGTGCGCTTGCACAGCTCACTGGTGACGCGATAGGGGTACAGGGACTCGGCGTCGCCAAGCCAAGAGTTGTAGTCGTCGGGGTCCAGAACCTCATCGCCGCACTCGGGGTTGATGTAGCGCCACTCCTCGGTAACGATTACGTCGACACCGTCCAGAGCATCAAGGTCAGAGGTGATGGTGAAGGTCCTGTTGGGCGCGTACTTGGCGTAGCAGGCCTCGACCTCCTCGATCATTTCCTTGCACATCTGGTGACGGAGGTCGTCGGGGCCGATAGCGAGGAAGTCCATGTCGAGCATCGCGCACAGACGGCCATACCACACGGGGGCGCCGGCGCAGTTGCCAACGAAGGCCATCTTCTTGCCACGGCTCGTGCGCAGGCCACCCCACTGCTCCTCCATCGTGAGAGCGTCAGCGAGCATCTGGGTCGGGTGATCGCCGAGGGTGAGGGCATTGATGACTGGAATATCGACCAAGTCGGCGACATCATAGAGGAACTGCTCGTCCTTTTGTGCACGATAGACAATGAGATCATACATGCCGTTGAAGACGCGCATGGCATCCTCGATGGTCTCGCAATCACCCATGTGGGAGTTGGTCAGATAGGTGAAGCCCATGCCCAGGTCGTTGCAAGAGGTCTCAAAGGCGCAGCGAGTGCGGGTCGAGCCCCACTCAAAGTTGGCGAGAACGTTCTTGCCGGGGAAGTAACGCTGGTCGACACCGGACTTTTTCTGGGCCTTGAGGTTCCAGGCAAGATCGATGAGGTAACGGAAATCCTCAGAGGAAAGATCGTGGATGTTGAGGTAGTCGCGACCGCGAAGGCTGTTATTCATGCCTATTTCCTTTCAATTGTTTGATGGGTAAGTGTCGAATGTGCCCCCGAGGGAAACACGGATATCCCTCGGGGACTGTAACTGTGGCGCTTTGATCAGGCAGCGCAAGTTTAAGAACTTGCTAGCAGCTGGCGGCCACGTCCTTGGTCCAGCAGCGCACGCCGCCGCCGGACAGGTTAAGCGCGAGAGAGTCGATCATGATGACCTTGCGATCGGGGAAGCAGCTCTCAAGAACCGCCTTGGCCTGCTCATCCTTCTCCTTCACGACTTCGCTCATGCCTTCGTGGTAATAACGCTGGCCAAGAACGACGCCGTTGCAGATGAGGAAGTTGCAGTAGCTTGCTGCGGCATAAAAGTGAACGGGGCCTTCGGGCCAAGGGGTGCCATCCATGAACTTGCCGCCCATTTCGTCAATGAAGCTCTTATACAGCTCGTAGTCCTCATCGCCGGGGGCGATGACAACCTCGATCGGCTCGGCAGTGGGCATGCGGACGATTTCGAAGGGCTTGCCCTCCCAGTCCGTCTCGGCGCGCAGGATCTCGTAGGCGGCGTCGATGCGACGACGCGACTCCGCACCCGCCTTGCTCGAGGCGGCCTCCTCATCGGATACCTCGGCAAGAAGAATCTTGTTCGGGGTGATAAAGCGGCACATCTCATCGATGTGGGCGGCGAAGCTCATGCCGAAGACAGGAGTTCCATCTTCCTTCTCGTCGAGGATGCCCAGCCGATAGTCGTCGTCCTCAAGCATAGGCTGCGGCAGCCATATAACCTTGTTGAGGTTGTAGATACGCTTGTACTCGGCCTCCACTTCCTCCTTTGAGAACTCGGGGTTGCGCTTGCGACATTCCGTGTCCTCGATGGCGATCAGGGTGCCGTGACCGTCAAACTCGCGGTCGCCGCCCTCCGAAACCATTTCGGAATTGACGATATCGAAGCACCCGAGCGCAACCGCCATGTGAACAGCCGCCCTGCGTGCGGACTGGCACTCTGGGGAGTTCTTGTCCCACACGCCGTAATAGGTCCAAGCGGGGTTGACCATATAGGAATGGCCTTCGTCGTCGACCATGATGCTGGGGCCGTTGTCGCGAACGTAGAAGTTGGAGTCTTCGAACTGCGTAATCTGGATACGGTCGAGATCCACCCCTTCCTCTTTAAGGCGCGAGCAGGCTTCCTCGTAGGAGCCGGGGGTGCCACAGTTGAGGTTGACCGTAACGTCGCCGTACTCAAGCAAAGCTTTAATTACGTCAACGCAGGGCTGGCGATTATCGAAGCCCTCTGCGCGAATGTAATCGGGAAGCCATGTCACATAGACGTTGGAGCGCTTCTCAAACTCGCCCGGCATACGATAGTTCTCGTACATGGTTGGTCCTTCCGTCGGGTTTCCCGCAATGCTGTCCGGCCGCGACGATAGCGGGGTTACACCAGCTATAGTACTACTATACCTACCGTTCGGTAGGTGATTTTGTATAATTGCCATTCGCCTGTCGATACCTACCGTTCACCGTTTATAGTGGTCGTGTTTGGACACGAATTGATGTTCCGTTGCCATTCTTAATAATGTTGGCAATGCGGAAGTGATTTGCAATGGAGAAGTGAAGCGTGAGCACAAAGGGAAAAATATTGGACGCAATGTATGATCTTGTGGCAGAAGTCGGTTACGACAAGGCGTCCATTGGAAAAATCTGCGACCGTGTCGGCATATCCAAGCCATCGGTGTACTACTACTTTCCCTCTAAAGAGGATATTTTCACCACGCTCTTAGATAGTATGTTTCCGACTATCGACTATCAGCGCGACTACTCGCTAATAGTCGATAGGGACGGATTCAAGGCGGCGCTTATCGAGCTCGGCAATTCGGTTATAGGTGGCTATCGTAGTGATGAAAAGCGCCGTCGCGTGCTGGCCGAGGTCAGTATTCAGGCAAATCGAATCCCTGCAGTTCAGGAACGTCAGGCAACGGCGATCAACCGAACTATGCACGCGCTTAAAGACATCCTTCTCCATGGCCTAGAAATTGGCGCGTTTTCCGATGAAACAGACGTCATGCTGTACGTGCAGATTCTTTACACCGTACTTGAGGGAGCGAGCAATACCGTTGCCCAAGATGAAGACATCGATGAAAAGGCTGTTTGGGCAGGGGTCGTCGAACTCATGTTTAAATAGGCGCGTAATAACAGAAGCACCTTGGCAAGCGCGATGCGACGACTTCCGGGGTCGCGGAATGGTTCGAAACCCGTGTTCGCGATGATTGCAAAAAGTTGTTGAATAGAAATTGGGGCCGATTCCAGCTATGTTGGAATCGGCCCCAATTTCGTTGTAACTTGCAGAGACAAATGACAGGGCTGAAGGGCAGTTCGTTGGTCAGGTTATTTCGCGGTAGTCTTATTGAGGAGACCGGAAACTAAAGCAAATGTCGCAATCAGAAGGTTGCAGATGATACAGAAGACAAATACTCCTTGGAAAGACCCTGCCATACCGTAAACCTTCATCATGACTGGCATTCCGAAAGCTCCGACAACATAGCCCGCTGAGCAAATAATCGAATAGATCCTTCCAAAATCGCGTGATCCGAAGAGCGAGAGGAGAATCATCGGCATTGCAGTTCCAACGATGGCGAACATGACGTCGTTTACGCCGGCTGCGATAATGGAAACGGTCTCGTTGCTTCCGCCAAAGATGAGAAGCAGGAATGAAAGAATGCTGGCTCCCGTCCATGCGACCGTTGCTTTAATAGCACCGAGCTTGTCGCATGTTTTGCCTACGAAGGGATTTAGGAAAATATCGGAGAGCGAAGCCGCCGAAACCATTAGGCTTCCCACGATGGGATTGAAGCCGACCTCGCTTGCATAGGTCGGGAACAGCTGGTTCATGCAGCAGGTGAGTTGCGCCACGCAGAGCAGAAGGGCGCAGAGAATAAAAGACGGCGTTTTCGCGGCATCGCGGAGCGCCATGCCCGAAGGGGCATCTTCCTTTTCATCGGTGCTGCAGCTCTCATGGGTTTCTGAGATGGTCTCCCCGTACGGAAGCATATTGCGATCAGAGGGCTTAAGGCGAATGATAAATGCGCTTGTGGGCAATATCATGGCTGCAGAAACGGCCGCAAGTACGATGTAACCCGTACGCCAGCCTTGCTGCTCGATGACCAGTGTAATGATAGGACTCAATAGCAGCGTGCAGAGAGAATTAACGCCCCACGCAAGGCCGATGGCAAGACCAGACGATTTACTGAACCATTGGTCAATGACATCGGACATGCAGACACCCGTTGTGAACGAAAAGCAGATGCCGATCACTGCGGCGGAGACGATGAACATCCAGACCTCGGTATAGAACGCCATTGCGGCGCCGGCGGCAATAAGGACGAGTTCAACGCAAATATGCCATGGTTTGCCGATTACTTTTGGAATGAAACGACTCAAAAGTGGAAGCCCAAGCGCAAGGCCAAGAAGAATCGCGGTGAAATAGAAAGAGAAAGAAGTGTAGTCAAAGCCCAGGTCTTCACATACAGGAGCGATGAATGAGCCGGCAATGATGCTGTAGGTGCCGGTTGTTCCCGCAGACATTAAACCGAGCGCAATAACGACAATCCAAGCAAATGCGCCGCTCTCACGGGGGCGGTCCTTTTCGGCTGGTGCGATGAGAGTCATGGTTACTCCGTTTCTATCGGCAATGCAACCTATATGCCTACCGATAGGTATATAAAGAGGAAGATTCTCCGTCAAGTGTTAAGCGGGGAGCGGGGGCCCTTAACGTGCCGAACGGTAATTGGGCCCCCAATGTGACAAAGGGATTGTCCCTTTGTCACATTATTCGGAACGTAGGGCCTCCACGGGGTCTTTCTTGGATGCGCTGCGGGCCGGCAGCAGGCCGGCGACGACCGTCAGCAGCACCGATATCGCAATGAGCGCCAGCGCATCCCGCACGGGCAGGCTCATCAGGTTGGGCACCTGCTTGGCCGCAAGCGCCCAGGCATTAACCGGAAAGCTCACGGCCACCACGACGACAATGGCAAAGACGCCGGCAATGAGGCCTTCGATAAAGGTCTCGGCATTAAATACGTTTGCCACGTTGCGCTTTGACGCGCCGATCGCGCGCAGGATGCCAATCTCCTTTTTGCGCTCCAGCACGCTGATGTAGGTGATGATGCCGATCATGATGGAGCTCACCACCAAACTGATACTCACGAATGCGATGAGCACCAAGCTGATAGTATTCACGATGTCGGTCACCGAGCCCATGATGATGCCCATGTAGTCGGTATACGAGATTGCCTGCTCATCGTGGCCAGCAGCTTTGACCTGCTTGTTGTACGCATCGATGTAATCGAGCACGCGCTCCTTGGCCTCAAAGTCGCGCGGGAAAATCTTGACCGAAATGGGGTCCGCCTCGTCCGCATAGCCCAACGTGGTCAGATTGTTGTCGTAGGTGAGCTTCGACGCCTTGGCATAGCTCATCATGAGCGAGCTCAGGTCCTCGGCGTCCATGTTGAAGTGGATGGCACGAGCAAAGGCGCCCGCATCCACGCGCATGGCGCTCGCCAGGTTGGCAAAACTCGAAGACATCTGCGTCGCCATTTGGTCCATGAACCCTGCCGCACCCGCCTTGAGCTGGGTTGATACCGTCGTCGCAATCTGCTCGCTGACCGCCTTCATCACCTGATCCATAGACTGCTGCAAATACGGAGCCAGCTGCTTTTGCACATAGTCGCCCATCACCTGCTGCAGACGCTCGGCCAAGGCATCGCCGCCCAACGCCTTGAGCTGAGCCAGGCATTGCTGGGCTGCGGCATCATTCTCAAGATACGCCGAGAATGCGGCAGCAAGCTTTGACGCGTCCTTAAGATCTTCGGGCGACAGCGCCTTAAACTGATCAGACTGCAGAAAGCCCTCAAACAGCTGGTTGGCAAGCGTTCCTACCTGCTGCATCTGCTCGGGCGTGAGTTCCAGACCGTCAAAGATGCCCGAGAAATCTGGGGCCGGCGCTTTGGCCATGATGTCGCTGAAGTCGATGTCCTTCCCAACGCCCGAAAGGTCAAGGTCCAGCCCGGACAAGTCGATACCAGAAAGGTCTATACCGCCGGCCGCACCCGAGAGCGCCGACGTATCGAACGAGAACGCACTCTTCAGCGCCGCTTCGTCCACACCGAACATGCTGCCCAAATCCACGCCCTGTTTGGCCTCGCCTTGCAGTTCATCGAAAGACTTGCCCGTAAAGACATCCGTCTCGGGGTGGGCAAGCTGCTCCTGCACGATTTGCGAATCGGCAGCACGCTCCATAAGCTGGCGAGTCAGCGCATGCGTATAGGCAATGCCCGGGGACAATGCGCTCGCGTTTGCCGCCTCGTTGGGTCGCACCACGCCCACAATGCGCACGTCAATACCGTCGGCAACCTTGGCTTTCATAAAGTCGGCGTCGCCAGACATGTCAGTCCACATGCCGGTCTCTTCGTTTTTGCGATAGGCATCGGCCGGCGACAACACCTTAAACGTCGTGGACAGTGCATCGTCGTAGGTAAAGTCGCTGCCGGTCTTGGGCGTCTTGACCTTGCCGTCGGCCGTCATGGCACTGTTAACCAGGTCGTTGAGCTCATCGATATCCAGCGCGCCGATGCTGTAGAGCGTGTAGTCGCCCACCGTTCCGCGGCTCGAAAGCACCATCACGGCCTCGTTGGCGGACGTAGGCCAATGGCCGGCAACGACATCGTACTGGCTGTCGAGCAGGCTCTGGTCGTCAATCATCTCGTTAAAGACCGACGTTCCCATGGAATCCATGCTCACCGTTGCCGCCGAGCTCGCGCCTCCGCTCATGGCCTCGGTCATAGCGTTGGGAACAAGGCGAACGGGCTTCTCGTCGCCCTTACTCGAACGATAGACAACCGGCGTCACGCCGTAACCATACTGAATAGCGTTGACCTCTTTGTCGATACCGTTGCCGCCGTCGTCAAGCCATGCCTTAAAGCTCGTCATATCGTTAGATTTAACACTTGCGAACATGTCCTTTACGGCCGTGACCACAGGGATCTTATCGGTCCCCTGAGCCTTGCCGCCGGTAGCGCCATCGGACGAGTCCTCGCCCTTGGACGCCTCCTCATCCGTGCCCCCCTGTCCGCCCATCATAGACGACAGGTCGTAATCTTGTTTGGAAATCGTAAGCGGGTAGCTTGAGAGCGTGTCCTCCTCGACCTTTTTGATGTAGCCGTTTACGCCGTTGGAGAGCGCCAGAATCGCCGCGATGCCAATAATGCCAATCGAACCTGCAAAGGCAGTCATGGCCGTACGGCCCTTCTTGGTCATGAGGTTTCGGGCAGAAAGCCCCAGCGCCGTCATAAAGCTCATCGAGGTTTTGCGCGTGGGTTTTGCCTCGCGATGTGCGACCGTGGCCACATCAAAGGGGTCGGAATCGTCGGTGACCTTGCCGTCCGCCAGGCTGACGATGCGCGTGGCGTACTGGTACGCCAGCTCGGGATTGTGCGTGACCATGATGACCAGACGATCGCGCGCAACGTCCTTGAGCAAATCCATAACCTGCACGGACGTCGTTGAATCCAAGGCGCCGGTCGGCTCGTCAGCCAGCACAATCTCGGGGTCGTTGATCAAGGCGCGGGCAATGGCCACGCGCTGCATCTGCCCGCCCGAAAGCTGGTTCGGGCGTTTGTCAACGTGCTCGCCCAGACCAACCGTCTCGAGCGCCTTACGCGCACGCTGGCGGCGCTCGGCATGTCCCACGCCCGTGAGCGTAAGCGCCAGCTCCACGTTTTCCAAAATGCTCTGGTGCGGAATGAGGTTGTAGCTCTGAAACACAAAGCCAATGCGATTGTTTCTGTAGGCATCCCAATCGCGGTCGCTGAAATCCTTGGTCGAGATGCCATCGATCAGCAGGTCGCCGGAATCGAAATGGTCGAGTCCACCAATGACGTTGAGCATCGTAGTTTTACCCGAACCCGAGGGACCCAGGATGGCTACAAACTCGTTATCGCGAAAAGACAGGCTTACGCTGTCGAGCGCTACCTGCGTAAACGACTGCGTAACGTACCTTTTGCAAATAACTCTGAGATCCAGCATGGACGGCAACCTCTCTCGCGCGGGCGCGCTCGCCCGCTCCCCCGCCGTTCACGTTCGGCGCGTTTGTCCTACTCTATCCTCATTTTTGGCCGATACCAGTGAGGAATGTAACGAACCGCGCCAAAAAACGAACGGGACAGCACGCCGCATGGCGCACCATCCCGCATATAACATCCCCGATGCGACAAAGAGGCTGTCACTTTGTCACATTCCAATGCGCGCTACTTTTCGAGCCCGCACGGCATAACGTTAGCGCTGCCGCGGCGAGCCTCAGTCACGGCTGCAAAGAAGCGATAGCCGCCCGAGAAGTTAAAGCACTCAAAGCCATGCTGCGCCAAAATGCGGCAAGCAATGTAGCTGCGAATGCCGCTCTGGCAAATCACGTAGACCGGCTTGGCCCGGTCGAGCTCGCTCAGGCGATTGCGCAGATCATCGACGGGAATGTTTACGAAACCATCGATATGCCCGCGCTCATACTCCCCTTCCGTACGAACATCGAGCAGCTGCACGCTGCCATCGCGTGGCAAGTTGGGCTCATCCTCCCAATGCCACTGCGCCAGTATGCCGCGATTGAGGTTCTCGATCATAAAGCCCGCCATATTGACGGGATCCTTCGCCGATGAATACGGCGGCGCGTATGCTAGGTCCAAATCCTTAAGCCTATCGCCGCGCATGCCTGCCTGGATGGCAGTCGCCAGAACGTCGATACGCTTGTCCACACCATCGATGCCCACGATTTGCGCACCCAGCAGGCGCAATCCCTGCTTCTCGAAGACAACCTTCATGGTCATGGGCGTTGCACCCGGATAATAACCCGCATGCGAACCGGGCGACAGGACCACGCTGTCGCAGTCAATTCCCGCCGCGTGTGCCGCCTTTTCGGATAGTCCCGTGCTTGCCGCCGTCAAGTCGAATACCTTGATAACCGATGAGCCCAACGATCCGAGGTAGCAGCTGTCCATGCCGGCTATGACATCGGCGACGACACGCCCCTGCTTGTTGGCGGGGCCGGCGAGCGAAATGACCGCGTCCTCGCCGGTCACCTGATGCGTGACCTGCACGGCATCGCCCACGGCATACACGTCGGCAGCAGAGGTCTCCATGCGGTCGTTGACCACAATAGCCCCCTTGATGCCCAGTTCGAGCCCCGCCTCTTGCGCCAGATGGCTCTCAGGTGCCACGCCAATGGCAAGCAGCACCATATCGGCTCCGATAGGGTCATCGCCCGCAACATGGGTGACAACGCGGCCATCAACTTCCTCAAAACCTGTCACATCGGCCTTGAGGCGCAGATCGATACCGTGCTCACGCACCTCGGTATGCAAAAGGGTCGCCATGTCGTAATCCAGGTTGTTCATAAGCTGGACGGGACGCTGCAGAAGGGTCACCTGGAGCCCCAGCTCGCACAGATTCTCCGCCGTCTCGACGCCAATGAAGCCGCCGCCGATCACGACGGCACTGCTCGGTCGCCGCTCTCGAACATAGCTGTGAATACGCAGCGTGTCCTCAACGGTGCGTAGGCTAAAGATTTTATCCGAGTCGATGCCCGGCAACGCAGGGCGGATCGGCTTTGCACCCGGCGACAGGATGAGCTTGTCATACGTCTCGACAAATTCCTCGCCCGTCAGCATATTGCGAACCTCGACCGTATGCGAATCGGGATGGATGGCAAACACCTCGTGACTCGTCTTGACCGCAATGCGAAAGCGATCCCAAAAGCCCTTGGGAGACTGCAGCGTCAATGCGCTCTCTTCTTCTATCACGCCGCCAATGTAGTACGGAAGCCCACAATTGGCATACGATACAAAACCCGTGCGCTCAAAGATGACAATTTGGGCCTGCTCGTCGAGTCTGCGCAAACGTGCCGCCGCCGATGCGCCGCCCGCGACGCCTCCAACGATAACCACCTTCATAGCTAACGCACCACCTTTCCCGTGTAGCCGCTTATGCCGCCGATATTCTTGACACTGCCATACCCAGAACGCTTAAGAAAACTCACAGCTTGGTTGCTTCGCGCACCGCTCGGGCAATGCACGAAAAGCTGCGTGCCCTTTCGACGTATACCCATGATGCTACCCCGAAGCAGAAAAAAGAGTCGCTGTTTCCAGCGACTCCCCTTCAGTTGTCTGTCCCACGGACTTACTGTTCGCTCTTCGCGAGTGCCTGATCGATCAGTTTGTTGAGCGCCTCGCGCTGCTCAGCGGAGTTGATGCCGCCCATGATCGGCTCTCCCACAATGTTACCGTTCTGGTCGATCACGTAGGTGGTCGGGAACGAGTACAGGTTGGAGGTGAACTTTCCGGCCTCGCTGTCCGACTTAAACCAGATGTTCTTATACGTCACGCCCTTCTTGGAAAGCACGTCCTTGGCATCGGCCACCTCGTCTTTGTTGCCATCGAGCGTAAAGGAATTAACGCCCACGACCTGGCCGCCCTTCTCGGCAAGCTCCTTGTTGAGCTTCTCCAGATCGCCCAGCTCTCCCACGCACGGCTTGCAGGTGGTAAACCAGAAGTTCATGACGGTGACCTTGTTCTTGGAGAACAGCTCGTCGCTGTTTACATCGTTGCCGTCCAAGTCCTTGCCCTTAAAGCTGGGGAACTTCGTCTCCCCGCTCTCGCCGTTAGTCATGCCTGCGGTCGAGGCATCGACGCTCTCCCCCTCGCCGGGCGTGCTGCCGCATCCGGGGAACTCCTTCTCCAGCGCCATGAGCTTGTCCTCGATCTCCTTGACCTGCTGCGCGCCGGCCTTAAGCGTCTTAAGCTCGTCAGCCGCAAACTGATCCTTGGCGCCCTCGATGGTATCGAGCAAGAAGTCACCGTAGTTCTTGCCGTCCTCAATCATGGGAGTGTCTTTGTTGGCCGCAAGGAACACCTTTTCCCATAGGGCGTTATCGCTCGCAAAGATCTCGTTTTCCTTTTGCAGCAGCTGCTGGTACAGCTCGGCCGCCTCCTCGGCACTCGACGGCTTTTGCGCTATGAGCTCGGCAATCTGCGCATCGCCGCTCGTAGCACCCTTCGCGTCGCCCTTGGGGGCAGAGCACGCCGCGAGAGTCAGCGCCAGCACGGGCAGCATCAACAGAGCTGCAATTTTTGACAGTTTCATGGTTCCTCCGTTTATATCGAAACTTATATAGGTACCTATTTGTTTTCGCAGGCTTGCGTGGACTGCGCGGGTTTGTCGCCCGTCACACCCAGCCCATAGCGAAAGCTAATAGCATCGACGGGGCACGCGCCCACGCATTTGCCGCAACGAATGCACTCGGCATGGTCGGGCGTACGCGTAACGTCCACGTCCATTTGACACACCTTGGCGCACTTGCCGCACGAGACGCATTTGCACTGGTCAACCTGGATCCCCAGCAAAGACACCTTGTTCATGAGCGCATAAAATGCGCCGAGGGGGCAAATCCATTTGCAGAAGGGGCGATAGAACAGCACGCTCAGCACCGCAACCACAATGAGGATCGCGAGCTTCCAGGAAAAGAGCTTTCCCAGCGCGGAGCGGATTCCCACGTTCATGATGGACAGCGGAATCGCGCCCTCGAGCACACCTTGCGGGCAGATGTACTTGCAAAAGAACGGGTCGCCCATACCCACATCGTTAACCACCAAGACGGGCAGCAGCACCACGGCAAACAGCAGCACGGCATACTTGATGTACGTGAGCGGCTTGAGCTTTTTCGTGGAGAGCTTTTTGCTGGGAATCTTATGCAAAAGCTCTTGTAGCCATCCAAACGGGCACAAAAAGCCGCATACAAAACGTCCCAGCAGCACGCCGATCAGAATGAGCGTTCCGGTGACGTAATACGAGAAGCTAAACTTAGACGAGCCCACCACCGACTGAAACGACCCGATGGGGCACGCACCCGAGGCCGCTGGACACGAGTAGCAGTTGAGGCCCGGCACGCAGACGGCTTTGCCCGCTCCCTGGTAGATGCCGCCCTTGGCAAAGTTAGGCAGGTGAATATTGGTCGCAAGCGTCGCCGCCGCCTGAATCAATCCACGAAATCGCGCTAAAAGATGCGATGCAGTGTTTTTTCTTTTATCCAATTCCGATACACTCCAAGCACAGCCTGATTGCCTTGGCCAGCACGGCATCTGCCTCGCCGCGCATAATTCCAAAGCCAACCATGGCTACCCCAACGATCAGCAAAGCCACCTGCGCCACAGGCTTAATCGCTTTGAACAATCTGACCACTCCTTTCGTTTCGCGACCCATTGGACCATACCGACTATAAAATCCGTGTTAAGCGTGAATGATTATGCAAGGAGAACGTTATGCGCATCTTGGTCATCGAGGACGAGCGGGCGCTGTGCGATGCGATCGCACGCAGCCTGCGCAACTTGGCCTATAGCGTCGACTGCTGCTACGACGGGCAGCAGGCCCTCGATCTGCTCGATGTCGAGACCTTTGATCTTGTCGTGCTCGACCTCAATCTCCCCCATGTCGACGGCATGACCGTGCTCAGGCAACTCAGGACAGCTGATTGTGAGACCAAGGTGCTTGTGCTCTCGGCACGTGGCGAGGTCTCCGACAAGGTAGCGGGGCTCGATGCGGGCGCCAACGACTACCTCACCAAGCCGTTTCATCTTGACGAGCTTGCGGCAAGGATTCGCAGCCTTACCCTCAGACGCTTTACACAAAGCGACGTTGTTCTAACCTGTGGATCGCTGAGCTTTGACACCAAGGCGCGCCTCGCCACAGTGGGCGACGAGATCCTGTCCCTCACGCGCAAGGAGACCGGCATCTTGGAATACCTGATGCTTAACCAGGGGCGGCCGGTGAGCCAGGAGGAGCTCATCGACCACGTATGGGACAGCAGCGTCAACAGCTTTAGCAACGCGACCCGCGTGCACATCTCGTCGCTGCGCAAAAAGCTGCGCGGCGCGTTGGGGCACGACCCCATCCGCAACCGAATCGGCGAAGGCTACGTTATGGAGGACGGCAAATGAAGCGGCTGTCTCTGCAGTGGCGCATCACGTTGATGACGGCCCTGCTGGTATGCTCGACCTGCGTACTTATGAATTGTCTGGTTGGCTACTCCGGCATGCGCTACATGGACTCGATTGGTGCAGAAGCGTCGGCGCACAGCAAGGTGGAGGCGGCCTCGCCCAGCTCATTTGACCCGACAAACAAAGAGCTCGACGACGCGCTGACCATCGTCGTGAACGACGCCCAAGAATCGTTTGGCGCGACGAGCTGGTATATAACTGCGGCGGTAACGCTGCTCGGCGGCGTGCTGGCCTACTTTGTAAGCGGACATGCGCTGCGGCCGTTGCGCTTCTTTGCGACGCAAGTCGAGAGCGTGCGGCCCGACAACCTCGCCGACACAAAAAACAGCGAGGACGTGCCCTCTGAACTCAGGCGCTGCAGCGCGTCGTTTAACGACATGATTGCCCGCCTTGACGAGGGATTTTCCGCACAAAGACAGTTTACGGGCAATGCGGCGCACGAGCTGCGCACGCCACTTGCGCTCATGCAGGCCCAGGTTGAGCTTTTTTGCGCCGAGCACCCCGACGCCGACGCCGATACAGCGAGCCTGCTCGGGCTGCTGCAGGAGCAGACCGAGCGGATGACGCACATGACAAAGACCCTGCTCGAGATGAGCGAGCTGCGCAGTGTCCCTTGCAACGATGCGATTGACCTGGCGCCGATGATCGAAGAAGTACTCACGGACCTGGCGCCCCTTGCCGAGCAAAAAGACATCACGCTTACAAGTGAGGGCGACGCGCAAACGATCGGCAGCGATACGCTAATCTATCGGCTGCTGTTCAACTTGACCGAAAACGCCATACGTTACAGCGCGCCCAACTCGACCGTGCAAATCAACGCCTGCGCCGAAGGCGACCGCGTGCTGCTACGCGTGCGCGACCAGGGGCCGGGCATTCCCGAGCAATACCAGACGAGCATCTTTCAGCCCTTCTTTCGCGTCGACAAATCGCGCAGCAGGGCATACGGCGGCGTGGGGCTGGGGCTTGCGCTGGTCTGGGAGATCGCCGCGCTCCACGGCGGCTCCATCGAGGTCGAAGAGAGCTCGGAGCGCGGAACGACCATGCTCGTGACTCTTCCCACTCGCGCACTCGGCTCATTAAAATAACGAACGGGATGGCACTCCGCGTGGCGTACCATCCCGCACATAATATCGAGGATGTGACAAAGGGACTGTCCCTTTGTCACATCTGCTAGTTCTCGTCGCCTACCAGCTGAGTTAGCTTACTCCCACTCGACCGTGCCAACGGGCTTCGGCGTGAGGTCGTAGCACACGCGGCAGATGCCGGGAACCTCGGCGGTGACGCGGGCGGTAATGCGCTTGAGCAACGCCCAGTTGAGCTCAGGCACCTCGGCGGTCATGACATCGACGGTGTTGATGCAGCGGATGATACAGGGCCAATCGTAGGCGCGCTTGCCCTCGCGCACGCCGGTTGCGCGGAAGTCGGGCACGACGGCAAAATACTGCCAGATGGTCAGACCGGCCTTGTCGATCTCCTCGCGCACGATGGCGTCGGCTTCGCGCAGCGCCTCAAGACGGTCGCGGGTGATGGCACCAAGGCAGCGGACGCCCAGGCCGGGACCGGGGAACGGCTGGCGCTCAACCATATTCTCGGGCAGGCCGAGCTCGCGACCCACGACGCGGACCTCGTCCTTGTACAGCAGTTTGACGGGCTCGCAGAGCTCAAACTGCAGATCCTCGGGCAGACCGCCCACGTTGTGGTGAGCCTTCACGCCGTCTTGGGACTCCAGGATGTCGGGATAGATGGTGCCCTGGGCGAGGAAGCTGACCTCATCGCCAACCTTGCGGGCCTCCTCCTCGAACACGCGAATGAACTCGGCGCCGATAATCTTACGCTTGGCCTCGGGCTCCTCGACGTCCACGAGCTTGTCCAGGAAGCGATCTGTGGCGTCAACGTAAACCAGGTTGGCATCCATCTGATTCTTGAAGACGTCGACGACCTGCTCGCTCTCGCCCTTGCGCATCAGGCCGTGGTTAACATGCACGCAAATGAGCTGCTTGCCGATGGCCTTGATGAGCAGGGCCGCGACAACCGAACTGTCGACACCACCGGAAAGAGCCAGCAGGATCTTTTTGTCGCCGATCTGCTCGCGGATTGCAGCGACCTGCTCTTCGATGAACGCCTGGGCAAGTTCGGGAGTGGTGATACGTACCATGTCGTCGGGACGCTTGTTGGGATCCATGCAGAGCTCCTTCTCGGTTCGATGGAAATGCGCCGCGCGTATGCAGACGCACCGTCATATGACCTCATTATATGCAGAACGAGATACGTTTCCCATCGCTGCGACAGAGCTTTTTGCAGGGGCGGCAGTTTTTCTATATCCCAAGGTCAGCTAGACTTCGGTAGCCACCTTGGGAGCATCGCCAATAGACTCTTCCTTTATACGTTCGGCACAATCGTAGGCGATACCCACAAATTCCAGTCCCGAGCAACAAGAGTACAATTGCAGCTATTGTTGTCAGCTGTTGGGAGATGGAAGATGGACTGCGATGGCTACCCATGCGTTCCCATGCCGTTGATGTGCACTGCCTTTGTGCCGGGGCAGATTGACGCTGCGGTTGCAGGCATTTCCGACCCCGATTCACGCGCCATCGCCACGGCAGAAGCGCTGTACTTTCGCGGACAGGCCGCACTCGCCGCCAAGACGGCGCACCCCTATCTTGACGTCACCGATCCCGCGCTGCGCTATTCCGCATGCTTTATCTGCGGATACGCCAGTCTGTCGCTCAACCGTATCGCCGACGCCCGCCGGTGCCTTGCGGGCATCCTCGATACGCCGGCCGACGAGGAATCGCCCGCCGTCCACGCCACGCATATCCTGTTCGCCTCGGCCGCGAGCGTCCTGCTGCACTTGCCTTCCCCGTATTCTGCCGAAGAGTTTTATCCACTTGCGGCGCACCTACCCGAAGGCCTGCGACTGTTCGCCAGCTACGTGATGGCGCACGCCTTGTATCTGCGCGGCGAATACGGCCGCAGCCTGGGCATGGCGGAAAACGCCCTAATTATGAAACAGGGAAGCTATCCCATCTCGGAACTGTTCCTGCACCTGGCAGCTTCCATGGCATGCATGAGCCTCAAGGACATCGACGCCGCAAAAGCGCATTTTGGAGCCGCTTGGGACATTGCGCGCCCCGACGGCCTTATCGAGCTCATCGGCGAGCACCACGGCCTTTTGCAGGGGCTTATCGAGGCGTGCCTAAAAACGCAATACCCTGACGACTTCGCGCACATCATCGAGATCACGTACCGCTTCAGCTACGGCTGGCGGCGCATCCACAACCCCGATTCGGGCGAGGACGTTGCTGACGATTTAACGACCACGGAATTCACCATGGCCATGCTCGCCTGTCGTGGGTGGACCAACGCCGAAATCGCACGCCATATGGGAGTATCGCCGGGCACCGTCAAAAACCGCCTATCCGGCGTATACGCAAAGCTTGGCATCGGCACACGCGCCGAGCTGGTCGCGCATATGTTGCGTTAGCGACCGGGCTGCCAAGCGCATCGAACGCGTTCCGGAACCCGACGCTTCGCTCGATCAATTTGGACATTTTGACCCTTGAACGGCACTACCGCCACGGGGCGCCTTCTCGCACAATTGGATTATTTCCACCGATATTTGCGGGATGGGAGCCCAAGATGCTTGATCGCCGTTCGTTACTTGTTGCCGGAGCGTCCTCGCTAGCGAGCATCATGTTGCCTCGCGTGCCGGGAAGCGAAAATGCCTTCCTGCTGCCGTTCGCGCCCACCGAAGCCTATGCCGACGAAAAAGATCCCTTCAGGGTGCTCGTTCTCTCGCGCACCATGTTTGGTGTGGTCGTGGTCGACGTCGCCAACAAGAATATGCCCATCAAGGGAGCGCAGGTCACGCTCACGTCGCGCTACGTCGCAGGCAAGCAGCTCGCCGCCACGACCGATGAAGAAGGCACGGCCATCTTTGAGGTCGCCCCTCTTTCGGAAGGCTACGTGGACGAGGCAACGCTTCTCGACGCGTACGACTTTAACGGCGGCATCTCCATTAGCATGGCGGGCTACCGTGATGTCGAGATTCCCCTTGCGCGTATCCAGGGCGGCACCGCCATTACCGCACCCACACGTCCGCTCTCCGATGGCGAGCCGTACTTTCGACAGCTCACATTCGACGAATGGGACATCCAGTACGCTGAAGCCACGTTCATGGCATTGCCGAAGGACGACACGGCAAACGAGCAGCCCGATACGCACGCCTTTACCGTGCAAACTCATCTGCCGCAGGGCGGGCAGGCAACATTGCATATCAATAAAGTGATGCCCGCTGCGGGCAGCTCAACCGAAACCGTCACGCAGATTGGCCAGATCAAGGCCAGCGCATCAGGCGCGGATAATCTGGCGACGTTCACACTCAAAGACAAGTTTCTCGACGCGGCATCGGGCCTTCTGGAGGAAGGGTGCAAGCTGCGCTTTGTTCTCGACTATCAGGGCAAAACCTACACGCTCTCCTCCCCCATGGCCGTTGTCACTGCGCCGGCCGCAAAGGCAGAATCGGGCTCGACCACTATCGTCCCCACTACCATGGACCAAGAGGTCACTCCGTTTGATTTCCCCGCGGCGTTTCCCGGCATCGGCGGCAATAAGTTCACGTGTTGGATGCCCACATTTCCGATCCTCTTCGATTTCTCGTTTGCTGGATACGTGCTGTTTGGCGGAGGATACAAACCAGCCAGCTATATGAACGATTCGGGCAACCCTGATCCGGAATACTGGAAGAAATCGCCGCGCGAGTCGGGCGCCAAGCAGGCAAACCGCTATCTCGACGAGATGGAGGGGAAGTGGAATCAGTACAAGAGTATGAGTGCCGGTTCGGGCACCGATCCAAGAAACACCAAGCTCCTTCGCCACCATTGCACGCCGCTGTTCACGATGGATATCGCCACACAGCTGTACGGCTCGCTCGCCTACGATTGGGTGGGCAAAACCTGGGGTAACAACAACGACCCCGCATACGGCAATATTAAGGCCCTCTTCCAGGTAAGAACCGACCTCAATTGGACCGAGCAGTTTACCCTAGGACCGGTGCCGTTTTTCCTAAACGTCAACCCCTGGGTGCTGGCGAAGCTGGCGCTCGCCGTGGGTGCCCACACGCACGGCAGCGGCGCGGCGTTTTTTAAAAACATTTCGCTCGACTATTCCAACACGTCGGGCTCGTTCACCATCCAGATCGGGCTTGCCGTTACCTTTGGCGCCGGCGTTGCGGGCGTCGCCTCGTCTGCCGTGCGCGGCGCCGCATCCCTCACGCTGTTCATCGGGTACGAGAAGGCAGATGGACACCAGCTTCCGCGACTGCGCGTAGGTGCAGACGTCGATGTCGACGTGATACTCCAGTTCGTAATGTTCAAGTGGACCACCAAGGCTTGGTCGGGATCGTGGCCCACACTCGCCGATTCGTGGGATATGTCAGTGAACAATGGCGATCAGTATGTGCTCCAGCGCTCTGAGCTGGCCTTGAGTGGAGATACGCCCTACACGCTGGATGCCCGCTTCGACTCAGCCGGCAACGCCGAGGCAGGTGGTGTGCCGCAATTTATCGCATCGGCCACCATCGTCACTAACGCCGAGCTGCTCGCACGCGCCGAGGTTGCAGCCACCGCGATAAACGTCGCGCCTGTCGTGCGCGATTGGGATCAAGCGGTCACGCGTATTGAGCTCGAGGCGGATGCAGAAAGCGACGACACGGGACAGATCGAGCATTTCGTCCATACGCTGATAGAGAACGACGAAAATGCCGCGCCGATGTATGGGTACGCCTATATCGGCCAAGCGAGGAACGCCGTTGCGGACCCCAACGCCAATTCTGCTGGTGTATCGGAGGACGAACGTGGCGGCATAAAACCCTCGAGCGACAACGTGCTGTTTTCCGGCGTGCTCAGCGAAGCCCACATAAAGCTGGCGATGATCGCCGGCGTAGAGTGCCTGTTCCGTATCGCCTCGGTGCGCTACGGCGACAATGGCCGCTCGCGCCTGGTGGTGCATACAAAGACGAACGGCACGTGGTCCGCTCCCACGCCCGTGGACTTCCCCCTTGGGTTTGGCGAGGGCGACGTGGAGCGCGACGGCACATACGATTACGACTTCGACGTGGTGGAATATACGGACGGGAGGGGAGACCAGGACGCCTACGTGCTGCTGGTCTCCGGCGAGCGCCCCGCCGGCGACAACACCCTTTTCGATACGGCAAGCACAGCCGGCATACTGTCCGTTGTGCGCCTGCGCATAAGTAATGACGAGATCCGCGTGGTGTCGCATACGTCATGGCGCAGCATCTCGCGCGGCCGCCTGCAAGAGGATGGCTACCATTGCCTGCAGTGCCCGCGTATCACGGTGGGCAAGACGCTGGTCGACGGGCGCCTGTCAGGTGCCTACCTCCACCGCCGCGGAACCACCGCAGAAAAGGTGCTCGGCAGCGAGGCTGAGGTTGCGCTGGAGTGCTTTACCCTGTGGTCGGACGTTTCGGGCGACAGCCTGACGTTCCGCCAAGTTCTCCGCTTTCCGCAAGCACCGTCGAGTATCGAGCTGGGCGAGCCCGAAACTATCAACGGCAAAATGGTGGTGCCCGTTGCGTACGAGACCGCAGACGGTTGCGGCTGCGCATCGTACGCCGTGATCGGCCAGTCCATTGCGGGCTGGGGCGTTATGTCACCAGACGCCACGGTGCCCCGTGCGGTGCCGTGGCCACAACACTCGGGCTTTTTGGCAACCGTCAACGAGCAACTGCAGCACATTACTTGGACGCGAGGCGCATCGGCATTTGCAACGCAGCCCGTGGGTGCCGCAGGCTGTGGCCCGGCATCGTTTAGCGTGAGCAACAACGGCAGGTGCGTGCTCTATGTAGAGAACACCGATGGCAAGGTGGGACAAACCTACGACGAAGAAGGCAACCCGGTAGCAGTGATGGGCAAGCACTTCCGCATCTTCGCCAGCACCTTGGCAGGCGATCTGTTCACGGAGCCGTTCGTGATGTGCGAACTGGACCATCCCGTCGATCAGATAACGACATTTTTGACGTCGGGAGGCATGCTCTCCGCGCTCGCCACGCACATTGTGAGCGCGGAGCAGAGCAAGGCGGAGCTGCACGGCATCGAAGTGCCCTTGGTGGCGTGTGCCACTCCGACGGGCGCGGTCGCTACCTCGGGCGCGGTGGTGCCCGGAGCAGCAGGCGAGTCCTTCATGGTCACGGTGCGAAACGACGGCAACACTTTGCTGACCGCCGGCACGATCGATCTGTACCGAGAGGGCTCCAGCCAGCCGTTCTCCAGCGCATCCATCGGATTCGGAGCGAACGCACGCATGGCTTCGATCCACGATCCAGAGCTTGCCGAAGACGCTTCGGCCAACGACATGGCACACGTGAAGTACGCGCTCGAGACGCTGGGCGCATGTTTTGCAACGCACCCGCTGGTAGCCGACAACGGCAACGCCGTGCTGGCACCGGGTTGCACGGCACAGTTCCGCATGAGCTTCGCCATCCCCGAGAGCTGGAGCGACGAGGTGGGCAAACGCGTAACGCTATATGCGAAGGCGCGTAATCTGGTGGCGCTCGATCCCGTAACGCTCGAGGAAATTCGACCGGGCGCAAACTCGGTGCTGGGTGCCGTACTGCACGAGCTTCATGTGCCCGACGCGGCATGCGAGCGCTCAGAAGTTCAGGTCGGCGTATGCGACAGCGCGGATACGACGGGGCTTCACGATGCACCGATGACGATTGATGGCGATGGCGGCTCGAGTGGAGGTGGCTCCGGCGGAAGCAGCTCCGGTGGCGGCAGTGGCTCTGGCGGCGGCAAGGATCACGGCAATAACAAGCGCTCCGGAAAAGCGGGCGCGCTTGCGGGCACGGGCGATGTCAACACTCCCCTGACAGCAGCCGCAACAGCACTCGCCGCAGCTGGTGCCGGCCTTGTCGCCTACAGCGCCCGCCGCACGGCGCTCGAAAAAGACACCGCCAATGAGGTCAATTCGGATAGGCCTCGCTAGCTCCTAGTTACCTTTGTGAGAGACGCCGACTCGGCTCATCGAACATCAAAATGGGCTGGTTCTGAATACCCAGAGCCAGCCCATTGCGCATTAAATGTCGTCTGAGGAGTCGAGTTCTGCCTCGAGCTTGGCACGGCGTCTTTTCGCCGTGAAAAACGTTGCGCACAGGACAGCAAACGTGGCCGCGAAAATCGTCGCACCGCAGAACACGCCCGTGACCAGGTTCGCCAACCAAAAGACGCTTTCGAGCGGTACGATCTGCGCCTCAGCGATACAGCGCATTGCGGCAATAACAAGCGCGAACGCGGCGCCGCTAAGACCGCTGACAAGCAGGAAATATCCAACAGGAAGATGCTCGGTTTGCCCAAAACGATTGGTATCGACATAGCCCTTCCGCGTTTGCAGTCCTGCGCAAATCAACATCACGAGAACGAGCCACAAATACATGGCTGCCTCGAACGGCGTTGCAAAGCCATGCGGCATTTCACTAGCGTCGCTGTGAACCCACGTAACCTGTCGAGCTATAAACTGGTAGAAAAAGATCATCAACATGCCAAACGAAAGCAGCACGAAGCCAATCTTGTAGATCTTCGCGTTCTCAGCCTCCAGGCGTTCATCCTTTGGGCCGGCATATTCACGCCACTTTTGCACGATTTTCAGATCTTCATATTTCATAGTGAACTCCTAAAGAGCATTAGGGTCGGCGTCGGTTTCGTCTTCCCAAAACAAGTCGTTCAACGTAACGCGCAGCGCCTTACAGATTGCCACGCACAAATTGAGCGTGGGGTTGTAGCCGCCCGCCTCGATAAGGCCGATGGTTTGGCGCGTAACGCCCACGGCTTGGGCTAAGTCAGCTTGCGAAAGGCCAGCCGCCGCGCGTGCCGCCTTCATGCGTAGGTTCTTTTTGCCCGGCATGGAGTTCCTTTCGTAGTAATGGACAGATATCCGTTGCAACATGACAGAAATATATTGCATCCTTCACAAGATGTCAACTATATCTGTCATTATGGAAACCATGTCCGCCATCGCCATGTGGACATAACAATTTCGATTCGCTATTCAATCTTACTCGGACAAAACCGAGTCGGAAGGACCCGAGTAAGTGGGACTTATCAGCATGGCCAACGCGCACGCCAATAACCGGATTTGCCGGAACCATGCGTGCCCCATCGTTTAATAGCTCCGTTATTGTTCGATGATCTTCTTGACGACCGCGGGAACGCCTGCCGCCACCACGTTGTCCGGAAGGTCTTCCGTCACGACGCTGCCCGCGGCAATTACGCAACCGCTGCCGATGGTAACCCCCTGCAACACGGATACGTTCGCGCCAAACCAGCAGTTATCGCCTACAACAATAGGCAGAGCCTTCTCGAGACCCAAGTTGCGGTCCTTTGCCTTTAGGGGGTGCGAAGCGGTGTAGAAGCCGCAAAACGGCCCGATAAACACGTTGCCACCAAAGGTGATAGAGCCGCCGTCCATAAAGTAGCAGCCATGGTTTACAAAGCAGCCCTCACCAAAGCTCGTCTTGCTCCCGTAGTCAAAGTAGGCAGGCGAAAGGACCGTCAGCCCTTGCGGAAGATCGGTATCGAGCAAGGATTTCAAAGCGTCAAGCTGCGCGTCGCTTCCGGGTTTTGCCATATTAAAGTCATAGCAGAGCGCCTCCGCCTTTGCGCGTTGCGCCAGGAGCTCCTCGTCAAAGTTGGCATCATGCCACTCCCCGCGCTCCATCTTCTCTTTCTCAGTCATTGCGCCCCCTCAAACAACATGCAGTCTTGATGCGGCAATTCTACCAGCCGATAAGCCACGGTTTTAACACGAGCACCACGCCGCGCAGGGAATGACCGCAGAAGCTAAAGGTCACCGACTCCGAACGCGCGTTCGATGGAATTCGTGTTAGTTGGAATCGTCCGAGGCCTGGGCTATGCTACCTTGACTATCTATATGACTACAACGCAGCAAAGGAGCATCGAGAGAGCGAGCATGGCAAAAAACACCGCAAACTATGGTAACGACAGTATTCGTCAGCTCAAGGACGAGGAGCGCGTACGCCTGCGCCCCGCCGTTATCTTTGGCTCGGACGGACTCGACGGCTGCGCGCATGCCGCCTTCGAGATCCTGTCCAACGCCGTTGACGAGGCGCGCCAGGGCTACGGCAAGCTCATCACCCTTACCGCCTTTCGCGATGGTTCCATTCAGGTAGAGGACAATGGCCGTGGCTGCCCGCTCGACTGGAACCCTTCCGAGAAGCGCTTTAACTGGGAGCTCGTCTTCTGCGAGCTCTACGCCGGCGGCAAGTACAACAACAACCAGGGCGGCGACTACGACTTCTCGCTCGGCACCAACGGCCTGGGCTCGTGCGCGACCCAGTACGCTTCCGAGTACATGGACGTCACCGTCTGGCGCGACGGCAACAAGTACTCCCTGCACTTTAAGAAAGGCAAGGTCGTCGGCGCCAAGAAGAAGGCACTCGAGATTGAGCCCAGCGACGAGAACCGCACCGGCACCACCATCAAGTGGCGCCCCGATCTTGAGGTCTTTACCTCGATTAGCATTCCCCACGACTGGTATCGCGAGACCATGCGCCGTCAGGCCGTGGTCAACGCCAACGTGACCTTCCGCCTGCGCATCGAGGGCGACGATGGCGAGTTTTCCGAAGAGGATTTTTGCTATCCCAAGGGCATCGAGGACTACGTGCTCGAGAAGGTCGGTACCGACTACCTTACCGAGCCCTTCTTTATCGAGGCCGACCGTCGCGGTCGCGATCGCGAGGACCTGCCCGATTACAACGTAAAAATCACTGCTTGCATGTGCTTCTCGCGCACTTTCATGATGCAGGAGTACTACCACAATTCCTCCTGGCTCGAGAACGGCGGTTCGCCCGAGAAGGCGGCCCGCAGTGCTCTGACCAGCGCCATCGACGCCTACATCAAGCAACAGGGCAAGTACAACAAAAACGAGAGCGGCATCAAATGGCAGGACGTCCAGGACTGCCTGGTACTGGTGACCAACTGCTTCTCCACCCAGACGTCCTACGAAAACCAGACCAAGAAGGCTATCAATAACCGCTTTATCCAGCAGGCCATGACCGCCTTCTTTAAGGAGCGTCTCTCGACCTATTTGATCGAGAACAAAGACGCCGCCAACAAGATTGTGGAGCAGGTGCTCATCAACAAGCGCTCGCGTGAGAATGCCGAAAAGACGCGCCAGAGCATCAAGACCAACCTGCAGCAAAAGACCGACATGGCCAACCGCGTGCAGAAGTTCATCGACTGCCGCTCCAAGGACAAGAACCGTCGCGAGATCTACATCGTAGAGGGCGACTCGGCAGCAGGCGCCATCCGCACGTCGCGCGACGCCGAGTTCCAGGGTGTTATGCCCGTCCGCGGCAAGATCCTCAACTGCCTGAAGGAGGACTACCCGCGCATCTTTAAGTCCGACATCATCATGGACCTTATGCGCGTGCTGGGCTGCGGCGTGGAGATCAAGGACAAGCGCATCAAGAACCTTGGTGCCTTTGACCTGGACAACCTCAACTGGAACAAGGTCATCATCTGTACGGACGCCGACGTCGACGGCTACCACATCCGCACGCTCGTGCTCACCATGCTCTACCGCCTGGTGCCCACACTTATCGACGAGGGCTACGTGTATATCGCCGAGTCGCCGCTCTACGAGATCAACTGCAAAGAGAAGACCTACTTTGCCTACACCGAGCTCGAGAAGAACGGCATCCTCAAGGAGATCGGCGACCAGAAGTGCTCCATCAACCGCTCCAAGGGTCTTGGTGAGAACGATCCGGACATGATGTGGCTCACCACCATGAACCCCGAGACGCGTCGCCTGATCAAGGTGGAGCCCGAGGACGTCACCAAGATGGAAAACATGTTCAACCTGTTGCTGGGCAACGACGAGGCAGGCCGCAAACGCCATATCTCCGAGCACGGCAAGGAATACCTGGACCAGCTGGACCTGCAATAGCAGCAAATCGATAACGACGGCCCATAAGAAGTTCAAGAGGAAATCGTGGCAAAGAAGAAGACGAAGAACCAGCCAAAGAAAAAGCAGGTCAACGCCGAGAACGTCATCGGCCTGCACTCCGAGGTCACCGATCAGCCAATCACGCAGACGCTCGAGGTCAACTACATGCCCTACGCCATGAGCGTCAACGTCTCGCGTGCATTCCCCGAGATCGACGGCTTTAAGCCCTCGCATCGCAAGCTGCTCTACACTATGTACAAGATGGGTCTGCTCAAGGGCGAGCGCCAGAAGAGCGCCAACATCGTGGGTCAGACCATGAAGCTCAACCCGCACGGCGACGCCGCGATCTACGAGACGATGGTGCGCCTGGCCACGGGCAACGAGGCGCTGCTTGCCCCCTTCGTGGAGTCGAAGGGCAACTTTGGCAAGTACTATTCGGGCGACCTGAGCTACGCCGCCTCGCGTTATACCGAAGCCAAGCTCTCCCCCATCAGCGCCGAGATCTTCAAAGACATCGACAAGGACCCGGTCGACTTCGTCGACAGCTACGATGGTGCCATGAAGGAGCCGCGTCTGCTGCCCACCACGTTCCCCAACATCCTTGTCTCGGCCAACAAGGGCATCGGCGTCGCCATGGCATCCGATATCTGCGGTTTCAACCTCAACGAGGTCTGCACCGCCACCATGCACTACCTGCAGGATCCCAACTGCGACCTGCTCGAGTACATGCCCATGCCCGATTTCTCCACCGGCGGCGAGATCATCTACCGCCGCGAGGAAATGGAGAAGATCGTCGAGACCGGCCTTGGCAGCTTCCAAATCCGCTCCCGCTGGCGCTGGATTCCCGAAGAGCGCATCATCGAGGTCTACGAGATCCCCTACACCACCAAGACCGATGTCATCATCGAGCGCATCGTCAAGCTCTCCAAGGAGGGCAAGGTCAAGGAGATCGCAGACATTCGCGATGAGACCGACCTTTCGGGTCTGCGCATCGCTATCGACCTTAAGCGCGGCGTCGACCCCGACAAGCTCATGGCGAAGCTCTATCGCTCGACCACGCTGCAGGATTCGTTCTCGTGCAACTTCAACGTACTGGTCGATGGTTACCCTCGCGTTATGGGCGTGCGCCAGATCCTGCACGAGTGGGTCAAGTGGCGTATTGAGTCCACGCGTCGCCGCATCAACTTTGACCTGGGCAAAAAGTCTGAGCGCCTGCACCTGCTGCACGGCCTTGAGGCGATCCTGCTCGACATCGACAAGGCCATCGCCATCATCCGCGGCACCAAGCTCGAGGCCGAGGTCGTGCCCAACCTTATGAAGGGTTTCGACATCGACGAGACCCAGGCCGAGTTTGTTGCCGAGCTCAAGCTCCGCAACATCAACGAAGAGTACATCCTCAACCGCACCAAAGACATTGCCAAGCTTGAGGGCGAGATTGCCGAGCTCGAGGAGATCCTCTCCAGCGAGGAGAACATCAAGAAGGTCATCAGCGACGAGCTGGCCGCGGTCAATAAGAAGTACGTGATGCCGCGCCGCACGGGCAGGATCGAGCCCCATGAGGTTATCGAGGTAAGCTTGGAGCCCGAGGTCGAGGAGTACCCGGTCACCATCATGCTCTCGCGCGATGGCTACCTTAAGAAGATGACGGACCGCGTGCTCAAGAAGGCGACCACGCTCAAGTACAAGGATGGCGACAAACCCTTTATCGAGTTCCCGTCCTCCAACACCCACGAGCTGCTGGTCTTTACCAACAAGAGCCAGGTGTACAAGTGCAGGGTTGCAGCGTTTGAGGACACCAAGTCGGCCCAGCTGGGCTCGTACCTGCCGACCGATCTTGAGATGGAACCCGACGAGAGCGTCATCTGGGTCATCGACCCCGAGGATTACAAGGCCGACGTGCTGTTTGTCTTTGAGAACGGCCGCGTGGTGCGCGTCGCGCTTGCCGGATACGTCACCAAGACCAACCGCAAGCGCCTTAAGAACGCCATCTACGGCGGCAGCAAGCTGCTGTATGCGCAGGTGCTCAAGGAGGACCGTGACCTCGCGCTGGTCTCGAGCGACTACCGTCTGATGAACTTCAACACGTCGTTGCTCAAGACCAAGACGACCACCAACACGCAGGGCGTCCAGGCCTTTACGGCCAAGAAGGGCCGCTCGGTCACCACCGTC
The DNA here is from genome assembly GCA_947001705.1 of uncultured Collinsella sp. Taxonomy (GTDB): domain Bacteria; phylum Actinomycetota; class Coriobacteriia; order Coriobacteriales; family Coriobacteriaceae; genus Collinsella. Next base: position 35,516 of record CAMQHT010000019.1, read on the forward strand.
GGCACGACCGAGGAGATTCTTGGCGCCGGCGTCTCGGCCGAGAAGTTCACCGCGCAGAGCCTGCCCTCCGCCGGCGCCCTCATGAAGGAAAATGACATGCCGAGTTTGTTTGACTAAAACAACGGCGACTAAACCGTCATGGTTGTACAAAGCAGCGGGGCCCGGAGCGCAGTAAACGCTGCGCCCTGGGCTCCATGCATTACACCAGCATCATCCCTATAGACAAAATGCCGCATAAAGTGGAACAGACATAAGCCCATCATTCATTCCAAAGGGCTTAGTCGATAGCCTGATAAGGCGCACGCCCGGATGGGTCTTTTTAAGTGAGGACAGGCTTCGAGATCTTGTGTTCTCTCCCGCCTTGACTTCAACCGCAGACAAGCATCCCTGCTTCTCTACTACAAAGTCGATTTCCGCACGATTATCTCGCGCCCAATAATGCAGCGGATAGCCCATGGCTGAAAGCTGTTGGGCGACGTAGTTTTCGGTAAGTGCACCCATGAATGTGCCGCCGATGCCGGCAAGAATATCGGCGCGTTGAGCACCGGCCTTGGAGACGAGCAGCCCTGTATCCGCCTGATAGATTTTAAAAGCAGAAGGGTTAACGAAGGCCTCTAAAGGGCTTTCGATCTTCCCAACTAGGCTGCAGCGCGCCACCGTACCCGACAATACAAGCCAGTCGAGAGCATCTCCAAAGAGAGACGCATTGCCCCCCGCTCGCACTACCTTGTATTGAAATTTACGATTCTCTTTGGCAAGCTGCTGTGGAATGGAATCGAAGCACGCACGCGTCTTTGCGCTCAAGCGCTCATCAGCATATTTATTAGTGTCGGCGGAGTATCCGTCGAGAATAATCCGATGCTTTTCGGCCACATCAATGATTGACTGATCATCGATGTACGTTTGGACCGCCTCGGGCATTCCGCCAACAACAAGATACTGCCGATAGAGCCCAAGCGCCTTTTCATGAAGGCTTGGCGCAAGAGGACCCATAAACTCGAATGATGAGCGTATCTCGTCGACCAGCTGATCGTGCCCCATCGCCCAGAGAAACTCCTCGAAATCGAGTGGAGTCATCTCGATCAAGTCGGTCTTTCCGACGGGGAACGAATACGACTGATGGTTAATGGCAACCCCAAGAAGCGACCCAGCAGCCGCAACGTAATACTCGGGAGCATCTTCGCAAAAGTATTTAAGGGAAGTGAGCGCTTCCTCGCATGCCTGGATCTCGTCAATGAACAGTAAGGTTTTGCCAGGCACGATACGCTGTCCCGTACGAGCCTCGATCGCGCGTACAATCGAATGAGGGTCAAGACCGCCCGAAAAATCCGCTCGCGCCGACCGGTCGTTCTCAAGATTAACGTAGACAACCGATTCGAAAAGATCCTGGGCGTACGTTCTGAGCAAATAGGTCTTGCCACACTGGCGCACGCCTTTGACCAGCAAAGGTTTTCTATCAGCTCTGTCTCGCCATTCCCTAAGTAGCTCGTCTGCCTTGCGACGCATGCGCAACCTTCCCTCATGAACTTCTGTTTGACAATATTTTAACGCGGATTAATTTGTTTTCAGTTATTTTTCTGCGTTTAATAATTGTTCTATACGGCACTTGAGGGAATTCGCCCCTATCTCTCGGTAAGGACAGCAAGCATTTCCACCAACGCTGATTGCCATGCGTTCTTCTTGTCCTTAGGCAAGCTTGCGAGCGAGCTCTCGCACCTCTTTCAACTTGGGCGAGGATGCCATGCTGTCGCGCTCGGTCATACCGCTGATGGTGACAATGCCCTGGTCCTCCCACTTGCAGTACGCGCAGGTTGACTTGTACATAGCGATCGCCGCATCATAGACACCCTCGCTGTGGCTATCGAGTAAAAGGGCCGTCTTGGTGAACGGGAATCCCGTGGCACCGAAGGCGTACAGGCGGTCGATGGCGGTCTTTTCCTGCGCAGTGATATCAAACCAGTAGATAGGCGAAGCGAAGACAACCATGTCGGTGTCTTTCAGCGACTCAATCACGTTGGCCATGTCATCCTTCTGCACGCAGACGCCCTCATGGGCGAAGCAGTACTGGCATCCCAAGCAGCCGGCGATCTTCTTGCTGGCAACGCGGATGACCTCGACCGTATGGCCGCCCTCACGCGCGGTCTCGGCAAACGCCTCGACCATGGTATCGGTATTAGCGCCCTTACGCGGGCTGCCGCTCAATACAACGATATTCATAGGATTCCCTCTCCCTCATGCTGCAGGCGCGCAGCATGCTTTCTTGTAACCAAAACGAATGGTGTTAATCAATCGCCAGCAGGCCATATCTCTTGTTCAAGTTCCCTAAAGAAGCTCAAGACGATTGCGATTGCCTTATACAACGTCGAAAATCAAAGAGGGCCCATAGCAACGCCACCTACCTGAAATGACATGCGGTCAAGACGAGCTACGAGGATCGTGACGAGCCGATACCGCCCGCATGCCCCCTTCGGAATAGGCGCTGAGCAGCTCCTGAGCGTGGGCAAACTCGGGCCCTCGCCTCCAACCGAGCAGGCGGTTGACCGCGAGATTTCCCTGGACGTTGTGGACGAAGAGCAGATAGGCGTCCTCGCGCGAAAGCCCAGTCTCCTCCATGATCGAGGGAACCATCTGCTCGGCGCCGCGCTCGACGACGCGCTGTGCCACCCGGGCGTACGCGTCGTCATCCGAGTAGAGCAGATAATAGTCATCGTTTGCCGGCGGACGCTGGCAGAGGGCACCCGCCTCCGTTCCCTCGAGCGGCGGCACCGCCGCCAAGGCCTCGTCGATAAGCGCGTCGAGCAGGGCGAACTTGTCCTCGTAGTGCAGATAGAACGTGCCACGGTTGATATCGGCGCGGCGGCAAATATCCGCTACCGTCATCTTCGCGAAGCCGACCTCGGCCAGCAGCGCGAAGAACGCCTCCCGTATGACCGAGAGTGTATAGCGTCGGCGACGATCGATCTTCCCCGCTTCCATTACCCCTCCAATTGCAACGCTCGACAATGCCCGGCAAACGCTCGTTTATCGACAGCAGGCCGAAGCTGTTCATTGCTCTTAAGCAAATCGACATGGATACTTTTTATAGACACCTGTTTATAATAGCTGAAAGAAGGTATCCAGTGACCCTGTACGAGCAGCTCGTTATCGAGCTCACCAACCAATCGTTTTCCCTTCAGGCCGCCTACCGCAGCGGCGGCACGCCCTATGAGCTGAGTGACCGCGAGCCCGAGCCCTACGACCAGCAAATCAGGGACTTCGCCCGCATGATCGAGGAAGCCGATTGCGTGCTGGTGGGCGGGGCCTCTGGGCTCTCCGCGGCGGGCGGCGGCGACTTCTATTACGAGGACAACGCAACCTATCGCAGGCATTTCGGCAAATTCGCCGAGCGCTACGGTTTCAAGGGCGCTTTCGAGGGGTCGTTCTACCGCTGGCCCACCGCCGAGGCGCGCTGGGGATACCTCGCCACCTTCCTCGACACCACGCTCAACGCCCCGCTGCGCAAGCCCTACAGGGACCTCGACACCATTATCGCCGAGAAGGATTTCTTCGTGCTCACCACCAACCAGGACACGCAGTTTGTGAAGCTCTATCCCTGGGAGAAAGTGGCAGAGATCCAAGGCGACCACCGCTTCTTTCAGTGCTCCCACTGTTGCACCGACGCGGTGTGGGATGCGGTCGAGCCGGTCTCCCGCATGGTAGAGGCCATGGGAGACGGCCTTGAGGTTCCGACAGAGCTCGTGCCGCGCTGCCCGCACTGCGGGGCAGAGGCGTTCCCCTGGGTTCGCGGCTACGGCAACTTCCTGCAGGGCGAACTCTACGAGGAGCAGTACCGCAAGGTGTCCGACTGGCTCGACGCGCACGCACGGCAGAGGATCCTCTTCCTCGAGCTGGGTGTGGGCCGCATGACGCCCGCGTTTATCCAGGAGCCGTTCTGGGCCCTCACGGCGCAGTTACCGCAGGCCAGCTACATCGCCGTAAACAACAAGACGCAGTTTCTCCCCCGCGCGATCGAGGATCGGGGGCTCGCCGTTCGCGCCGACATCGCCGACGTGCTTGCCGACGTGCGCAAGACGCTGGGGAGGTAGCGCATGGAGACGGCGAAAGCAGTTCGCATAGGCAGGGCGCTAGCCGAAGCGGATCTTGTCATCATCGGCGCTAGCAACGGACTCGACATGGCGGAGGGGCTCAACCTTTTCTGCGCCGATGCTCATTTCCAAGAGGCGTACGGCGACCTCGCTCAGGCAGACGGCATCGGCTGCATACTGCAGGGGCTCGCTTCCCCGGATGCCAGCGTGCGACGCCGATGGGCCGAGCGGTTCCATCAAAAGGAGTATCTCGAATATGAGCCCGGCTCGCTCATGAACGGGCTGCGGCGTCTTACGGAGCACGCCGACACCTTCGTGGTCACATGCAACATCGACGGGCACTTCGCGCGCGCCGGGTTCGACGAGGAGCGCGTGCTCGAGACTGAGGGGAGCACGCGCACGTCGGTTGACGAGCGGCGCCTCGCCCATCCAGACGCCCTCGCCATGACCCAGCTCGAGGAGCTCGAGCGCCTTGTGCAAGCCCATCGCAACGGCAGGGTCGCCATCCTCGAACTTGGCGTGGGACTGCGCAACGGCATCATAAAGCACATGCTCGCCCAGATCGCGAACGTCTGCGAGCACGCCACCTACATCGTGTTCAACTACAGCCAGGCTATGGCGCCCGATGCATCGTGCGAGACGATTCTCGTTGACGGCGATATGGCCCCGGCTTTCGAGGAGATTGCCCAATGCCGTCTCTAGAGAGGGAAGCGTATAGGCTTCGAAGCCTTATCGACGATGCCGACGCCATCATCGTCGGCATCGGCTCGGGCATGTCAAGCGCCGCCGGGTTCAACCATTACAACCGCGCAGGCATGGCGCGCGCCGGAATGACGGACTGGCAGCAAGCCTTTGGCTTCAAGAGCCTTTTCGACGGCTTCTACCGCCTCTACCCCAGCCTCGAGCAGCAATGGGCATACTATGCGCGATACATCGACTTCATGCTGCGCGAGCTGGCCTCGCAGCCCTATCTCGACCTACGGTCCCTCATCGGCCATAAGGATTACTTCATCCTGAGCACCAATGTAGACATCCAAGTCGAGAAGACGTTTCCCGACGAGAGAACCTGTAACTATCAGGGAAGCTTCGCGCACCTTCAGTGCAAGCAGCCATGCTGCGACGAGCTCTTCGACGCGAGCCCCTACGTCGAACGCATGCTCGCGGGCATGGCGGGGTTCGAGGTCCTCAGCGAGGATGTCCCCCGATGCCCGCATTGCGGCTGGCAGCTTGTGCCGTGGGTGCGCGACGACACGTTTCTGCAGGGTGCGGCCTGGCGCGAGAGCCTCGGACGATACGAGCGCTTTGTGCGCGAGCGCAGCGATCGCCGCGTGCTGTTGCTGGAGCTCGGCGTGGGCGAGATGACCCCCGGCATCATCACGCTCCCGTTCTGGAGCATGACCGCGAAGCTGCCGGATGCGCACCTTTTGAGCGTAAACATCTCGGGCGACTCGGCTCCGTTGCAGCTTGGAAGCAAGGCAGAGGCGATCCAGGCCGATTTGGGCGCCCTGCTCTCGGCGGCGCGGGCAGGTGGCGAGCAGCGCAGTTCATCGCGCCGTGTTTCATGCGTGGACGCTTAAATCAAAACCACCCCTAGAAGGGGTGGTTTGCTCTTAGGGTGTAACCCTTGGATT